>JBPCOK010000122.1:0-37672 GCA_051000335.1 Candidatus Limnocylindria bacterium | reverse complement strand
ACTCGCCCCGGGACAACGATCGGCCGGCTCTTGCCGCGCGAGCTGACGCTGGAGCGGCTGCGGTCAGCCGGAGTCGATCACGCGTTCGAGATCCGCTTCGATGCTGCACTCCGAAATCTCGAGCCGGAGGCATTCCTTGCGGGCCTCGCCCCCGCCATCGAGCTGCGCGGCATCACGATGACGCCCGGGAGCGCCTTTGGACGTGCCCGGGCCGGCACGCTCGAGCGCGTTGCGGAAATCGGCGCGGAGAATGGATGGGACTGCATCGCGGTGGAGCCGCTCACCTTCGACGGCGAGGTCATCTCATCGTCACGGATTCGCGCCGCGCTGCGCGAAGGGAAGATCGAGGTGGCGTCGGCCCTGATCGGATCGGCGCCGCTCCTGCGCGGGATCGTGGTCCACGGCGACGAGCGGGGACGCGAGCTCGGGTACCCGACGGCGAACCTGGCATTCGACTATCCCGCCGCGCTGCCGGCGCTGGGCATCTACCTTGGTCGCGTCAGTGTTTCCGAGCGCGATGTGGGACCGGACCACGCGGCGCTGGTCAGTGTCGGGGTTCGCCCGACGTTCCACGATGACAGGCGGGTCCTGGTGGAGGCCTTCCTGCTCGATTGGGATGGCGACCTGTATGACGCGAGGTTCGACCTGAAATTGGACGCGCGACTGCGTGAGGAGCGCCGATTCGACGACGCCGACGCGCTCGTCATGCAGATGCGGGCGGATGAGGCCGAGGCACGACAGCGGCTCCAGATTCCGTGATGTCTGAGGGCGACCGTCCGCCGCGAGATCGATGGCATGGCCCAGTGTGCGAATGGCGACCCACAGGTCCGTCTGCTAAACTTTCCGCGTTACAGAATGAATGTGGAGGAATACGTGCCGCTCGCCAAGGACGCGAAAAGCGCAGTCGTCGACGAATACGCCACGCACGAAGGTGATACAGGTTCACCCGAGGTGCAGATTGCGCTTCTCACCGAGCGGATCAAGTCACTGACGGAGCATTTGCGCAGCTACCCGAAAGACAATCATTCGCGCCGCGGGCTTCTGAAGCTCGTTGGGCAGCGCCGACGTCTGCTCGCGTATCTGGTCCGCAATGATGTGGACAGATACCGCACCGTCATCGGCAGCCTGGGGCTGCGCCGCTAGACACCGACTGCGATCGACCCAGGGCCGCCTGCCTTGGGTCTCGCACTTCTCACCTCAACTGCGGTACCCACCCCCGCCTGACGCCGCGCTCACGCGAGTGCGCCACGGGAATCGAGCGTCGGACGCCGCACCCAATATCACTGGAGGAATCAGTGGCTATCAAACACGAGGCCGAAATCGGCGGCAAGAGCTTCAGTATGGAAGCTGGCAAGCTCGCCGAGCAGGCTCATGGCGCGGTCATCGTCCGCTGTGGCGACACCGTTGTCCTTGCAACGGCGGTTGCCGGCAAGGAGCCCCGCGAAGGGGCCGACTTCTTCCCGCTCACCGTCGACTACGAGGAGCGGATGTACGCCGCGGGCAAGATCCCGGGCGGCTTCATCAAGCGCGAGTCGCGTCCGTCGGAGGCGGCCATCCTGGCCATGCGCCTGACCGACCGACCCCTGCGTCCGCTCTTTCCGAAGGGCTACTTCAACGACGTGCAGGTCGTCCTGACGGTCCTGTCGACCGACCAGGAGAATGATCCGGATATCCTCGCGCTGAACGGCGCATCGGCGGCCCTGAGCATCAGCCACATCCCGTTCATGGGTCCGGTCGGCGCCGTGCGTGTGGGACGCATCGGCGGCGAATTCGTCACCAATCCGACAAATACCGAGCTCGCCGACAGCGAGCTTGACCTCGTCGTTGCGGGAACCCGCGAGGCGGTCATGATGGTCGAGGCAGGCGCCAAGATCCTTCCCGAAGCGGTCATGGCCGACGCGATCGCCTACGGTCACAGCGAGCTCCAGAAGTCGATCGATCTCCAGGAGAAGCTGGTCGCCTCGGCCGGGACGCCGAAGAAGGTTCCGTTCATCGGCCCCAAGGCCGCATCGGTCATCAGTCTCGGCAAGATGCTCTCCCAGAGCCAGAATGAGTTTGTCGTCTTCGATCTGGAGACGACGGCCATGAAGCCGGAGGCCGGATTCATCGTTGATGTCGCTGCGCTGCGGCTGCGGGACGGGCAGATTGTCGACCGCTTCGAGTCCCTGGTGAACCCCGGACGTCCGATCGTCGGGCACCAGGTCCACGGCATCAAGACCGAGGACGTCGCCAACGCGCCGACCGCGGCGGAAGTGCTCGGCAACTTCGTGGACTGGGTCGGCGAGACCCCGATCGTGGCTCACAACGCCGCGTTCGATGTACCGTTCCTGCTTCGCCATCTGCCGAACGACCGCAAGTGGGCGCCGGCGGCCGTGTTCGACACGCTCGAGCTCGGTTACCAGCTCTACCCCGATGCGGGCGCGTACAAGCTCGCTGACCTGGTCCGTTTCGTGTTCGGTCGCGATCACGCCGCCGCACACCGCGCCATGCCGGATGCGGAGGCAACCGCCGAGCTGTTCCTTCACTTCACCAACGGCCTCTCGGAGCGGCTCGATGCGCTGCGCCAGGAGATCGCCGACGAAGTGCGCGGCGCGCGCGACAACTACAACCGCACCGAGCAGGGCGATCGGCTCGAGGACATCCGGCGCCGTCACGGCATCGCCTCGCCGCTGATGGACGCCGTGACCAAGGCTACCGTCCGCGAGCTCGTCCTCAGTGAGAACGTGCGCATCGACGGTCGCGACACGAAGACCATCCGTCCGATCAGCGTGGAGGTCGGCATCCTGCCGCGCACGCACGGATCGGGCCTCTTCACCCGCGGGCAGACGCAGGCGCTCTCCATCGCCACGCTTGGCCCGTCCAACAACGTGCAGCGCATGGACACGATCTCCCCGGAGACCGAGAAGCGCTACATGCACCACTACAACATGCCGCCGTACTCCGTCGGCGAGGCCAAGTTCATGCGTGGCCCCGGCCGTCGCGAGATTGGCCACGGCGCCCTTGCTGAGCGCGCACTTCTTCCCGTCCTGCCGGATGCCAGCGAGTTCCCGTACGCCATCCGCGTAGTGAGCGAGTGCGTGAGCTCGAATGGCTCGACCTCGATGGCCTCCACCTGCGGCTCGACCCTGGCACTCATGGATGCCGGTGTGCCGATCAAAGCGCCCGTCGCCGGAGCGGCGATGGGCCTTATCACCGACAAGGAGACCGGCCGCTACGCCGTCCTGACCGATATCACCGGCAAGGAGGACGCCTACGGCGACATGGACTTCAAGGTGACCGGGACGGCCGACGGCGTTACGGCGCTCCAGATGGACATCAAGACCGGGGGCATCACGATCGAGATCATGCGTGATGCGCTCGACCAGGCACGGGATGCCCGGCTCCACATTCTGGGCAAGATGACCGAGGTCATCAGCGCCAGCCGCGAAGACCTCAGCCAGTACGCGCCGCGGATCACGACCATCAAGATCCCCGTCGACAAGATCCGGGACGTCATCGGCGCCGGCGGCAAGGTGATCCGCCAGATCACCGCCGAGACCGGTACCCAGATCAACGTCGAGGACGACGGCACGATTCAGATTGCCGCCACCACGGGCGAGGCCGCCAAGAAGGCGATCGCCTGGATCGAGGGCCTGACCAAGGACGTCGAGGTCGGCAAGGAGTATCTCGGCAAGGTGACCCGGATCATGAACTTCGGTGCCTTCGTCGAGATCCTGCCGGGCAAGGAAGGCCTGGTCCACATCAGCCAGCTCGCGGACTACCACGTCCCGCGCGTCGAGGACGTGGTCAGCATCGGCGACGAGCTGATGGTGATCGTGACCGAGATCGATCGCATGGGTCGCGTCAACCTGAGCCGCCGCGCGGCAATGGAGCGGCACATGGCCAAGGCCGGCGACCGAAGCTGAGGCACGTCGACCGCACGCGATGGATGACGCGAGCGAGCCGATCGGGAGTGCAACCACCCTGGGGCAGATTGCGGACGCCGTCCGCGTCTGCACCCGTTGCCCGCTGTCGACCGGCCGAACGCTCGCGGTTCCCGGCGAGGGCAATGTCGAGAGCGACGTCCTGCTGGTGGGGGAGGGACCGGGCGCACGGGAGGATCGAACCGGCCGGCCGTTCGTGGGCCCGGCGGGGGAGCTGCTCTCCGAGCTGCTCGCCGCGATCGGCTGGGAGCGGGGTGACGTCTTCATCACCAACGTGGTGAAGTGCCGGCCGCCTGGCAATCGCGACCCCGAACCGGCAGAGAAGACTGCCTGCGCCCCGTACCTCGACGCCCAGGAACAGGCCCTGCAGCCGGCGATCGTCGTGACGCTCGGGCGGCATTCGCTGCAGCGCTACCTCCCCGGGTCGCGCATCGGCGCGATCCACGGGCAGATGCGTCGGTCGTACGGCGGCCAGCACATCTTCCCGATGTACCATCCTGCTGCGGCGCTGCACCAGGCCTCGTTGCGCGAGACGCTGTTGCGTGACATCCGAGGCCTGCCGGCGGCGTTGCTGGACGCTCGTCGAGCGCTCGAGAACGAGCGATCGGCATCGGTCCAGGCGCAGGAAGCCAGGCAGCCGGAGCTCGATCCGGATGCGGTGGCCGATGACGCCGAACAGATGACCCTATTCTAGGAGTTCCCATGCCCGATTCCCTGCGCATCATTCCGCTTGGCGGGGTGGGCGAGGTCGGCAAGAACATCACCGTGATCGAGGTCGACGACGAGATCCTCGTGGTCGACTGCGGCCTGGCGTTCCCGGAGCCGGAGATGCTCGGCATCGACCTCGTCATCCCGGACGCCACATACCTGGCCGAGAACCGCGACCGTGTGCGCGGCATCATCCTCACGCACGGCCACGAAGATCACACCGGGGCACTGCCGTACGTTCTGCCCAAGATCCCCGGCACTCCGATCTACGCGACGCGCCTGACCGAGGGGCTCGTGCAGGGGAAGCTGCGCGAGCACAAGCTGCTCGACTCGACTCCGCTCCACGTCGTGGAGCCCGGACAGGAGTTCACGGTCGGTTCGTTCCGCATCACGCCGTTCCGCGTCAACCACTCGATCCCCGACGGCGTGGGGTACGCCATCAAGACGCCGCGCGGCACGATCGTGCATACCGGTGACTTCAAGTTCGACCACACCCCGCCGGACGGACGGCGGGCGGACCTCGGGCTGATCGCCGAGATCGGCAATCGTGGGGTCGACTTCCTGCTCAGCGATTCCACCCGGGCGGAGAAGGAGGGGTACACGCTCTCCGAATCGACGGTCGGCGAGAGCCTGGACCGGCTGGTCGGGGAAGCGCCCGGCCGCGTCATCGTGGCAACCTTCGCCAGCAACATCGGCCGCGTACAGCAGGTGATCGACGCCGCCTGGGCCCACGGCCGCAAGATGGTCGCGCTCGGTCGCAGCATGGAGCAGAACACGGCGATCGCCCTCGAGCGCGGCTACCTGAACGATCGCGACGGCACGCTCGTTCGCAAGGATCAGCTGCAGCGGCTCGCCAAGGACCAGCTGGTCGTCATGACAACCGGGTCGCAGGGCGAGCCGATGAGCGGCCTGACCCGCATGAGCAACCGCGACCACCGCAACATCACGATCGAGCCGGGTGACACGGTGATCGTCTCCGCCAGCCCAATTCCGGGCAACGAGGAAGCGGTCGCGAAGACCATCGACAACCTCTTCAAGGAGGGGGCGATGGTTCACTACGAGCCGCTCGTGCATTGCCACGTCTCCGGGCACGGTTCCCGCGAGGAGCTGAAGCTCATGCTGGGCCTCGTCAAGCCGCGGCACTTCATCCCGATCCACGGCGAGTACCGCATGCTCGTCCAGCACGCGCTGCTGGCCGAGGGCGCCGGCGTGGGGGTCGACAAGATCTTCGTGCTGGAGAACGGGCAGGTCGTCGAGTTCGACGGCACGGGCGCCAGGATGGCCGGGAGCGTGACCGCCGGGGCGGTGCTCGTCGACGGCATCGCGGCGGTCGATGGCATCGACGGCGTCGTGCTCCGGGATCGGCGCATGCTCGCGTCGGACGGCGTCGTCATGGTCGCGCTCACGATCGACGCGAAGACCGGGCAGCCCGTCGGCATGCCCGACCTCGTCAGCCGTGGCTTCCTGTCCGATCCGGAGGATCCGATCATGGGAGCGGCGCGCGATCACCTGATGAATGCGCTGCGCCAGCGTCACGAGGATGAGCACAACGCCGAGGCCGGCTACGTGAAGACGAAGATCCGCGATACGCTCAGCCGGTTCTTCCACCAGCGCACGAAGCGACGGCCGATGATCCTGCCGATCGTGATGGAGGTCTGACCCGGCACGTGGCGACCCGACGGAGGACGACGACCAGGCGACGCCCGACGCGGCGTCGCCGTCAGCGGAGCCCGATGGTCATCAGCGCGAGGTTCGTGCGCGAGGCGCTCGCATTCGTGCTGCTGCTGCTGGCGATCATCAGCGTCATCGCGCTCTTCGCGCCCGACGCCGGCGCGATCGTGCGTCCGTGGCATGACCTGCTCACGACCTCACTCGGATGGGGGATCGCCTTCGCGGCCCCGCTGCTCGCCGGGTTCGCGCTCATGCTGTGGATGAAGACCATGCCGGCGGAGCGCTGGATGGCGGCGTCCGGGGCCGCCGTGTTCGCGCTGGCACTGCTCGGCATGTTCCACCTGGCCGTCGGAGGAGGATCCGATGCCATCGCGGCCGGCCAGGGTGGGGGAGCCATCGGCTTCGCGGTGAGCGCCATCCTGCTCGGCGCCGTGGGGAATGCCGGCGCATGGATCGTCCTCGCCCTCATGGCCGCCGTCGGGCTGCTGCTGTACTTCAACATGACGATCGGCGATCTCGTCGCCGCGTACCTTGCCGGGCGCGACGAACGCCGAGAGATCGACGCGGAGGAGGCACGGCGAGCCGCCGTCGCCCGTCGTCCACGCGCCGCCGACGCGCGGGCAGCGGCCGAACCCAGGGAGGAACCGGAGGATCGGCCCGGCCTCATCGACCGGATGCGCGATCGCCTGGCCGGCAGCAGCGACGTCGACGATGAGCCACCGGTCATCGTCCGACGCGAACGACCGACACCGTCCGACGGCGTCGGGGCTCGCCCGGCGGTCATCACGCCCATCCCGGTGGTCGCCGAGGCCGACGACGGACGGCCGCAGCCCACCGAGACAGAGCTCGAGCACACGGAGGAAGCGCACCTGGCCGAGGCGGCCAGCCAGGACGGCGTGGACGCCGCCCTCGAGGCCGTGGAGCGGGTGTGGGAGCTCCCGGGCATCGACCTGCTCGCTGATGCGCCGGAATCCAGCGCCGCCCAGATGGACCTCACGGCCAAGGGTCAGCGCATCCGCGAGACGCTTGCGCACTTCGGCATCGGCGTGAAGGTGGCGCGAATCCAGGAAGGCCCGGTGGTCACCCAGTACGCGCTCGACGTGGATCCGGGGATCAAGCTGAGCCGAATCGAGGGCCTGTCGGACAACCTGGCGCTTGCGCTCGCCGCGCGCAGCATTCGCATCGAGGCACCGATACCCGGCGAGCCGTACGTCGGGATCGAGATCCCGAACTCCGCATTCGACCTCGTCACGCTGAAGGAGGTCCTCGCCAGCCGCAACCACGCCGAGGCGTCGAAGAAGTCGAAGCTCGCGTTCGCGCTCGGCCAGGACGTGGCGGGCCAGCCCTTCAGTGCGGACCTCGCAAAGATGCCGCATCTGCTGATCGCGGGCGCCACCGGATCGGGCAAGAGCGTGTGCGTCAACGCGATCATCGACAGCTTCCTCATGAACTCGACGCCGGCCGAGGTCAAGCTCATCCTCGTCGACCCCAAACGCGTCGAGCTGGCGCAGTACAAGGGAATTCCGCACCTGCTGTGCGAGGTGATCGTCGAGCCGGACAAGGCGGTCAATGCCCTGAAGTGGACGGTCGGCACCATGGAGAGTCGGTACGGCGAGTTCGCCGCTCGGGGCGTGCGCAACATCGCGGGGTACAACGAGGCGCTTCGCGCCGGTGAGCCGCGGATGCCGTACATCGTCATCGTCATTGACGAGCTCGCCGACCTCATGATGGTCAGCGCCTACGAGGTCGAGGCCACGATCACGCGGATTGCGCAGCTGGCGCGAGCCACCGGCATCCATCTCATCGTTGCCACCCAGCGGCCGTCGGTGCAGGTCATCACCGGGCTCATCAAGGCGAACATCCCGAGCCGCATCGCGTTCGCCATGACCTCCGGCATCGACAGCCGGACGATCCTCGACACGACCGGCGCCGAGGATCTGCTCGGTCGCGGCGACATGCTCTACCAGCCGATCGACGCGCCGCGCGCGGTCCGCCTTCAGGGTGTCCTCGTCACCGATCCCGAGATTGAATCGGTGGCACGCCACTGGCGAGCCCAGGGCGGGCCGCAGTACCGGCCTGAGATCACGGCCCCACGCCGTGACGGGAAGCCCGGCGGCCGGCCCGGCGAGGACGAGGAGGACGACGACGCGGATGCCCTCCTGTCGCAGGCGGTCGACATCGTGCGCCGCTCGGACAAGGCGTCGGCGTCGCTGCTCCAGCGGCGCCTGCGGATCGGGTATGCGCGTGCGGCGCGGATCCTCGATCAGATGGAGGATCGCGGGATCGTTGGCGCGGCAGACGGCAGCCGGTTCCGAGAGGTGCTCGTGACGTCAGATGGATGGGGCGGCGACGTCGACCCCGACGAGGGCGAGGACGCGTGACCGAGGACGGGCACCGGCTCGGGGACGTGCTACGCGCTGCGCGGGAGGCGAAGGGCGCCGATTTCGCCCAGGTCGAGCGTGAGACAAAGATCCGGCAACGGTACCTGTCGGCACTCGAACTCGGCGAGTATCGAGAGCTTCCGGGCGCCGTGTACACCCGGGGCTTCCTGCGCAACTACGCCGCATTTCTCGATCTCGACCCCGAGTACCTGATCGACCTGTATCGACTGGAGAACGCCGGCACCGCAAGCGATCGGGCGTCCGTACCCCATGCTCCGCGGCCGATCGCGGTCAGGCGCCGAAGGACCTTCGTCGTCACGCCCGGAGCGGTTGCTGCCGCCATCCTCACCGTCCTGGTGGGTGCGCTCGTGGCATGGCTCGTCTACGAGTTCGTGAATTTCGCTCGAACGCCGGATCTCGTCATCAGCGATCCGCCCGGCGACGTGTCCGCGCACACGGGCTCCACCATCACGATCCGGGGCACCACGGCACCGAACGCGACGGTGATGGTGCGCGGCCTGCCGGAGAACCCGAGCGCGATCGCCGACGCCGACGGCGTGTTCCAGATCACGGTCAACCTGTTGCCGGGATCGAACGAGATTCACCTTTCGGCGTTCGACCCCGTCACCAACCGGACCTCCGAGGAGTTCATCCGGCGCGTCAACGTCGTCGCGGATGTACCGGTGAGCCCCAGCGCCGAACCGGCTGCCGTCACGCTCGAAGCCCCGGAAGCGGACACGGCGACCAGCGGGCCGATCGCCGTGCGCGGAACCGCGCCCACCGGGTCCCAGGTGACGGTCTCGGCGGTCGTCGTCACGCCGGCCGCACCGAGCTTCACCGTCGCCGACGCGGCCGGCCAGACCGTCGAGCTGACACCTGAGCCGGCGACGACGCCCGAGCCCCTCGTCCTCGAGCCGGACACGACCGGCGCCTTCGCGGGAACACTCTCGCTGGCACCGGGGACCTGGGACGTCACGGTGGGATCGGCGACCGGTCCGGCCCAGACGCGGCGCGTGACGGTGGCGCCCGAGCCCGGGTTGCGTGCCACACTGCAGATCGAAGGCGGAGACTCGTACCTCGAGCTCGAACAGGATGGCGAGCCGGTCGCCGGGATCTCCGGCGGCATCGGCTCGGCGGGCGACGAGATCGACCTTGCGGCCGAGCGAACGCTCCGCGTCCGTGCCGGGAACGCCGGCGCCGTCAGGCTCACGGTCAACGGGATCAGCCTCGGCGCCATGGGCGGCAACGGGGCGGTCGTGGAGTGGCAGATCACCCGCAGCGGCGGCTGAGAAGAGCAAGATAGGGGAGTCATGGCATCTGATTCATCGTTCGACATCGTCAGCGATTTCGACCAGCAGGAGCTCGTCAACGCGCTGGACCAGTCGCGTCGCGAGATCGCGACGCGCTACGACTTCAAGGGGAGCAAGGTCGCCTACGAGCTGGGCAAGGACTCGATCGTGCTGGTCGCCGATGACGACTACCGCGCGGGGGCGGCGAAGGATCTGCTCGAGTCCAAGGCGGTGCGCCGCAACCTGAGCCTGAAGATCTTCGAGTGGGGGAAGATCGAGCCGGCCGCCGGCGGGACGGTGCGGCAGGAGGTCACGCTCAGGAGGGGCCTGACCAGCGAGCAGGCGAAGGAGCTCAGCAAGCACGTGCGCGAGGCCTTCCCGAAGACGAAGCCCGCCATCCAGGGCGACGCGGTTCGCGTATCGGCCAAGTCGCGCGACGAGCTCCAGGCGGTGATCGCGGACCTGAAGGCGCTCGACTATCCGATCGCGCTCCAGTTCATCAACTACCGCTGATCGGATGCCGACGGCTCGCCCACCATCCGACGACGAGCTGGTGCGGGCGGCGACGCGCCTGGGCCGAGCCCTCGTCCGGCATCGATGGCAGATGGCCACCGCGGAATCCTGCACGGGCGGCCTGGTGGGGCACATGATCACCCAGGTCCCTGGCTCGAGCGACCACTACCTCGGTGGCGTGGTGAGCTACTCCGACGCGGTCAAGGAGTCACTGCTCGGCGTCCCGGCCGCGTTGATCGCGACCGTCGGGGCCGTGTCAACGGAGGTTGCCGAAGGGATGACCAACGGCGCCCTCGGTCGATTCCCGGCCGCGTATCTCGCCGTATCGGTGACGGGGATCGCCGGCCCAGACGGCGGATCAGCCGACAAACCGGTCGGCCTCACCTATGTGTCGGCAGCGGTCCGCGACGGCCCGCTCGTCGTCGAGCGCCACGTGTGGGGGCACGACCGCGAGGGGAACAAGCGCGCGTCCGCTCTCGCGTGCCTCGAGCTGGCCGCCCGCATGGCATCGGAGGCTAACGAGTGATCGAGGACGGGGAACGGATCCACATCATCGGCATGGCAGGGTCGGGAGCGGCGGGAGCGGCCCTCCTCCTCCACCATGCCGGCGCGATCGTGGACGGGTGCGATGTCGACGTCCCCTCACCCTATACGCCGGCGCTCGACGCGGCCGGCATCGTCTGCACCGCGGGCCACGACCCTGTCCATCTCGAAGACGTGACGCGGGTCGCAATCTCGCCTGCCCTGCGTGCCGTGCCGAACCACGCCGAGCTCTCCGCGGCGGAGGCGCGTGGCATTCCGGTCGTCACGTGGCAGGCACTCCTCGGAGAGCTCCAGCTGGCGCCGGGAAGGATCGCGCTCGGGGTGACGGGCACACACGGCAAGTCGACCACGACAGCCCTCCTCGGCCATCTCCTCGCCGCCGCCGGGCTGGATCCCACGGTGGAGGTCGGCGCGCACATCGAGGCCTGGGGAGCGTCGGTTCGGATGGGCGAAGGGGCCCCGTTCGTGGTCGAGGCCGATGAGTTCAGCGACAACTTCCTCAACTACCATCCGGCGGGCGCCATCGTCACGAACGTCGAGATGGACCACCCGGACTTCTTCGCCGATACCGAGGCCGTCCTGCGCTCGTTCGAGCGCTTCGTGCGGGGAATGGGGGCGCATCCTGGGCTCAACGGCCGTCGCCTCGTCATCGCGGCCGGAGACCCCGGCGCCGATGAGCTCGTCAGACGGCTCACCGGCTGGGACGGGCGGATCATCCGCTACGGGCCCGGGGGCGACATCGAGGCCAGCGACGTCGTCGCCACGCTCGGCGGGACCTCATTTACGTTGTTCGACCGTCGATTCGAGATGTCGATGGCGGGTGGCCACAACGTGCTCAATGCGACCGCGGCCATCATCATGTCGCGCGCGCTCGGCGCCGACCTCGATGGCCTCACCGCCGGACTCGCCACGTTCGCCGGGGCAGGACGCCGGATGGAGCTCATTGCCGATACCGCAACGGTGACGATCTTCGACGACTACGGTCACCACCCGACCGAGGTCCGAGCGGCGCTGGCCGCGGCAAGGCAGCGTGTGGGCGACGACCGGCGGCTGTGGGCGGTGTTCGAGCCCCACATGTACTCCCGGACCGCGCTGCTCCTCGATGACTTCGCGACCGCGTTCATTGGAGCCGACGAGGTGGTGATCGCGGATATCTTCGCCAGCCGGGACACGCCCGAGGCGATGCGTTCGACCAGCCCGGAGGCGCTGGCCGATGCCATCGAGCGCACATCGGCGGTTCCGGCCATCGCGACCGGCGACGTCGAGGCGACCACGTCGTACGTCGCCGACCACGTCGGCACCGGCGACGCCGTGCTCGTCATGGGCGCCGGCAAGTCGTACCGCATCGCTCGCGGCCTGGCCGATCGCCTTAGGAAGGACGCAACGTGATCGGAGTTCGTTCGGCGATCCTGGGCGCCCTCTTGGCGGTCGCGGTCGCCATTTCCTACCAGGCGGTCGT
This sequence comes from Candidatus Limnocylindria bacterium, assembly GCA_051000335.1. Classification (GTDB taxonomy): domain Bacteria; phylum Chloroflexota; class Limnocylindria; order QHBO01; family QHBO01; genus JACDBZ01. The sequence continues at coordinate 25,185 of JBPCOK010000122.1, read as the reverse complement.
CGGCCTCGTGCAGGCATCCGGTGCCCGCGACCAGCCGGCCCTCGTCCTCATCCTGCTGCTCGCCGCGTTTCTCGGCGTCCTGACGGCCGTGGCGACACGGGTGCTCCGGCTCCCGGGCGCCACGGCTCCCACGGTCCTCGTCCTGGGCTGGACCCTCGTCCCGGTCGTGCTGGGAGCCATCCCGAGTGCCGCGACCGCCTTGTTCGCCGGTGACGCGGCGCTGACCACCGGCCAGGCCATGGCCCTCGCCACGGCTACGGTCGCGGCCGCAGTCACGCTCGGAGTGCCAGCCGAGCGCCGTTGATGGGCCGGCCGGACGACCGGGACCTCATCGACGACCAGATCCGCTACTACCGTGCTCGCGCGGCGGAGTACGACGAGACATTTCCGAATCCCGAGGATCCGCTCGGCGGGAACCCACGCGGAAGGGTCCTCGAGCTGGCCGTCGGCACGGAGGGGCCTCCTGCCGCCGGGCGGGTGATTTTCCTCGTCGACGAGGCCGCCCACGGCCCTCCGGCATAAGGATTGGGTCGACCGATCGGTAGGCGTCATCCAGCGGCGCCTGAACGACCGCACCGTGCATCGGGCGGTCAAGACCCTCTGGTAGCCCGATGACTTGGCCCCGCGCCTCGCCGGCCTTGGCTGGGAGGCATAGCCCACGCGTGAAGGACCGTTCTGCTGGGGCAGGGCTCACCCGTAGCCGCGGGCCCTCGTTACTCCTCTCCCCGGAGCTCCGCGAGCGTCGGGCAGGTGTCGCCGAAGTTGAACCGTTCGCACTCCGCCTCCGTCAGACCGCGGCTGAGTGAGGCTCGCACGATCGAGAGCAGCTCCTGGTTGTCGATGGCATACACGAGGAGGCCACCCTCCACGGGCGTCACGGCAAGCTGCGTGCCGGTGACAAATGCAACGCCGTTGGCCTGGGTGTCGCCGATGGAGATCTCGTGCACCAACGCGAAGGTATCTGCGGACCAGACCCGGACGAATCCATCGGACGAGCCGGTGGCGATGAGCGACCCGTCAGGGCTCATGGCGGCTGCCGATACCCCCCCTCGTTCAAGCGCTCGCGCGAGCGGAGCAGGTCGAAGTCATCGGCCGCAACGGCGCGCATGGCGCCGTCCTCGAACGTTCTGCCCTGGTCGACGAGGTACAGGATCGATCCGTCCGCCGAATAGCCGATGAAAGAGCTGTCACCGATGCCGACGGCCTTGTTCTCGACGATCTGCCCGTCGGCGATTGAGTAGCGGACGAGGTGGGGCCCGTCGTCCTCGCCTGACGCGGCGATCACCTCCGAGCCATCAGGAGTGAAGATCGCGCTCGTCGCGTCAATGGACTCAGCACGGAGGAGATCGCCGGAAGTGGCGTTCCACACCATGAGCCCACCGCCGCCCTCGTCAGTCACGCCGAGCACGCTGGTGCCATCAGCTGACCACCGAAGCTCCAGCGCCCAGAAACGGAATGGCGGTGTGGGAATCTCGCTGCAGCCAGGCTGTGCATCCAGGGCGTCATCGACCAGGTTGGCTTCCCATGTGCAAAGGCCATCGAGCTCCACGAGCACGGCGCCCGTTGCGGCGTCGCGAATGGTCAGCGGCCCGACGATTGGGAGCCCCGCACTGCCGGTCCAGGACCCTTCCTGTCGGACGAACCTGCTCCCATCGGGTGACAACGTCTGGTCCTGCCCGACTGCCCCGGACTCAGACACGACGAGCTCGGCCGCGGCTAGGTCGGCGACCAGCGACGTGCTGGTCGGATCACCCTCGCAAGCCACGCTGAAGGCCGCGACGCCGCCGGCAACTGTCAGCTGTGTCCTAAGCACGTGACCGCGGCACGTTTCGATTGCCGTCACCTCGCCGCGAGGACGGAGGTCGACCAGGTCCGCGGTCGAGCCCTGGGGGGGCGACGAGAGCGAAGCCGGAAGCGAGGGCGACGCGGCCGAAGCCGATTCCAGGGTACCTCTCGAGCTCCTCCCCGGTGCGCGCGTCCCAGTGGCGCAGGGTCGAGTCTGACCCCGTCGAGTACACGCTGTCGCCGTCGGACGAGAACGCCGCAAACGGGGCAAAGGAGGTGTGGCCGTCAAACGACGCGATCACCTCCTGCGCCGCGACGTCCCACACCTGCGGAGGGCGGTCGCCGTACACGAGCAGGCTCCCATCGGCGTTCAGCGCCTTCGTGCCGGTGTCCAGTTGGCTAAGGTCGATTGGGTCGATTGTCAGCACGCGATCTCCCGTGTCGGTTTCGACCACATGTGACACCTTCCGAGTGCCGGAGAAATCGTCGAACGCCGCAAAACGACCATCGGCACTCAGCTGGGCGGTCAATACCCTCAGGAATGTTGAATATCCGGACGACTGCGTCGCAGGGCCGCCATTCGGCGTCAGACGTGTTCGCTCACCGGTTTCGAGGTCCACCAGGTCGTCCGCCAAATCCTCGAACTCCGTGCAGGGACCTTCGTCGACCTCGGCAGATACCACGGCGTGGGTATCGGACATCGCCAGCAAGAACCCTCCGCAGCGGCCGATCGGCAGCGTTCTGACCAGCTCTCCGCTGTCCGCCTGCCAGAAGTGAAGCCCGACGAGGTCGTCGGGAGGATCTGCAGGGCTCGCGGCGCCACCGACTACCTGACCAAGCCGATCAACTCCCGCATCCTCCAGGCCCGGCTGAATGCATCACTGGCGGCGAAGCGCCTGCGGGACCTGGAGCTCGAGTACATCGAGCAGCAACGTGTCCTGACCGAGACGATCGATCGCCAGAAGACCGAGCTGAGCCGATTCCTGTCACCGCAGATCGCCCAGCTGATCTCATCGCCCGAGGGCGAGAGCATGCTCGCGGGCCATCGGCGCCAGGTCACCGTGGCCTTCTGCGACCTCCGCGGCTTCACCACGTTCGCCGAGGGCGCCGATCCCGAGGAGATGCTGGGTGTCCTCGGCGAATACCACCGCATGATGGGCGATGCGATCATCGAGTTCGGCGGCACGCTGGAGCACTTCGCGGGCGACGGCGTGATGATCTTCTTCAACGATCCCGCCGCCCAGGAGGACCACGTCGAGCGCGCGGTCCGCATGGCGGTCACCATGCGCGATCGCTTCCGCCCGTTGTCCGCCGGCTGGCGCAAACGGGGCTACGAGCTCGGATTCGGCGTCGGCATCGCCGTGGGCTACGCCACCCTCGGCCGCATCGGCTTCGAGGGACGCTACGACTATGGCGCCATCGGCAACGTGACGATTCTGGCGTCGCGGCTGAGCAGCCAGGCCGGCGCCGATCAGATCCTGGTCAGCCAGATGGTCGCCGGAATGGTCGAGGACCTCGTCGAGGTGGAATCCGTGGGGGAGCTCACCATCAAGGGCCTCAGCCGTCCCGTGAGCGCCAGCAACGTCATGCGCCTCGCACCGTCGCCTGCGTCTACATAACATAACACACATTTGCGGAAGCCCTGCCACCAGGGTGTGTGAGTAGCGGGGCCAACCCCGGAGTCCCATCCATCGGGCCCCGAAGGTCCCATTAGTTACGTGCCGCGCGATGCGTACGCTTCGGTGCATGCGAAACACCCTTTGGTCCATGGCGATCGGTGGCCTGGCACTCGGCAGCCTCGGCATGGTCGGCGGTACCGCCGTCGGCGGCCCGCTGGCCGTCGGCTACGGGCTGCTCGTCGCGCTGTCGGCGCTCTACCTGGTTGCCGGCCTCGCGATCCGTGAGCGCGTGTGGCGGCGAATGCCCAGGGCCAACGTCGGACGGCCCTCCGCGGACCGCATGGCGGGTCGCCGGGTCTTCTAGACCGCCCCGCGTCTCTGGCGCAGGGCCTCGAATCCAATGATGGCCGCGGACGTTGCCACCCCGAGGGCCGGCGCGTCCGGCCTGCCGTAGCCGATCCGCAGCTGCTCATCGGCCTGGTCCACGAACGACCGCGTCACCCCACGCCGCTCGCCGCCGATGAGCACGAACAACCCACCGTCCAGATCGGCTTCACTCAGTTCGGTGGCCGACGCGGCCGGCACGGCGCACGCCACGCGCATGCCGACGCGCCGACAGGCGTCGGCGGCCTCTTCGGGAGTGTCCGCCCTCGCCGTCGGCAGCAGCTCGGTTGCTCCCGCGGACGCGCGCGTCACGGTGCCGAGGGCGGTCTCCCAGCTGCGCCGAACCACCAGTCCATCCACCCCGGCCGCATACAGCGCACGCACCGCCTGTCCGTAGTTGAAGGGGTCCTCGATCCCGTCGAGCATGACGACCATGGCCCGCTCCCCCACCTCGGCAAGCAGCGAGCCGACGCTCAGCTCGGATCGTGCTCCCACGAGGCCGATCACGCCGCCGTGGCTGCGGCCGGACGCCAGCTGCTCGATCGTCTCGGCCTCGACCTGCTCGATCGTCACGTTCCGCTCGCGGGCAAGCGTGCGAAGCCGGCCGAAACGCCGATCGCCGGGTCGCGTCGCCCAGATCCGGCGGACTCGTCGCACGCCGGCCTCGAGGCAGGCCTCGATCGACAAGTGACCCTCGACGGTCATCGGCCACAGGTTGACCGGCACCGAGCCACGATCCGGACCGTAGGGAATCAGGTCTCCGTCCGCGAGGTATGGGGCATCCTGCGCGGGCGACGGGAGATCGATGCTGCGCCGACGGTCCTCGAGTCGCGCCGCGTCGGCCACCGGGAGCGGATATTCGACCTCGCCATCGCTGGCGCGCAGCGCGATCGTGCCGAACTGCTGTTGTCGCCCCGCGACGGCGGCCACGCGGTCGGTGAGGGTTGCGAGGTGGCGCGGATCGGCATCGCCGGTCAGGACGGCGTCGGCCAGCAACGCAAGCCACGCCTCGCGGTCGGGATTGACCCGATCGGCGTGCTGGGCGATGATCCAGGCCGCGTCCGCCCCATCGGCTCCGACCGACCGCAGGCCGGGCCACTCCCCGGTCTCATCCAGGATCGCCCCGAATCGCGCGACGTTCGTCTCGTTCACATCCAGCAGCTCCCCCGCCTCGGGCGGCCCATCCTCCCACGCGGCTAAGGCCCGGATGATCGGCGTGGCCGGTCCGGCCGTGCGTCGCTCGAGCTCGGCATCCAGGGTGCGATCGGCAGCACATCGCGCGAAGAGCGCCTCGGCGGCGCGAAGCTCCCGTTCCGCCATGTCGAGGAGCTCCGCTCGAAGCTCGGGACGCAAGGCCATGTCGGGCGTCAGCGGGATTGACCGGCGCGACGTCGCCCGTTGCGGCCGGCGGCGGCCAGCTCTGCGGCCATGGATTCGGGCAGGCGGCCGCTGACCCGGACGCCGCGCTCCTCGTATCGCTCCTCCACCTCGCCGGAGGTCCGCGCCCGCGCCACGAGTTCGCCGCGCGCGTACGGCACCACGGCGTCGACCGGCACCATCTGCTCACGGAACACGGCGGCGATTCGGTCACGCACGTCGGACAGGCCCACTCCGGAGATGGCACTGGCAAAGATCGCGCGCTCCGACGTCGGCGCCGATTCCCCGTGGGTCCCCAGAAGATCGATCTTGTTGAACACGGTGATGCGAGGCTTGTCTCCCGCTCCCAGCTCGTCCAGCACGGCCTGGACGGCGGCCTGCTGCCCCACGAAATCGGGGTCCGCCGCATCGACGACCTCGAGCAGGAGGTCAGCCCGACGGACCTCGGCGAGCGTCGCGTGGAAGGCGTCGACCAGGTCGTGCGGCAGCTTGTTGATGAAGCCGACGGTATCGGTCATCACGATGTGCTGGCCATTCGGCAGCGAGACCTGGCGGCTCGTGGGATCGAGCGTGGCGAACAGCATGTCGGCCGCGTAGACGTCCGCATCGGCCAGGGCGTTGAGCAGCGTGCTCTTGCCTGCGTTGGTATAGCCGACGAGGGCGACACTGGCGACGTCATTCCGATCTCGCCGGCGCGCCGCGGTGCTGCGGTGGCGCTCGACGTCCGCGAGCTCCGCCTTCACCTTCTTGATCTTCTCCCGGATCAGACGTCGGTCGGTCTCGAGCTGGCTCTCGCCGGGGCCTCTCGTGCCGATGCCGCCGCCAGTGCGCGAGAGGTGCGTCCACATGCGGGTGAGGCGCGGCAGGTGGTATTCGAGCGCCGCAAGCTCGACCTGCAGCCGACCCTCCTTCGTCGTCGCATGGCGCGCGAAGATGTCAATGATCAGCGCCGATCGGTCGAGCACCTTGCACTCGAGGAGCGTCTCGAGGCTGCGCTGCTGGTTGGGCTTGAGCTCGTCGTCGACGATCAGCACGTTGAAATCGGTCGCCGCCTTCTCGTCAGCGAGCTCGGCTGCCCGGCCCTTTCCGAAGTACCAGACCGGGTGGGGACGCGGCCGGCGCTGCGAGGCCGAGCCGACGACGCTCGCCCCGGCCGCCTCGGCCAGGGCTGCGAGCTCGGCAAGCGAGCGCTGCACCGGCCAGCGATCGTCGTTCGGGTCATCCAGGCCGATGAGGAAGGCGCGCTCGACCGGGGTGGTCAGGTCGATGATTCGTGCGCGTTCGGACATCTGTTCCATCCATGGTAGCGGATGCCGGTCCGAGCCCACGCCACGACCCGAAGCGGGCGGGGGTACGAACGTCCCGGTGCGTCCCGTCATCGGATCTGCGATAACCGTGGTGAGGGGCCATGCCACTCAGTCGTGAAGGAGGCGGCGTGAAGGCCAGCGACCACCGTGTCTTGCGCGCTCCGACGAGTCCGGGAGGACTCACCGGACGCTTCCTCGTGAGCGTTGCCCTGGCCATCGGCGCATTCATCATCCTGCAGCGCGTCGCCTCCCCCGTCATCACGACCGACGAGTCGATGGCGCTGCTCATCGCGGCCACCGGTGCGGTCGCGGTTCTCCTGACCGCCCTGCGGGCCACGGTCGGTCCGCTCGTTGCGACCCACGCCGAGCTCCAAGTGCGCTACGAAGAGGCGGTCGCCGATGCGCTGCGCGATCCGCTCACCGGGCTCGGCAATCACCGCGCGTTCCACGAGGACCTCGAGCGCGAGGTTGCGGCCGCACTGCGCTACAACGTACCCGCGGCACTGGTGCTCCTGGACCTCGACGAGTTCAAGTCGGTCAATGACGGCCACGGGCACGCTGCCGGTGACCGCGTACTCCGCGGATTCGGGGAGCTCCTGCGCTCCGGGCTGCGGCTCGCGGATCGACCGTTCCGCGTGGGCGGCGACGAGTTCGCGGTGCTCCTCCCCCACACGGACGCCGAGGGCGCCCGAATCGTCATGCGTCGCATCCTGGCTCAGTCGCTCCAGCCGCCGGTGCGGACCGCCGACGTCGAGCCGATCTCATTCTCGGCCGGGATCTCCTCACTTCCCGCCCTCGGCCGGTCATCCGCCGAGCTGTATTCGCAAGCCGACGCCGCGCTCTATGCCGCGAAGCGCGGCGGTCGGACCGAGATCGCGGTGTTCGGACTGACGCTCGGTTCGGCCGCGCCGGATTCGACCTCGGCCTCCGCCGCTGTGGCCGAGGTGATCGCGCATGGATGGCTCGGAGCGGTCTTCCAGCCGGTCGTGTCGCTCCTCACCGGCCGCGTGGTCGGGGTGGAAGGGCTGATCCGTCCCCTGCCGCCGGCACCGTTCACCGGGCCGGGAGACCTGTTCGAGGCCGCCGAGGCCAGCGGCCGTCTCGTCACACTCGACCTGGCATGCATCGAGACGATCGTGGCGAACGCAGCGGCGCTGCCCGCGGACCAGTTCCTCAGCGTGAACCTCTCGCCAGCGACGGTCGAGGCTTCCGAGTTCAGCAGCACGGCCATCCTCGCCATCTTGGGCCGCCATGGGTTCCCACCCGAGCGTCTCGTCATCGAGTTGACGGAGCGACAGCAGATCGAGGACGTGGCCCGCGTTCGGTCGCGGCTCGACGCCTGCCGGCGGGCGGGCATCCGATTCGCGGCCGACGACATCGGCGCCGGCAATGCCGGACTGCGACTGTTGGCCGATATCCGGTTCGACATCCTCAAGGTCGACCTCACCCTGGTGCAGCGCAGCGCGTCCGACGGGCGGTACAGCGCTGTCCTGAGCTCGGTGGTCGAGCTGGCGACCCGCACCGGGGCGTTCGTCATCGCGGAGGGCATCGAGGACGCCAGCCAGCTCCGGCCCCTCACGGCGCTCGGGATCGTCCACGGGCAGGGATATCACCTCGGCCGGCCAGGTCCCCTCGGGCCGCTCCCCACCATCCCCGAACCGGTGGCCATCGGCGTTGCGGCCTGGCGCCAATCGATGGGGTTGTCCTCGGTCAACTGAGTGCAGCGCGCAGCAGCCGATCGGCGGTGCCCACGACCGCCGGGTCATCGCCGGCATGCTCGCCGGCGGCCACCCACATCAGCCGCACGTCCCGGCGGAACCAGGTCAGCTGGCGCTTCGCGTACTGACGCGTGCGGCGGGCGGTGCGCTCGACCGCTTCGTCGAGCGACCATGCTCCGGCCAGGTGGCGCATCGATTCGGCGTAGCCGTGTCCGCTCATCGGATGCGCATCGGCATACCCATGCTCCACGAGCGCACGGACCTCGTCCAGCAGGCCGCTCGCGAACATTGACCGTGCGCGAAGATCGATACGGCGATACAGGCCGTCGCGTGGGCGGCTGATGCCGATCACGGCGCTGCGGCCCGGATACGGCGCCTGCGCCGGCCGCGAGCTCCCGCCTCCGGCCTCGGCCCGCTCGAGCGCTCGCAGCAGGCGCCGCGGGTTCCTCAGGTCGGTCACCTTCGCCGCCCCGGGGTCGCGGGCAACCAACCGTGCGGCAAGTGCCTCGATGCCGTCCGTCGCCAGCTCCAGCTCGAGACGGCCGCGCATCTCCGGTGACGACGCCTGCGCCCCGTAGTCGTGGCCATCCAGCAGGGCCGAGACGTACAGCCCGGTGCCGCCCACGACCATCGGGATGTGCCCGCGTGCGGCGATGTCCGGGATGACGCTCCGAGCGCGCTCGACCCAGTTCGCGACGGTGAATGGGTCATCGGGCTCCGCAATGTCGAGCAGATGATGCGGGACGGCGGTCCGCGCCGCGGCGGACGGCTTCGCCGTGCCGATGTCCATGCCCCGGTAGACCTGTCGCGAGTCGGCCACCACGATCTCCACCGGCCAGGTGCGGGCCAGCGCCAGGGCGAGCTCGGTCTTTCCCGATCCGGTGGCGCCGACAATGCCGATGAGCGGTGATGCCGCGGCCATCGGGACCGCTACACCTCGATCAGGCGCTGGACCTGCTCGATGGCGCTCGCCCGTCCGGTGGCCGGATCGGCCGTGATGATGACCGCGTTGAACGAGACCGGGCCCTGCGCCACGGCGAACCGCGTGGGCAGATGGCCGGTGAAGCGCGGGAGCACGGTCTCGAGGCTGAAGCCGATCACCGAGTCGCGCGGCCCGGTCATACCGATGTCGCTGATGTAGGCCGTCCCACCCGGAAGGACGCGCGCGTCGGCCGTCGGCACATGCGTGTGCGTCCCGACGACGCCGCTGACCCGACCGTCCAGGTACCAGCCCATGGCGTTCTTCTCGGACGTGATCTCGCAGTGGAAGTCGAGGATCCTGAGCTTGGGCAACGGTTCGGCCGCTTCGTCCAGCAGCTCGTCGAGCTTCGTGAACGGCGAGTCCAGCTGATTCATGAACACGCGGCCCATGGCATTGATGACCGCGACCTCCGATCCATCGTCCGCATGGTGGACCAGCCATCCTCGGCCGGGCGCGGCATCGGGGTAGTTGATCGGCCGCAGGACCGGCCTCCCGGTGTCGAGGTAGTCGTAGATCTCGCGCTTGTCCCAGATGTGGTTGCCGCTCGTGATGACGTCCACTCCCCCGCCGAGCAGCTCCTCGGCCAGGCTCGGCGTCAGGCCGGCCCCGGCGGCCGTGTTCTCGCCGTTGGCGATCACGAGGTCGATCTCCAGCTCGCGGCGCAGGTCCGGCAGCGCGTGCATGACCGCCAGCCGACCGGGCTTGCCGATGATGTCGCCGATGACGCAGATTCGAGTCCCGGAGGTCACCGCGCGAAGTCGACGGCGCGCGTCTCGCGAATGACGGTGACCTTGATCTGACCCGGGTACTGGAGCTGTTCCTCGATCTTCTTCACGACGTCGCGCGCGAGACGGGTCGAGGCGTGGTCATCGATGGCATCAGGACGAACGAGGATCCTGATCTCGCGGCCGGCCTGGATGGCGAAGCAGCGCTCGACACCGGGGAAGCTCAGCGCGATCTGCTGGAGATCGTCGAGGCGCTTGACGTAGTTGTCGAGGTTCTCGCCGCGTGCGCCAGGTCGCGACGCGCTGATGGCATCCGCGATCTGGACCACGGTCGCCTCCGTGCTCCCCTGCTCAACCTCCTGGTGATGGGCGGCGATGGCGTTGCACACCGTCGGCGTCACCCCGTATCGGCTGGCGATCTCCGCGCCGATTGCCGCGTGAGGACCTTCGACCTCGTGGTCCACAGCTTTTCCAATGTCGTGCAGGAGACCGCCTTTCTTCGATTCGGCCACGTTCGCGCCGATCTCGGCGGCGAGAAGACCCGAGAGACGCGCGGTCTCGACGCAGTGATCCAGGACATTCTGACCGTAGCTCGTCCGATACTTGAGGCGGCCGATGAGCTTGATCAGCTCGGGATGCAGTCCCGGGACGGCAGCGTCGTAGGCGGCCTGCTCACCGGCCTGGCGCATGACGACATCGATCTCCGACCGGCACTTCGCCACGGTCTCCTCGATGCGGCCGGGGTGAATCCGTCCATCCGAGATCAATTTGAGCAGGGTGAGGCGCGCGATCTCGCGGCGGACGGGGTCGAATCCCGAGAGGACGACCGCCTCCGGCGTGTCATCGATGATGAGGTCGACGCCGGTCGCCTGTTCGAGCGCCCGGATGTTGCGACCCTCACGGCCGATGATCCGGCCTTTCATCTCCTCGTTGGGCAGCGGAACGACGGTGATCGTGGCCTCGGACGTGTGGTCCGCGGCGATGCGCTGCATCACCGTCGTGAGCACCCGCCGGGCCCGGTCCTCCCCCTCCTCGAGGGCGTGGCGCTCGATCTCGCGCACGCGGTGCTGGGCCTCGGCCTGCGCCTCGTCCACGATCTGGGCGATCAGCCCCTCGCGGGCCTCGCCCGCGCTGAGTCCCGAGATGTGCTGGAGCTCGACGAGCTGGCGCTCGTGGACCTCGCGGACCCGCTCGAGCTCCCCGTTGAGCTCCTCCTGGCGCGCGGCCAGCGATTCCTCCCGCCGCTCGAAGGCCTCGAGCTTGCGATCGAGCGCCTCTTCTCGGTCCTGGAGGCGACGCTCGGAACGCTGAATCGTGGCGCGCTGTTCGCGTGCATCCTCCTCGGCCGCGCGGCGCAACTGCAGCGCCTCGTCCTTGCCTTCGAGGACGATCTCCTTCTGCTTCGCGCGCGCCTCGGTCACCAGGCGCTCGGCGTAGTGCTCGGCGTTCTTGACCGAGCGTGCGCTGAGCACCCGGCGCGCAAACAACCCGATGGCGATGCCGGCAACGGCGGCTGTCGCCGCCGCGGTGACGGCGACGAGCGTATCGATCATGGTTTTCGGCTCCCCCATTCGTTGGAGCCCGGTATGGGCGGTATCGCGCCGACCCCGTGGTCAGCGCATCAGCAAGACTGGCGCAAATCAGACGGTCGGGACGGTTCCCGATCGGAGGAGTGTAGCGCAACTCCCGTGGTGACCGGTTGGCCCACTCAGGCTCGGAAGATGCGTCCCATGAGCCGAACGTGATCGAGGTCACGCGGCAGGAAGTCCTGCAGCATGACGCGCTCCGTCCCCTGCCGTGCGAGCGCATCGACCCGCTCCGCCGCCTCGCCGGGAGTGCCCATGATCCACCGCCCGCGCCGATCCGCGAGCCACGCCTCGCCCTCGTCGGCTGGCTTGCCCAGGGCGGCCATCAGGTCGGCGACGCGATCGCGCAGCTCGGCTTCGGTCTCGGCGACCAGGACGCCGGTCATGGCCGAGTAGACGAGCTCGTCGGGATCCCGCCCGATGCTGCCGCACGCTGTCCGGACGCGCTCGAACGCCGCTGCGGCATCCTCGGGAGATGCGGACAGCAGGTTGAACTCATCGGCGTACCGAGCGGTGAGGTCCGCCATCCGAGGAAGCCCCTTGCCTCCGAGAATGATGTGCGGGTGACGTCGTGTGCCCCGCTCCACCGCGCCATGCCGACGTGCGCCACGGACCTGCCAGTGGTCTCCCTCGAACGACCAGCCGTCGGGCTCGGTCCACAGGCCATGCAGGATCGCCATCTGCTCGGCGAGCATGTCGTACCGCTCGCCGATCTCGGGGAACGGAATCCCGAGCTGCTCGTGCTCCTCGTCGTTCCATCCTGCTCCGAAGCCGGCCTCGATCCGACCGCCGCTCATCTCGTCCACCGTCTGGATGACCTTCGCGAGATTGCCCGGGACCCGGAAGGTCACCGGCGATACGAGGACGCCGAGCCTGATGGTCGTCGTCTCGCGCGCTAATCCCGCCAAGGTCGCCCAGGCATCGGTCGTGGGAAGTCCGCTCTCTCCCGGGAAGCTCGCGTAATGGTCGGATCGGAAGAAGGCTTCGATGCCGGCTTCCTCGGCCGCCTGGACGATGGCCAGCAGCTCGTCGTAGGACAACCCCTGCTGGGGCTCGGTCATGAGGGCATATCGCATGGCGACAGCCTAGTCGTCGGGACGGCGAGGTGCCCGCGAACCCGAACGCGATGCATCGGCACGAGTGCGGAGCGACGAGCCTCGCGCTCGCTCGTAGTACGCGACGAAGTCGTCCACGCTCGTGCGAGCGACCGTCTCGCCGATGACGTCGAGCGACAGGTCATCGACGTGCCGGAAGCGCAGGCATGACTTGCCCATGTCGAGCTTCTTTCCCGATGCGGCGTAGCGCTCCTTGAACCACGCCTCGGTGACGGGGTCGCCGTACACGTTGTTGAGATAGAGGCTGAGGTGACGCTTCTGGCTTGCCAGCGCGGCCAAGCCGAGCGGCTGACCGTTGTACGTGTCGGCGAACCGATCAAGCGGCACGTACCAGCCGATCATCCGGTACTGCATCCCCTCTTCGTATCCGTCGGGGATGTGATCGCGGATCACCTGCCGAACTCGCTCAACGGCGGAACGGCGATCCTCCGGCAATGAGGCGATGTACTCGTCCGGCGTCGTCGCGTCGCTGCTGACCATGATGGTGGCTCCGCCTCCTGGTGCGTAGCCAACAGACTAGTCCGGCAGTCCAGATGACTCGTCCGCGCCGTCGGTCGCCTGGGCCGCTCGGATCGCCGCGCGAACCGTCTCGCCACCGAATCCGCGCCGCATGAGGAACATCCCGACACGGCGGATCGCGCCCGAATCGGTCGGCAGCGCCCGGCCACGAAGATGACGGCGCAACGCGACCTCGGCACGCTCCTCTTCCGATGCGGGCAGGCCCAAGTCTTCCGGCCGGCGGTCCGCAACGGCCAGTGATTCACTCAGTCCGTCGATGACGTCCCGGGTCACCCCACGCGTTCGGAGCTCGGCCTCGATCATCCGCCGTCCGCGGGGTGCGTGGCGGTCACGTTGGTCGGCCCACCAACGGGCGAACGCCGCGTCGTCCACGTACCCCAGTTGGGCGAGTCGCTCGAGCGTGTCCTCGGCGACGGCCTCCGCGACTCCCGCGCGAGCGAGGCGTGCCGCGATCTCACGTCGTGCCCTGGGTCGCGCCCCCAGGAATCGGATGGCGATCTCCATCGCGCCCGCCGCGTCCGCTGGATCGTGGGCCGCGCCACTCCCCCGCCGAGATGCCCTGCGGCCGGGCACGCTCGCTACTCGGCCTCGCTGATGCCGTCGACGCCGATCTCGATGCTCGCGACCTTGCCGCGGATCTCGTCGTCGATCCGCTCCGCGATCTCGGGATTCGTCTTGAGGAAGTCGCGTGAGTTCTCGCGTCCCTGCCCGAGTCGGACGTCGCCATAGTTGAACCACGCGCCGGTCTTCGACAAGACCCCCGCCGCAACGCCGACATCGAGGAGGCCGCCCTCGACGCTGATGCCCTCGTTGTACATGATGTCGAACTCGGCGACCCGGAACGGGCTGGCAACCTTGTTTTTGACGACCTTCACGCGCGTTCGAGAGCCGATCGCATCCGTTCCCTGCTTGAGGGTCTCGATCCGCCGGATGTCCATCCGCACGCTCGCGTAGAACTTCAGGGCACGTCCGCCCGGCGTCGTCTCGGGATTGCCGAACATGACGCCGATCTTCTCGCGCAGCTGGTTCGTGAAAACGAGCGCCGTGTTGCTGCGGTTGATGGCGCCGGTCAGCTTGCGCAGCGCCTGGCTCATGAGGCGCGCCTGGAGACCGACGTGGCTGTCTCCCATGTCTCCCTCGATCTCGGCGCGCGGCACGAGGGCCGCGACCGAGTCGACGATCACGACGTCCACGCCATTCGACCGAATCAGGGTCTCCGCGATCTCGAGGGCCTGCTCGCCGGTGTCCGGCTGGCTGACCAGGAGCTCGTCCACGTCCACGCCGACGTTCCGGGCGTACCCGGGGTCGAGCGCGTGCTCAGCATCGATGAAGGCAACCGTGCCTCCCATCCGCTGGGCATTGCCGGCGACGTGGTAGCAGAGCGTGGTCTTCCCGCTCGACTCGGGGCCGTAGATCTCGGTGATCCTGCCGCGAGGCACGCCGCCGACCCCGAGCGCGAGGTCGAGCGCCACCGAACCGGTCGAGATGGCCTCGACGTTCTGCGCCGCGCGGTCGCCGAGCCGCATGATGGCCCCGCGGCCGAACTGCTTCTCGATCTGGAGGATCGCTGCTTCGACCGCGCGGCCGCGCTCCCCGTTCTTCTCTACCGGGACCTGGGCTGTTGCCACCGGTGCATCCATGTGTCGTTCCGCTCCTGAATCCGTCGATTATGGGTCCCGGCGGCGCTGGGCCTACTCTTCGTCGCTGGGCGTGCGCTCCTTGCGCTTTGGCTTGATCACCTCGACCGATGCCGGCGGCTCATACGAGCTCGTCGGCGGAAGCTTCGGCGCCTTCTCCTTGGCCTTGCGCTTCGGCTCCTTGCGCGGTCGGTCTCGACCCTTTGCCATCGCTCGAACCTCCTGATCGGGCCGAACGACCGTCACATCGTGCGGCGTCCGTCCTTACCAACCCGTTACCCGGCGCTTACGCGAGGGGCCGGGGTGCGTGCTCCGACATCGAATTCTACGCCTCACTTCGTGACAGCTCGTGCGACGCAGTTGCATTCTACACTGCTGTCATACGTCGTCATACGTCGCTGGAGGATCACCGCCTGAAGGCACCCTCGACGCTCTCGCGAAGCACCCGGAACGACCCGTCAGCGAGTGAAGCACGAAGGCGTCGAAGGAGCTCGAGTGTCCAGGTCACGTTGTGGATGCTGGCCAGCCGATAGGCAAGCAGCTCGGAGGCACGGAACAGGTGGGCGAGGTAGGCGCGAGAGTGATTCGCGCACGCCTCGCACGCACAAGACGCATCGATGGGTCCGGGATCGTCCTGGAACCGTGTGTTCCGCAGATTCAGCCTGCCCTCGTCGGTCCAGACCTGCCCCGTCCGGGCCACCCGCGTCGGCAGCACGCAATCGAAGAGATCGATGCCGCGCTCCACGGCCGTGAAGAAGTCCGGTGGCGAGCCGACGCCCATCAGGTAGCGGGGCCGTGCATCGTCGGCGAGCGCATCGGCGATGACCTCGAGCGTCGCCGCCATCTCGGCTTTCGATTCGCCAACCGACAGCCCGCCGATCGCGATGCCATCGAACCCCATCCCCGCGATCACGGCGGCCGACTGCCGCCGGAGGTCGGGATCGACCCCTCCCTGCACGATGCCGAAGATTGCCTGGTTCGCCCGGCCTCGTGCACCGAGGGAGCGCTCCGCCCAACGATGCGTGCGAGTCATCGCGTCCGCGACCGCGCTCCGCTCGAGCGCCGGGTCGACCAGCTGGTCGAAGGCCATGGCGATGTCGGAGCCGAGCAGCGCCTGGATCTCCATCGCGCGCTCCGGCGTCAGACGATGCGCCGAACCGTCGAGATGCGAGGTGAAGGTCACGCCGTCGTCGTCGACGCGCCGGAGGTCGGCCAGGCTGAAGACCTGGAAACCGCCCGAGTCGGTCAGGATGGGGCCGTCCCACGACATGAACCGATGGAGTCCGCCAAGTCGGGCGATGCGCTCGGCCGTCGGGCGCAGGTTGAGGTGATACGTGTTTCCGAGGATCATCTGGGCGCCGGCCGTTCGGAGATCGCCTGGGGTGAGCGACTTCACGGTGGCCTGCGTGCCGACCGGCATGAACTCGGGCGTCTGGATCTCGCCGTGAGGCGTGGTGATCCGACCCAGCCGGGCATGGCCGATGCTGGTCGACCTGAAGGAATGAGCAAATGAGGCGGGCGTTGACACCGCCGGAGAGGATAGGCTACGTGCACATCGGAGAGGTGACCGGCGCGTGCGATTGACCGAATGGCCGCGAATGCCGTTCCTGAACGAAGAAGTGAAGGAATGGATCGCAATCGAGCTCCAGACGCTGGGCGTCGAGGACCTGGCGGTCTACGCCCTGGAAGCCGGCACGGAGGGCGACGAGCGCCGGGTCATGGTCGCCACCGAAGTCGGTCTGCTCGACCACCGGTACGCGCCATTCGGATCATCCGCCCGCTATCGGCTTGCGATGCTCATGTATCCATGGCAGGTGCTCCGGGGCGTCGAGCTGCGTGCCGACACGTTCCGCCTGTGGGCGCGCGAGCACCGGACGCGATGGAGCTTCCGCCTCCATCACCCGCACTTCGAGGCTGCCACCGAATCGCCCGATCTCGGCCAGGCGCTGTGCGACCTGGCGCGCGTCTGCGCCGTGATGGCAGAGCCATTCGGGGTGCCGGCCGGCCGCGTCTCGAGTGACGTGCCCGGCGTGATTCCCGGCGGCCCCCGCCCATTGCCCGCGTCGCCTGCCCCGGGCAAACCCCGGCCGGACGCCGGTCATCACGACGAGCAACGCGAGGTGGACGCCCACGTCGGCCCCGGGCACGAAAACGGATCACCGGAGCACGCGGACGGCGACCCCACTCCGGACGAGGGGCCGGAAGCCGTGGCCGCGACCCTTGGCGAGGGCGAAGAGCTCAGCGAGCTCGGGGAGGAGGAGCGTGATGCCCTTCCCACGCGCTCGGACGACCAGGGCTAGACGACCAGCGTCGCGTCCCCGAAGCTGAAGAACCGATAGCCCGCCTCGAGGGCCATGCGATACGAGTCCAGTAGGACGTCGCGGGCGTCCTGTGGCGTGGCGTCACGCAGGCCGTCGAGCACGAACGCCGTCACGAGCAGCAGCAGCGAGCTTCGCGGGAGGTGGAAGTTCGTGATGAGCGCGTCCACCGCACGGAACCGATACGGCGGCGTGATGTAGAGGTCGGTCCATCCGGCGCTCGCGCCGGACCGGGCCGCGGTCTCGAGGACGCGGACCGCCGTGGTCCCGACGGCGATGACCCGTCTCCCGTCGGCTCGTGCCCGCGTGATGGCGGCCGACGTCTCGGGCGGGATCTCGTACCACTCGCGATGGATGTGGTGCTCGTCGACGAAGTCGCCCTCGAGGGGACGAAAGGTGTCGAGCCCCACGTGGAGGGTCACGGACGCCCGCTCCACGCCGGCGCGCGCGAGCTCGTCGAGCAGCCGATCGGTGAAGTGCAGGCCCGCCGTCGGGGCGGCCGCCGATCCCGGCGGCCGGGCATAGACGGTCTGGTACCGCTCGTCGGCAACCGTCCGCGCACGGATGTAGGGCGGCAGGGGCAGTTCGCCGGCCGCCGCCATGATGGTTTGGGGATCGCCATCGAAGCGGACGCGTCGCGTCCCGTCGCCCAGGCGCTCCCCGACCTCGACCCGGCTGCCATTGCCGAGCGTGACGGCCTCGCCGGCCGGGATGCGCCTCGAGGGGCGCACCAGCGCCTCCCAGTCGTCGGAACCCTCGATACGCCTGAGCACGAGGAACTCGGCACGGCCTCCGCTTCCGCGCCTCCCGAGAAGTCGGGCCGGGATGACGCGTGAGTCGTTGACGACGAGGAGGTCGCCGGCACACAGCCATGTGCCGAGGTCACGGAAGTGCGCATGCTCGATCGAGCCGGTGGATCGGTCGAGAACGAGCAATCTCGAGGCATCCCTGGGATCGGCGGGTGCCTGGGCGATGGCGTCGGACGGCAGGTCGTAGTCGAACTCGGCGACCCGAAGGCGCGGGGCAGTCACCCGGAAAGCGTAGCGCCCGGCCGGAGGATCCGACCGGGCGCCATCGGCGCAGACCTCAGGCGCTGATGCCACCCGGGAGCAGCGCTTGCGCGAAGTAGACGACGAACGCGATGGCAACGAGCCACATCAGCGGATGGATTGCGCCGATCTTGCCCATCGCCACCTTGATCAGCACCCAGGTGATGAACCCGGCACCGATGCCGATCGTGATGCTGAAGGTCAGCGGCATGAGGATCAGGGTCAGGAGAGCAGGGAAGCCCTCCTCGAGGTCCACGAAGTCGATGTCCTTGATCAGCGTGGCCATCAGGTAGCCGATGACGACGAGGACCGGCCCGGTGGCGACGAACGGCACCAGGGTGGCCAGCGGCGACAGGAGGATCGAGAACAGGAAGAGCACCCCGACCACGACGGAGGTCAGACCGGTCCGTCCGCCCTCGGCGATTCCCGCCGCGCTCTCGATGTAGCTCGTGTTCGAGCTGACCCCGGCCGCGCCGCCGGCGACCGCGCCGACCGAGTCCACGAGGAGCAAGCGTCCGACGCCCGGCACATTGCCCCGCTCATCCGCGAGTCCTGCCTGTTCGGCAAGGCCAGTGGCCGTCCCCATCGTGTCGAAGAAGTCGGTCAGCATGAAGCTGAAGATCGTGAGCAGCGCGGCCACCAGGCCGAGCGTCGAGAACACATTCGTGACGTCGAACATCCCGAGCGTCGAGAAGTCAGGTGCTGCCACCAGGTTGTCCGGGACCGGCTGCACCCCGGTGATCAGGGCGATGACCGTGGTGATCGCGATGCTCAGGATCAGCGCCGCTGGCACCCTCCGGACGAACAGCACGATGGTGATCAGGAGGCCCAGGAAGAACACCCCGAGGGCCGCGGAGTCCGGGAAGACGAACGCGACCGGAACCGGCCCGGCCTCGGGCCGGATGATCACACCCGCATCCACCAGGCCGATGAACAGGATGAAGAGGCCGATCCCAACACCGATCGCACGCTTCAGGCCGATCGGTACCGCATTCATGATCGCCTCGCGGAGGCCGATCACGACCAGCACCAGCACCGCGATGCCCTCGAGCACGATCACACCCATGGCCCCGGCCGGCGTCAATCCGGTCGTCAGGACGAGTCCGAAGGCTACCGCTCCGTTGATTCCCAGGCCCGCAGCCAGTGCAACTGGAAAGTTGGCGACCAGGCCCATCGCGATGCTCAGGAGCCCCGCCAGGAGCGCCGTAGCGGCGGCCGCCGGAGCGAGGAAGTCGTTGATCGCCTGCTCACCCTGCGGGATGAACATGTTCGACAGGATCGAAGGATTCAGAAACAGGATGTAGGACATGACCATGAACGTGGCCAGTCCTGCCTTGACCTCCGTTCCGACGGTGGTCCCCCGCTCGGTGAGCTTGAAGAACGAGTCGAGTCCGCCGCCGCCTGGCGCAGGGCGCTCGCTCGCAGGTACCTCGGATGCCGTCACTTGGTTCGCCTCCGCTCGTGGGCACCCTGTCCCGACACCATGTTGGGCACCGGCGCCGGAGGCAGCCTACTCCGCGCCGGGGCGAGCCGGCGGGCCATTCTGCACGTCGTTCAGCGACGGAGGAAATTGACGAGCAGCGTGAGGATGACGCTGATCACGATCATCGTCACGATCGGGAAATAGAAGCCTCCCCGGTCGCCCTCGATGGCGATATCGCCGGGCAGCCGCCCGAGGGGCAACCTCACGCCGAGGGCCGCAAGCCCACCGATCACGACCAGCGCGATCCCGATGATCAGGACGATGCGACCAAGCTCCGGGCTCACGGTGACCTAGCCGTCGAACAGGCCCGGCTGAGCGGCATTGCGCGCGGGCGGCGTGAGCCCGAGATGCTCCCACCCCGACGGGGTGAGCTGCCGGCCGCGCGGGGTCCGCGCCAGCAGCCCGATCTGCATGAGAAACGGCTCGACCACGTCCTCGATGGTTTCGATCGGCTCCGAGACGGTGGCCGCCATCGTGGCCAGGCCGACCGGGCCACCGCCATGATGCTCCGCCATGGCGCGCATGAGCTGGCGGTCCATGGCGTCCAGTCCGCGATCATCGATCTCGAGCAGTCTCAGCGCATCCGCGGCGAGTGGCTCCGTGACGCTGCCGTCTCCCCCACCTCGGACCTGCGCATAGTCGCGCACGCGCTTCAGCAGGCGGTTCGCGATGCGGGGCGTCCCGCGCGAGCGGCGCGCCACGAGCGAGGCGGCTTCGTCGGTCAAGGCGACACCGAGGATCTCGGCGGATCGGCGGAGGATGCGCTCCAGCTCGGTCTCCGCGTAGTACTCGAGCCGATACGTCACGCCGAACCGGTCGCGGAGCGGGCCCGTGAGGCTCCCGACGCGCGTCGTCGCGCCGATGACCGTGAGGTGCTCGATCTGCAGTCGGACGGACCGCGCGCCGGGCCCCTTGCCCAGCACCACGTCGAGCGCGAAGTCCTCCATCGCCGGGTACAGGATCTCCTCGACGGCGTGGCTGAGCCGGTGGATCTCGTCGATGAACAGGACGTCGCCCTTGCCAAGGCTGGTGAGCACGGCGGCGAGGTCCCCGGCGCGCTCGATGGCGGGGCCCGACGTCGTCCGGATCTGGGCACCCATCTCGGCAGCCACGATGTTCGCCAGCGTCGTCTTGCCGAGACCCGGCGGGCCGTACAGGAGGACGTGGTCCACCGGCTCGGACCGATGCTGCGCGGCGTCGATGAGGATCGCCAGGTTCTCTTTGACCCGGTCCTGGCCGGCGAATTCGTCGAGCCGGCGCGGCCGAACGGTCGACTCGAGGGCGAGCTCCTCCTCCCCGACGTCGGTGGCGGTGACGCGCTCGATCGTCATCGGTGGGGGCTCCACGCCGAATCGAACATGCGACCGATTCTAGTCCAGGGCGTCGGCCGCCCACCGGCGCACGACATCGTGGTGGGCGCTCCAGGCGGCCCAGGTGCGCTCGGCCCATGCGCGAACGAGCCGCTCGTGCTCGTCGCCGCTCTCGGCGGTCAGCACGTCTTGAACGGTGATCTCGTACTCGGCCGGGGGTTCGAGCCACGGCCAGTCGGGACGACCCCCCTTCAACATGGTCTGCGTCGCGGCAATGACCCGTTGAGCATCCAGGCCGTGCTGGAGCCAATGACAGAGGCCGATGAGGTGGATCGCGACCGACTGGCGCTGCCGGCGGTCGTCCTGTCCGGGATGTTGGACGGTGTACACGTCGACCGTGTGCCGGTGGAGACGCCCGTAGGCCAGGTCCTGGAACTCGCGCGCCAACAGCTCGCCGAAGGCCGCCCAGCACGCTGGCGAGGCACCGATGTACGCGTGGGTCACGTCCGTCGCATGCGGCGCGTAACGCGCCCCACAGCCGGGGCACGCCTCGGCCAGCGCCTGGAGATCCGACGGCTCGTCCACGTCGGGAGGATGGCGGACCACCTCGACCGCGGCAACCTCCCCTGGCCGCGACCGCAGGACGTCGCGAAGGCCGCGATCCCCGCGGACGCGGTCGGCGAGGACGAAGGCCGCCGGCTCGAGGAGCATCGGTGGCGCAAGGACACCGCCGGCGACCGTGGCGACGATGGCCCTCGAGCCGCGAGCGCCCAACAGTCGCGCCAGATGCGCGGGAGTGACCGTCGGCTGATCAGCAAGCAGGACGACCGCGGGCGCGTCCGACGGTACGGCCGCCAGCCCGAGTCGCACCGAACGGCTCAGGCCGGCCGCCGGGTCGTCGTTCCGGACACGCACGACATCCTCGGGAAGCGGCAGGGCGCTCGATGCGACGACGATGACGGGATCGAGTTCGGCACGTCGGGCGGTGGCGATGACCACGCCGAGCATCGTGCCGCCGTCGAACGAGGCGAGCAGCTTCGGCGATCCGAAGCGGGAGGAGGCGCCAGCGGCCAGGATCACCGCCGCGACGCGCTGTTGTCGGGGCATCCGGGTCATTACACTCCATCCATGACGGAGCTGGATCCCTACGACGCCATCCCCAAGGTCGAGCTGCATTGTCATCTCGAGGGCACGGTGCGGCCCGCAACCGTGGTCGACCTGGCGCGCAAGCATGGCCGCCAGTTGCCGACCCAGGATCCGACCGAGCTGTATCGGTTCACCTCGCTCGACACGTTCCTCGAGATCTTCTGGCTCGTGCAGTCCCTCATCGGTGATCGCGACGACTGGGCGCGCGTCGGCTACGAGGCCACCGTCGACGGTGCGCCACATGGCCTCCGGTATCGCGAGGGCTTCTTCACCCCGACGCGCCACCTCCAGGCCGGCCAGTCGCTCGCCGAGATCGTCGCCGGCCTGACCGAGGGGATCGAGGCGGCGGAGCGCGACACCGGCGTGCGCACATCCCTGATCTGCGACATCGACCGGTCGTATGGGCCGATCGCCGCCGTGGAGCTCGCCGAGGATCTCGTGGCGCTGCGGCGCGAGGAGCGTGCGGATCGGGTCATCGGCCTCGGCATGGACTCCACCGAGCGGGGCGTGGACCCGGCCGACTTTGCCCCCGCCTACGAGGTGGCCCGCGCCGCCGGCCTCCGCGTGACGGGGCATGCCGGCGAGGACACCGGCCCCGAGAACATCGCCGCGGCGATCGACGCCCTCGCGCTCGAGCGGATCGACCACGGGATCGCGGTGATCGAGGATCCGGCGCTGGTCGAACGCCTGGCGGCGGCGCGCGTCCCGTTCAACGTGTGCCCAAGCTCGAACGTGGTCATCGCCAACCGCTACGGCTCGGTGGCCGAGCACCCGTTCCGGCGCATGCGCGAGGCCGGATTGCTAGTGACGATCAACACAGATGATCCGGCGATGACCGACGCGAACCTCGGGCAGGAGTACCGCCTCGTTGCGGAGGAGCTCGGCTACGGCTACGACGAGATGTGCCGCCTCGCCGTCGAGAGCATCGACGCCACGTGGCTCGGCGAGACGGAGCGGCGCGACCTGCGGCGCTCCTTCGAGGAAACCATTGCCCAGCTCGTCGTCCAGGCCTGACCGATGGGTCTCGGGGCGCGCTACGGCCACACCAACGTCATCGCGCGCGACTGGCATCGGCTGGCCGCCTTCTACGAGACCGTCTTCGACTGCGTCCCCGTTCCGCCGGAGCGGGATTACTCCGGCGACCTGGCCGAGCGTGGGACCGGCGTCGCCGGCGCAGCATTCAAGGGCGTGCATCTTCGCCTGCCGGGGCACGGACCCGATGGGCCGACGCTCGAGATCTACACCTATGCCGCGAACGTCGATGCCGCAACGACGCCCTCGGCCAATCGGGTCGGCTGGGGACACATCGCCTTCATCGTCGACGATGTGGGCCTGGCGCGGATCGCAGTCCTCGCGGCAGGTGGCCAGCCGCTGCCCGGCGCGGAAGTCGTGACAACGCGGACCGCCGATGGGCGACGCGTGACCTGGTGCTACCTCGCCGATCCGGAGGGCAACCTGGTCGAGCTGCAGAGCTGGTCACCCGCCGAAGCCGATGGCTGACGGAGAGGTGTTCGACGTTCTGATCGAGGGGGGCACCGTCGTCGACGGGAGCGGCGGCCAGCCCTTTGCGGCGGCGGTCGGGGTGCGGGAGGGTCGCCTCACCCTCGTCTTCGGCGAAAATGACGCGGTCGGCGCCGGACGTCACATCGACGCGACCGGTCTGATGGTCGCGCCAGGCTTCATCGACCTGCACAGCCATTCGGGCCTTACGGTCTTCGTCGATCCGCTCCATCAGCCGAAGGTGCGCCAGGGGGTGACGACCGAGGTCATCGGCGTCGACGGGCTCAGCTACGCGCCGATCGCCGACCCGGCGGACCTCGAGGCGCTGCTCGTCATGAATGCCGGCCTCGACGGGCACCCCGATATCGGCTACGACTGGTCCAGCGTCGAGTCGTACCTCGACCGGCTCGACGCGCTGCGTCCGAGCCTGAACCTCGCGTTCATGGTAGGCAACTCGGCGCTGCGCATCGGTGCCGTGGGTTGGGACGAGCAGCAGGCCGAACCCGCGCAAGTGGCGAACATGCGGAGCATGCTGCGCGAGGCCATGGAGCAGGGCGCGATCGGTCTGTCCTCCGGCCTGGACTACCCACCCGGCTCGTATGCCGACACCGATGAGCTGGCCTCGCTCACGGCGGAGGCGGCACGCCACGGTGGCTTCTACCACACCCACGTGCGGTACCCGCTCGGCGACCGCTACCTCGATCCATTCCGCGAGGCGATCGAGATCGGACGGCGCGGCGAGGGGCCGGTGCACATCACCCACTTCTACCACCGGCAGACGTTCCCGGACGGACCCGCGCCCATGCTGGCCCTCGTCGACGATGCCCGCGCCGAGGGGCTGGACGTCACCTTCGACACCTATCCGTACGAATGGGCCTCGACGCGGCTCCTGATCATGATCCCGCCATGGGTCCAGGCCGGCGGGCCGGCGCCGACGAAGGAGCGATTGGCGGACGCCGGAGTTCGCGACCGCATTCGGCGCGAAATGGGCGAGCGCGGCGTCCTGTTCGCCGGTCGGCGGGCGTGGGACGACGTGCGCGTTGGAGCCTTCACCTCGCCCGATCTCCTACGCTGGGAGGGCAGCACGCTTGGCGACGTGATCGCCGACCGGGGGGACGATCCCGTGGACGTGCTGTGCGACCTGCTGCTCGCCGAGGACCTGCGCGTCAACCAGGTGACCCCTGGGCCGTGGACCGAGACACTCCGCGACTTCATCCGTCACCCGGTCGGCATGATCGGGACGGATTCCACATTCGTGGGAGCGAAGCCGTCACCCCGGACGTATGGCTCGTTCCCGCGCGTCCTGGGCCAGTTCGTCCGCGAGGAGGCGATCCTCTCGCTCGAGGAGGCCGTGCGCTCGATGACCTCCGCGCCGGCGGCGCGGCTGGGCCTGCGAGATCGCGGCACGATCCGCGACGGCGCCATTGCCGACCTCGTCATCCTCGACCCGGAGCGCGTCCGGTCGAATGCCACTTACGACGATCCGCGGCAGTTCCCCGACGGCATCGATTGGGTGATCGTCGGCGGCGAGGTCGTGGTCGAGGACGGCCGCCACACCGGCGCCCGTCCCGGTCGGGTCCTGCGCCGCGGTGCGTGAGTACGCCCGCTCAGAACGGCTTGGCCAC
>JBPCOK010000110.1:0-5492 GCA_051000335.1 Candidatus Limnocylindria bacterium | reverse complement strand
GTCATCGCATTCGGATTGAACGCTGGTTGGCTGGCAAGCGCCCACACATCGCCGGTCGCGGGGTCCACGACGGCCGTCGCCGCGGCGTCGTAGGGGCTCAGCGCGGACTGGGCCGCGGACTGGATCGTTGGCCGCAGGGTGATCTCGACATCGGCACCCGGGACCATCTCGGTCTCGAGGAGCACGGCGTCCGGCGCGTCCAGCCGCTCCGCGACGAGGCTCCACCCCGGCGTCCCCCTCAGCAGATCCTCGGCGCCGGCCTCGAGGCCGCTGCGACCAACGACGTCGTCAGCGCGGTAACCGGCCTCCGCCAGGCGGCCGAGATCCTCGGCCGTCACCTCGCTGAGATAGCCGATGGCCTGACCGGCCAGCGCCTCCTGGGGATAGACGCGCGTCCCGTCGTCTCGCGTCTCGGCCCACACGGTGGCGTCGGTCCCGACGATGCGCCCTCGGGCACCGAGCGACCGGTCGAGCCGCAACATGCCGTCGTCGCCGAGCTCCGGAAACACGACCGCGGGGCTCCAGCGAAGGAGCCAGCCGTCGCGTCCCTGGACGAGGGTGAGCGCTCGCTCGAGGCTGATCGAGCCGAATCGACCGGAGTCGACGGTCAGGCCGAACGGCACCTCGAGCCCTGGAACCGGACCGGGCAACGGATCGGCCGGGTCGAAGGTCGGGAGCGGCGGCGGCGTGGCGGCTGAAGGTGCAGCCGAGGCATCGGGCGACGCCGCCGGTGCCAGGGTGGGATCCGGGAACTCCTCGGGTCGCGGCTCGGGGGGCAGCGCCACGACGTGCGGCTGGCCGGGAGTTGCGCTCATGACCTCGACCTGCGCCATGTCGGCGAACGCAGCGTGGAGCTGGCTGAACGCCTCCATCGGGTAGCGTTGGCGCGTCGCGCCGTCCACGGCCGCATACATTGCCGCATAGTCGCCGGCCGCCCAATCATCGAGGTACGCGGTGGTCAGCTCGACCCCCGACTCGGGCGAGGCGACCGGGAACGTCGTCGGGGACGGCGTCGCGTCGGGCGGCGGGCCGCTCGAGCAGGCAGCCAGCGTCAGGAGCGCGGCGACCGGCCACGCCCACCGGCTTACGAGCCTCATCGGGCCAGGGTGACCCGGCGAAATCCCTCGGCCGCGCGGTACCCGGCTCGCTCGCCAAGCTCCTCGCTGCGACGACGAACCCAGCGAGCGATCTCGTCGAACGATCGGAACTGGCTGGCGTGCCGGCTCAGCGCCGCGATCTTGCGGTCGAGGGTGCCGGCGATGTCGACCAGCCGGTTCGCCTCGTTCGTGCTCCACAGGTAGAGCTCCGCCACCTTCCACGGCTCGAGCCCCTCGTCGAGATGCTCGCGGAAGTTGAGCGGGTCCCGGGCCGTCGGGAACACCGCGTCCACCGTCACCTGTCCGACGGCGCGATGGTCGGGGTGGTTGACCCATTCGTTGTTCACGAACAGCACCGTCGGATCGTGGGTCATCACGATCTCGGGCCGATACGATCGGATGGCATACGTGATCCGCTCCCGCAGGCGGAGCGAGGCCTCGACCTGCCCATCCGGCTCGTCGAGGAAGTCGACGCCCTCGACGCCGATCTCCACCGCGGCGGCTCGCTGCTCGCGATCCCGCAGCGCTGCAAGGGCCGCGACGTCCGCGGCTGGATCATCGCTGCCCTTGTCGCCGTGCGTGGCGAGCAGGTATCTGACCCGGGCGCCCTCGTCCACCCATCGGGCGACCGTGCCCGCGGCGCCGAACTCGATGTCGTCGGGGTGAGCGGCGACCACGAGCACGCGCTCGGGAGTGGGCAGCTTGTCATCAGGCATCGGGTCGGACGTGATCGTAGCAGTCAGGCGAGCGCAAGCGTCCGATGGCCCTCGGGGTCGAGGGCATCGGCGGTCCAGGCGTGGCAGGTGAAGTAGAGGACCTGGTGTCGGGTGGCGAGCTCGCGGATCGCCGCCGACGCACGGCCCGCACGCTCGGGATCGAAGTTCACGAGGATGTCGTCCATCACCACCGGCAGCGGCTCGGCGTGACGCGCGAACTCCTCGATGAGCCCGAACCGCAGGGCCAGGTACAGCTGCTCCGCGGTGCCACGCGAGAGCTCGTCGGTGACCCGGGCCTCACCGCCCGGCGTCTCCACCCGCACGCTGACGTCGCCAGGCGGCGCAACGATGCGCGTATATCGATCGCCAGTGATGCGAGCGAAATGGGCCTCGGCCGCCCGCACCACGTCCGGCTGGCGCTCGCGTTCGTATCGCTGCCGGGTCTCCTCGAGCAGCCGCAGGGTGACGGCCCGGACCGCCCAATCGCGCGCCATGGCCGCCGCGCTGCCCTCCGCGATCGCGAGCTCCTGGCGGAGGGCACCGATTTCCTCGGCTGCCTCCAGCTGCTGGATGCGGGCGGAGAGGACGCCGATGCCGGCGTGCGCCTCGGCCTGCTCAGTTTCCATGCGCTCGAGCTCGGCCTCCGAGTCGCTCAACTCGGCGACGATGGCCGCGGCATCGGTGGCGTTCGCCTCCGCCGTCAGGTCGGCGACCGCTTCCGGGCCGCCGGCGATGCCGCCCAGTGCCGATCGAAGCTCGCGGGCACGGGTGCGCAGCGCCGACCGGGCATCCGCATCCGCGACCCGCGATCGGAGCGCGTCCGGGGATGCGGCGTGATGGACGCCCAGAAGCTCGTGCAGGTCGGCCTCGCGCCGGGCGACGATCTCCGCGGCGGTTCGATGGCGCTCCGCGAGGCGATCGATCGCCACGTCGAGCGCCGTTGCCCGTCGATCGTCGTCACGTGCCCGCTCGGCGCGCTGGGCGAGCGTCGCCACGGACGCCGCACGCGAGGGCGCCTCGCCGAGCACGGGAGCCCCGAGGCGGGCGAGCAGGTCGTCGGCGCGGGACGACAGCGCCGCGTCCTCGTCGTCGAGCGCCACGAGCCGGGCATGAAGTCGGTCGCGCTCCGCGGCGGCGCCGCGCGCCACGCCCGCGGCGGCGAGCATCTCGCGAGCGGCCGCCGGGGCGAGCTCGTCGGGCATGCGTCGCTCGCGAAGCCATGCGGCCCATGACGCCTCTTCGCGTCGGCGCCGGTCCTCCGCCGCTTCCCGGGTCCGGACGAATCGCTCGAGGTCGGCGCGCCGCCGTTCGAGCGATGCCGATTGGTCGCGCGCCAGGTCCGCCCGCGCGTGTGCCGCGGCCAGTGCCTCGGCGAGCGCCGCCAGGTCGGCATCGCTGGCATCGTCCGCCAGCCCGGCCCGCGCGAGCAGCTCCGACCGGGACGCATCTCGGGAGGTGTCCCCACTCGACCCGCGCCGGCGAAGCCCCGTGCCGACCACGAAGGCGGCGACCCCGATGGCCACGCCCAGGGCCGCGCCGATCGGCCCCTGGCCGAGCGCGAGGCCGACGAGCCCGATGACAACGCCCAGCGCAGCGGCAACGACCACGACTCCACGCTCATCGTGGCCAGGGCCGGCCGCGGTCGACCCGGAGGTCGCGCTCCGCGACAGGAGCAGGTCTCGCACCGCGAGGCGCCGGGCGTCGAGATCGGGGTCTGCCTCGTGGCGCACGACCTCGTGCTCGCGACTCTCGAGTTCATTCCGGGCCGCCTGCCAGTGCCCATCCGCGGCGGCGGCATCGGCTCGAGATGCGGCCAACCGCTCGTCGGCATCGCGTGTCGCCTGCACGGCCGGAATGGAATCATCGAGCGCGAGCAGCCGGGCCTCGTCCCACGCCCCGACCCTGGCCAGCTGGTCGTTCACGATGGCCACGTTGCGCGCGAAGCCGGCCTCGAGATCTGCCCGCCGGGCCCCCGAGCCCGCCGCAGCCGCGATGGCGTCGCGGAGGGACGAGATCTCGACCGCCGCCTCCAGGAGCTCGGCATCGACCCGGATGGCATCGCGTTCGCGACGCGCCGCGGTCAGCTCTTCCTCGACGTTCGACTGTGCCGTTCGGGCGGCATCCAGCTCGCCCACCCGGCGGTCCAGGGTCGCCGCCACCTCGTGGGACACCTCGTCGAGGGTTGCGTCGCCTGTCCCCAGCTCCCGATCGATCTCGGCCAGCTCGGCGAGTACGGGCGCGGCAGCGCGAAGGTTCGCCAGACGTGCGATCCGTTCGCGCAGGGAACGCGCGGCCGCACGATGGGCCGCGATGCGCGCCTCGAGCGCCGAGCATTCACGATGGGCAGCCTCGTACTCCTCCGGCTCACCCGCGAGTGACGTGATCTCCGTGCGCAGGCTCTCGATGCGCGTCAGCAGGGCGTTGAGGGGCGGCTTGCTGCCTGTCGGAACGAAGGTCTCGCGCAGGCCGGCGCGCAGCGATCGCTCGACGTCGACGGCGCTCGCGCCGCCAAGCCCTGCGCCGGCACCGTAGATGCGTCCGCGGACGCCGTTCGTGCTGAGGCTGTGCAGGTCCTGGAGCTCGCCGAGCCCGAATGCGAAGACGTTCCCGAACAGGTCCTTGTCGGCACCGTGGAGGAGCCGGTCGAGGGTTTCCTGCCCCCCCTGGTTCCCATTCGGGGCGCGAACCGTGAGCGCGCCCCCTCCGCCGCGCTCCCCGTGCCGTTCGATCACCCAGCGCTCGCCGGCGCCGGTAGCCAGGACGAGCCGACCACCGCGTCGCCCACCGGCAAAGGCCGGATACCAGGTGCGGCCCTCGCGCGTTGCGTCGAACCCGAAGAGCAGCGCACGGAGCGCGTTGAGGAACGTCGTCTTCCCCGCCTCGTTTGCACCGTGGACGACCGTCAGCCCGGGTTCGAGGGCCCAGCTCGCGTCGTGGAATCGGCCGAACCCGTCGAGCTCGATGCGCTCGATCCGCATCAGCCCTCGTCCTCGACAGCCAACAGCAGGTCGATGCCGAGCGCCTCGGCGTCGTCGAGGATGGCGCCGACAAGCTGATCGTCGCTCGGGACGGCGGAACGGAGCAAGCGCCGCCCGCGCGGAGACTCCTCGAAGAGCGTGGCGACCGACGATCGCAGGAGCTCCTTCCAGCGCTCGTGCTCCTCGGGATCGGTGCTTCGCGCGCTTCGACGCGCCGTCGACACCGTTCGGAGGAAGTCGCCGACGAAGTCGGGAGTCTGCCGTCGGGCGTCGAGATCGATCTCGGGACGCGTGTCGTCACGGACGGACTCGACCCATGCGAAGGGGCGGGCGCCGGCCGAGTCCTCGTTGAGGAGCAGGCGCACGTGGTCCAGATACCCGGTCCGCGCCAGGTTCGCGTGAAGCGGACCACGCCCTGTCAGGCGCATGCGAACGACGAGCGAGCGCTCATCGGCCGCTTCGAGGGCGCCCCCGATGGCCTGGCGCGCCGCGCTGAGCAGCGACTCGTCATCGGCCAGCGCGGCGATCGGGACCTCCAGCGGCTGCCAGCGCACGAGATCGGTGGCCACGAACTTCGGCGTCACCTGTCCGGCCACGCCGACCTCGACGAGATAGCAGCCGCGGGCCCCGAGCTCTCCCGGGTCGCGGCCCTGGGGAATGCCGCAGTAGAGGGCCGGGGGCTCATCGAGGACGGGCCCGGG
>JBPCOK010000071.1:0-4601 GCA_051000335.1 Candidatus Limnocylindria bacterium | reverse complement strand
GAGGTAGACGAGGGCGACGAGGATGGCCCCGAACACGACCCCGGCGAGGCGCCACGCGAAGGCGTTGCTGCCGGCGTCCAGCCGCACGAGCGCGCCGTCTCCGGTGCTGAGGATCAGGCGGCCGTGGTCATCGGCCTGCTTGTCGGCGCTGATGTCGAACCCCATGGCCAGCGCCGGGGCGTCGAGGCGCGTCGCGTCGAACGCCGCAAGGCCCGAGCTCGTATCGCCGCGATCGTCGAGGTGCGGCTCGATGGGCCAGACCGTCGGCTCCCCGGCCTCCGACACGCCGGCCACGTAGACCAGCTTCGCCACGTACTGCTCGCCGATGAGCGACGGCGCCCCCGGCAGCGGCACGAGGTCCACGAAGGACTGCGCGTCGGCATCGATGTCGGCGAGGCCGCCCGCGGTCTCGGGATGCTCGTCATTGGCGGGGACGGAGCCGGTGAGCGCCAGGAGCTGCTGATCGTCGCCGTTGCCACGGGTCAGCAGCGGCCCGACCAACGGCGCGTCGATGGCGATGACCCCGAGCTCCGACCCCTCCGCATCGCGCGCGGTCAGCAGGGTCTCCGAGTCGAGGAACGCGACGGCATTGCGTGCCGGATCGGTGACGGCGACGAAGCTCGCCCCCTCGCCATCGGCTCGGACCCAGCCCATCCCGCCGTAGGAGCCGATGCCAGAGGCACGGATCTCGTCAGTCGCGCGGTCGAGCACCGCAACGCCGTCGGGGCCACGCAGCAGCGTGACGTCGGCGTCGCGCGGGATGTCGACCTGGATGATGCCGGCGAGGTCGGTGTCGATCGGCGGTCCCTGCGGTGGCGCGCGGCCGTCGGGCGCGGCCAGGAGGCCGGCCAGCTCATACGTCTCCACGGTGCCGATGTCGGCACGCCCGACGAGCAGGCGGGGCGCCGCCGCGTCGTAGGCCAGGGCGGCGATGGGGCCGCCCGCATCCCAGCGCGCGAGCTCGTCACCGCTCTCCGCATCCGACGCGACGATGGTCGAACCGGCATTGGGAACAGTGAACGCCACGGCGCGGTCCCAGCCAAGCGATGACCGGGGCGGCGCCACGGCGATCGATGGCGATGGCGCCTCGAGCGTGCTGCTGCCCACGACCTTGTTCGGATCGGCGGCGAGGATGCCGCCGGCAATGAGGTACTTGGCGAGCATCGGATGCGTCCACTCGTAGACGTCGCGATTCCAGCCGTTCTGCCAGTCGCTGAGCCACTCGGTGGCGGACCGCGCGTGATAGACCTCGTCGAAGTGGTCGCCCCGCGGGACGTCGAGACGCCACAGCCGGAAGACGAGCGCGAACACGACGAGGACCAGGAGCAGTGCGGCGTCCCGGCGGTCGAGGCCGCGCTGCGGCTCGTGCAGGTAGGCGTCGGCCGGGTCGCGGCGCAGCCACCCGATGTCAAGGCCTCGCCCCCGCTGGCTCGTGGCGTCTGAGGGCGCGTCCGCCTCGGGCTCCACGTTCGCCGCCTCCCGCTGAACCGGCCGCGGCTCGGCAGGCTCGCGTGCCGGAACGACCCCCGGCCTGGCGATCAGCACGAGGGAGCGGGCCGCGACCGCGATGAGCACGACGACGCTGAGCGCGGCGAGGGCCCAGATCCCCCAGTCGGTCAGCAGGGTGCTCGTCAGCAGCGGGTCCTGCGGCATGGGGACGCCATTCGCGCCGGGATTGACGACGCCGCCGGCGAACGACCAGTCCTCGGTGTAGGCCCAGTAGATGTTGGCGAAGAACGAGAGGCTCAGGGCGCCGTAGATCCACGGCCAGGCACGGCCGGAGAGGAGGAGCGGCGCAGCCAGCGCGAGCGCGGGGAACAGGTAGCGCTCGTGGACGCGCGTCGGGAGCACGAAGAAGGCGATGGCGAGCAGCAGCGAGGCGATGAGCACGCCGCGGAGGTCGTCGCGGCGAGCCACCTGGACGAGGGCGACGACGGCCACGATCGCGAAGAGCGCCGTGCCGACCTGCTGCCAGGTCAGGGCCAGCGGCCCAAGGACGAGGCCGAGCGTCCGATCGTCGCCCCACGTCAGCGTGTCCCCGAGCCCGGACCACGGATTTCGCCACAGGTTGAACGCGTTGACCGACAGGCCGGTGTAGGTGTTGGCCGCCTCGATGAACTTGCCGATCAGGCTCGCGGTCGGGTCGGCTTCCGGGAGCAGGCCCAGGATCCCGCGCGGGTCGCCTCCGGCGAGCGGCACGTAGAGACCCATGCCGAAGGGGAACATGAGGAGCGTCAGCGTCACGATCCCGACCGCCAGCGAGGTGACGACGCGCAGCAGGTCCCGCCTGCCGTCGAGCTCCGGGTCGGACGAGCGGCCCAGGAGGTGGCGACGAAGCCCGACGATGACGACGATCGGGATGAGGAAGGCGAACTGGAACTTCACGAGCATGGCGAGCACGGCGCCGAACGCCGCGCCCTCGGTCCAGCCGCGGGCCAGCGCATAGATCGTCCCGAGCAGGAGGAGGGAGCCGACCGCATCGATCTGGCCCCACACGGCCGAGTCGAAGATCGTTCCCGGATTGAACAGGTAGATCGTCGCGGCCGCGAGCCCGAGCGTTGCACCGTCGACACGGAACCGTGATCGGTCGATGAGCTGGTTCGCCCAGCGCTCGCAGATCACGAACAGCAGCCACGCGACGCCGATGTCGGCGAGGATGGCCGGGATCTTCACCAGCCCACCGGTGGCGTCCTGGCCCACCAGCGGCGCGATGATTCCTCCGATGCCACCGAGCAGCCAGAGGACGTAGAGGTACCCGGGCGGATAATCGCTGAAGTAGCTCGACTCGTAGAATGCGCCTGGCCCGACGCTTGCGAGGCGCTGGCCCCAGGCGGTGAAGTCGCCGATGTCGATCGAGAAGCCGCTCAATGGCAGGTACACACCGGCGATGAAGACGCGCAGCGCGAGGCCGAGGAGGAGGATCGTCGCGAGGATCGTGCGGGTGTCGAGCCGCCGGACGGACTCCAGAATCCCCACACCCCGTCGCCCGACGGGGCCACGGGTCATCAGGTGCGGCGCTCCATTGGGGGGCGCCGGATCATCATGCACGCCAAGGTGGCGGTGAGTATACATCGGGGCCCCGACGGTCCCGGCCCGGCCCGAGTTGCATCCCGCGAGCCGAGGGGCTCGCGGCCGTGGATCGCGCACACGGACAACCTGGTCCTGTTCGCCGCCGCGTTCGTGGTCGTCCTGGCCTTCGGGATCTACCTGCGCACGATGATGCCGTCGACCGGCTTCTGGGACACGGGCGAGGCGCAGACCGTGCCCCCGACGCTCTCGATCTTCCATCCCACCGGATTCCCGGTCTACACGATGCTGGGATGGCTCTGGAGCCAGCTCCCGATCGGGGAGGTGGCGTGGCGGATGAACCTCCTCTCGGCGGTCTCGGTCGCACTCGCGGCCGGATTCGTGACGATGAGCGCCGGGCTCCTCATCGGCGAGAAGGACCGCGCCCTGCGCGCCACGGCCGCCGGCATCGCCGGTGCCGCGTTCGCCTTCGCGTCCGAACCGTGGGAGAACGCCACGCGCGCCGATGTCCACGCCCTGAGCATCCTCTCGGTCAGCGCCCTGGTGTGGCTGCTGCTGACGTGGAGCCGGGCGGAGCGCGTCGGCTCATCGAGGGCCGGGCGCTGGCTCGTGGCCGCGGCGGCGGTCTTCGGGCTGGGGCTCGGCATCCATCCCCTCATCGGCCTGTTCGCGATCGGCATCGGCGCGTGGCTGTTCTTCGTCGACGACTCGTTCTACCGACGCCGAGCCCTCATCGCCGTGTGCGCGGTCGTGCTCGTCATCGGCGTCGCCTCGTTCGCGTACATCTGGATTCGCGCCAACGTCGCCCCCGAGCCGCCGCTCTTCTACGGACGGCCCGATACGTGGGAGCGCTTCCGCTACGTCGTGTTCGCCGAGCAGTTCAGCGGCCTCTTTCGGGATTTCCGCGAGCCCCTGGCAGATCTCGGTGCGAAGTGGGCGGACGCCGAGCGCATCCTGGCGGCCCAGTTCGTGACGCCCGGGTGGCTGCTCGTCGCCATCGGCGCCGCCGTCCTCGCCGCGCGCTCGCTTGGTACCTTCGTGGTGCTGACGCTGTTCGTGGCCGGAAACATCTTCTACTCGATGAACTTCCGGGACGGCGACATCGATCGGTACTACATGCCGACGGTGGCAGTGCTTGCCCCACTTCTCGGGGTCGCCCTGGCGGCGATCGGCGCGGCGACGGCTCGGGCCGTGGCCGAGGTGGTGCGGCGGACCGTTGAGGCGGGCTCCGTGCAGCATCGGCTGGCGGCCATTGGTGGCGCCGTGGTGCTGGGGCTTGGCGGGCTGCTGCCGGCAGCTGCCATCGTGACCGACTACGCGGCCCACGACCAGAGCGACAATCGCGACGCCGATGCCTGGGTCGCCTCCGCCCATGCGCTCCTGCCGGTGAACTCGGTCGTGGTCAGCTGGTGGAGCTACAGCACGCCCCTGTGGTATCACCGCTGGGTTCTCGGGGAGCGTCCGGACCTGACGATCATCGACGAGCGCGACGTGCTCGATGACGGGTACCGTACGATGAACAACGCGATCGCCTCCTACTTCGGTGAGCGACCGGTGTACGTGGTGCTCCCCGA
>JBPCOK010000022.1:0-4656 GCA_051000335.1 Candidatus Limnocylindria bacterium | reverse complement strand
CAGCTCGGCGCGACCTTCAAGCCGAACATGCGGCTCGGTCGCGACTTCCACCTCGGCGACATCATCGACGACTACGACGCGATCTACGTCGGCATCGGCTGCTACAAGCCGAATGAGCTCGGGATCCCGGGCGAGGAGGCCGATGGCACGGTCAACGCCCTCGAGAACCTCTACAACTCGACCCGCGGCATCCCGGTGCCGCGCCTGAAGGACGCGCGAGTCGTGGTCATCGGCGGCGGCTTCACCGCCATCGACTGCACCCGGACCAGCGTCCGGCAGGGAGCGGCCGAGGTCACCCTGGTCTACCGCCGCGACCTGAAGGACATGCCCGCCGCCGACGAGGTCCACGAGGCCATCGAGGAGGGCGCGCGCGTCATCTTCCAGGCCGCGCCGACCCGCATCGTCACCGGTGCCAACGACAAGGTGAATGGCGTCGAGTTCCAGCGCATGAAGCTCGGCGAGCCCGATGCGCAGGGCCGCCGCCGCCCCGAGCCGATGCCCGGGACCGAGTTCATCGTCGAGTGCGACACGGTCCTCGGAGCCATCGGCCAGGGACCGGAGCTCTCCTGGATCGAATCCGAGCCAGACGAGATCCGCTCCGGCCTCGAGGTCTCGCGGCGCGGGACGCTGGTCGCCGAGGAGCACATCTTCCGCACCAACGTCCCCAAGATCTTCGCCTCCGGCGACGTCCGCACCGGCGCCGCCACCGTGGTCGAGGCCATCGGGGAGGGTCGGCGCGCCAGCTACGCGATGGACTACTGGCTGCGAGGACACGACCTCGACGACCCCCAGGTGCGCCGCATCGTCACCGAGCCGCAGCCGAACTTCCTGACCATCGTGCCCTTCACCGACGACGTGAAGGAGCCCCGCGCGATCATGGGCAAGCAGGAGGCGGACGAGCGCAAGGGGAACTTCAACGAGTACGAGTTCGGCTACACCGGTGACCAGGCCATGGCCGAGGCGGGACGCTGCCTGCAGTGCACGTGCGAGGCGATCGGCCACTGCGATCTGCGCGAGGCCGCGATCGAGTACGAGACGACGCTGAACATGGCGATCGACGAGCGCTCGATCCAGGACAACCCGTACGTCGGCGTCAACCATGGGTACGGCCGCGACGAGACGCACAGCTTCATCCTGCGCGACTACTCACGTTGCATCGACTGCGGCCGCTGCGCCCAGGTCTGCAAGGAGATCGTCGGCGCCGGCTGCTACGACTTCATCGGCAAGGGCTTCGACTCGCTCGTCACCACCGCCGACTTCGTGTCACTCAACGAGACGCCATGCGTCTCCTGCGGCCGATGCGCCGAGACATGCCCCGTCGGCGCGCTCATGCCGCGACCGCGCATCCTCGAGACGTACCAGCTCGACGTCAGCCGCTGCATCTTCTGCGGCATCTGCGCCGATGCGTGCCCCTACGATGCGCTGCGCTGCGGGCCGGAGTTCGAGTTCAGCGAGTACCAGCGTGACCTGCCGATGCTCGACATTCTCGAGATGAGTGACCGGGAGCGCCCGACTCGCTAGACCGATGTCGCGGCATTGGTCGTTGATGGGTGAAGACGCCGGATTCGCAGTCAGCGGCAGATGCGGTTGCGCTGGAGCGCACGTAACGACAACCCTGGGCCGGAATCAGGGCAGTTCCGGGACTTGGTTTGCGCCCCGGCGCAATTCCGAGGCTCGGCGCCGCCCCAACTCGTAGCTGCGTGTCGTCGGACGTTGAACGTTGGCGTGGCGGCACGGCGAGGCGCCAACGGGAGTGGCGTTGTGCCCGATGGGAGCTGTGATGGGTCACGGTCGGTAGTCGATCCGCCCACCCTGGTTGGCCTTTCGGGCGGTGGGCATGGCTTCGTCCGTCGCAACGCCACTCACATTGTCGTCTGTTGGAGCACTCCGCCGTCCTCGCGACGCCAACCGGGATGGCGTTGTGCCGGGTGCATCCCGCCGCGGCCATGATCATCGGTCCGTGCGCCAACGTAGCCTTCCGCACAGCGGGTGACGCCGGTCTGGTCGGTCGCAACGCCACCATCGTTGGCGGATCGAGCCTCGTCTGCGTCACGCCTCGTGGTTGCGTGCGCCCGGGCGCCACTCGCCCAACGGGCACAACTCGCGCACCCGCGCGAACGTCAGCGTCCGGCGCTGCACGTAACGATGTTCAGGAATCGAATGTGGTCAGCGGCTCACGCGGTTGAGCTTGAAGGTCCAGTCGGCACAGGCCTCGTTCGTCTGCTCGATGAAGAAGCTGCCGCCGGGAACGTCGTTCACGAACACGAACTTGATGGGCGAGTTGTCGAGCGTGTAGGCGAAGTCGCCGCCATCCTGGGTGATCGAGACGGTGTAGTCGTCGCAGTCCTCGGTGATCGTGAGCCGATAGCGTCCCGGAGCCAGCGGATAGGCAACCCGTTCGGCGCCCGCCTCCACCTCGGCGGACGTCGGATTGTCGGCACCCTCGTTGCCCCCACCGCCCGAGCCGCCGCCGCCACAGGCGGCCAGCGTCATCGCGAAGGCCGCGAGCACCAGCGCCGTCCGTCTCGTCATCGTGACCTCGTCCTCCAATCCATCCACTCCGGCCGCCGGGTTCGGCGGTGCAGCGCAGGGTACGGGGTCGGCGCGCGACCATGCAATGCCTGCGCTAGAATCGAGCGCGGTCCCCGAGCGGGACCGTTTGAGCGCTCAACCCTCGCAACCGGAGCTTTCGACCCTGGACATTTCCAGCGTCCTCTTCTTCCTGCTCGCCATCGGCGTGGTTGGGGCGGGACTCGCCGTGGTGACGCTGCGCAACATCATCCACTCGGCCGTCGCGATGATGATCTGCTTCGGCTCACTGGCCGGGATGTATGCGCTGCTCGGAGCCCCCATCGTCGCGGCCGCCCAGGTGCTCATCTACCTGGGCGCGATCAGCGTGCTCATCCTGTTCGCCATCATGCTGACCCAGGCCGGCGATGCGAACCTGCCAGCCCCGTTCCATCGGCAGGTACCGATCGCCGCCGTCATCGGGCTGGCGCTCATCGGGGTCACCGGCTGGGCGGTCGTCCAGGCGGATTGGCGCGCCCTGCCCGAGGCCGCATCGGCCACGGTGGAAGCCATCGCGACCGCGGTCTTCACGACCTTCGCGCTCCCGTTCGAGATCATCAGCCTTCTCATTCTCGTGGCCATCATCGGCGCCATCTACCTTGCCCGGCGGCCCGAGGAAGACGAGCGGGCGAACTGACGATGGGACTCACCGGCTACCTCCTCGTCTCGGTGGCGCTCTTCGGCATCGGCGCCTTCGGCTTCATGGCCCGGCGCAACGCGATCCTCATGCTCATCAGCATCGAGCTTATGTTCAACGCGGTGAACCTCAGCCTCGTCGCCTTCAACGCGTTCCTGCCCGCCGACGCCAACGCGGGTGCGGTCTTCGCCCTGATGATCATGGCGGTCGCCGCGGCCGAGGTCACGGTCGGATTGGGGCTCGTCATCGCGATCATCCGCACGCGGCAGACCGCCGAAGTCGACCAGTACTCCGATCTGAAGGAGTAGGCCCGACCTCATGGAGCTGCTGATCGCTCTCATTCCCGCGCTGCCCCTGGCCGGGTTCCTGTTCGCCGTCTTCGTCGGCCCGCGGTTCGACCACGTGCCGTCGCACGGTCACCACGAGGACCACGCCGATGCGGCACACGGCCCCGGCGGCGGCCACCCCGACCGGCACGACGTCGACGACTCCGCGTTCCGCACCGTTCCCACCGAGGAGGAGCAGCGAGCCACCAGCCCGCACGCGGGGCACGCCGACGACCTCGCCAACGCTGAGGGCGCCGATGGGGTGATTCCCGCGGACATGAGCGACGGCCTCGGCCAGGCCGGCCACGTGGCGCCGGGCGCCGAGCGACCGAGCTACCGCTCCTGGATCATCCCGACCGGCCTCGTCGGCCTGATGTGGGTCTTCTCGATGATCGTGTTCGCGAACGTCGTCCTCGGCGGGAACGAGTACGAGGTCTCGATCTACGAGTGGATCGCGTCAGGCGACTTCGTGATCGAGATCAGCTTCCTCGTCGACTCCCTCACGGCCATGCTCCTGCTCGTCGTCAGCACCGTGGGCTTCCTCGTCCACATCTACAGCATCGGCTACATGGACGGTGATCGCGGCTTTTGGCGGTTCTTCGCCTACCTCAACCTCTTCATGTTCAGCATGCTGCTGCTCATCCTGGGCGACAACTTCCTCATGCTCTACGTCGGCTGGGAGGCGGTCGGCCTGTGCAGCTACGCGCTCATCGGCTTCTGGTACAAGAAGCCATCGGCGGCCGGTGCGGCGAAGAAGGCGTTTGTGGTCAACCGCGTCGGCGACTTCGGGTTCGGCCTCGGCATCATGATGCTGTGGGTGAACCTCGGGACCCTGAGCTTCCGCGAGGTCTTCGAGACCATCGGCACCCTGGACGAGACGACGATCACGGTCATCGCCCTGCTCCTGTTCGCCGGCGCCGTCGGCAAGAGCGCCCAGTTCCCGCTCCATGTGTGGCTGCCCGACGCCATGGAGGGTCCGACCCCGGTCAGCGCGCTCATCCACGCCGCGACCATGGTCAACGCCGGCGTGTACCTGGTGGCCCGGTCCAACCCGATCTTCGCCGAGGCCCCGGTGGCGATGTGGACCGTCGCGATCATCGGCGTCTTCACCGCCATCTTCGCCGC
>JBPCOK010000157.1:0-29733 GCA_051000335.1 Candidatus Limnocylindria bacterium | reverse complement strand
CGTCATTCGGGTCAGTGTACCGACGCTCGATATGCCGAGCGGTCTTCTCCTGGGGGTGTGCGGGGGTGTCGCTTGCGCGGTATTTCGAGCACTGGGGAGCGTGAACGGCTCCGCGGCGTGCTCTTGGTGCGTCCGAGCGCTCGAAATATCGAGCATGGCCAGCCCCAGAAGGGCCTCGCGTGAACTTTGCTCGGAATTTCGAGCACCGCCCACCATCAGCCGCGCTTCGGATCTACCCTCGGCAGCCTGGTCTTGCCCTCGACCAGGAAGTGGACGAACCACTCCTGGATCAGCCGGAGGTTGTCGACGCGCCGGAACGGCGTTCCCGACCGCGTGAGCTCATGGGACTCCTCCGGCACGCGCATCAGGCGCACCGTCTTGCGCAGTGATCGCAGCACGGCAAACAGCTCCTCGGCCTGGGTGATCGTGCAGCGCAGGTCCTTCTCGCTGTGCTGGATGAGCAGCGGTGTCGTCACCTCGGTCGCGTATGTCAGCGGCGAGTGCCGTCGATACAGATCCCAGTCCTCCCACGGCTGCACGCCGTACTCGTACAGGCCGAAGGTCGGGCCGCCGATGTCGCCGGAGAGCATCTGGCTCACCATGTCATTGACGCTTCGACACGTCACCGCCGCCTTGAAGCGATCGGTGTGGCCCACGATCCAGCTGGTGAGGTAGCCGCCGTACGACCCGCCGGTCACACCCATGCGGTCACCGTCCACCAGTCCATCGGCAATGAGGGCATCGAGTCCGCCCATCACGTCGCGCATCGGGCCATCGCCCCAGTCGGCCATGTTGGCGGTGAGGAAGGCCCGCCCGTAGCCCTGCGAGCCACGGGGGTTGCAGGCGTAGACGCTGATTCCCGACGATACGAGCAGCTGCCACTCCCACATCAGCGACCAGCCGTACAGGGTTCCCGGTCCGCCGTGGATCTCGAGCACCACCGGGGCCGGTTGGCGCTTCGTGCTCGCGGGCGACTCGATGAACCAGCCCTGGATGCGCCGTCCGTCGACCTCGTGCCAGCGCTCGACCGCCTTCGCGATCCGGATCTCGTTCCATGCGTCGCCCATGAGGCTGGTGACCGTTCGCAGCGCCACACGGTCGCTCCCCGAGAGGCGCCCGGCAGGCACGTCGCCGACCACCACGTCGGGCGGCTCCGAGGCACTGGCGCGGACCGCCGCGACCCGGGCGGAACCGCGGGGCGTCGTCGC
Source organism: Candidatus Limnocylindria bacterium (assembly GCA_051000335.1). Taxonomy (GTDB): domain Bacteria; phylum Chloroflexota; class Limnocylindria; order QHBO01; family QHBO01; genus JACDBZ01. The sequence goes on along the minus strand of JBPCOK010000157.1, from coordinate 28,525 downwards.
GCTCGACAGGCGGCTCAGATGCTGCCGATCGTTGGTGAGCCGTTCGACGCGTCCGCCCTCGGTTTCGATGCGCCACAGCTCCATGCTGCCGTCGACCGGCGCGACGAACAGCAGCCACCGCCCATCGGCCATCCACTGCAACGTCGTCTCGCCACCACCCACGAGGTCGCTGTTCATCGCGGCGGCAGCCTCGAGGTCCACGGCGACGGTGAGGTCCTCCGCGTGCCGATCGCGGATGCGGAACCTCCACACCGATGCCTGCTGGATCTCGCCGGGCCTCCAGTCCCGCGTCCCGACCGCCGCCACCCATCGTCCGTCCGGTGACCATGCTGGGGCACCCCACGACTGGCGGCCTCGTCCAGGGGAGAGCTGGGTGACGCGTCGTGACCCGACCTCGACCAGGTAGATGTCGCTGCGCCAGCCGATGTCGGCATTGCGATGCCGGTCCGAGACGAACGCGATCCGGCGACCATCGGGCGACCATCGCGGTTCGTGGTCGTGATGGTCGCCGCGAGTCAGGAGCTCCGAGTCGCCATTCGCGGCATCCACCAGCCACAGGTGCTGGAACTTGTCGTGGATGAACCCGACGCCATTGGAGTGGTAGGCCAGCGTGTCGATCAGCCGCGTATCGGGCGCCGGAGGGTCATCCGGCTGGCGCTTCGATGGCTCGTCAGGCTCCGTACTGGTGGCTCCGCTCACGACGCACAGGCGCTTCCCGTCAGGCGACCACGACAGTCCGCCGACGTCCTTCGGCAGGTCTGTCAGCTGGCGCGCCTCGCCACCATCGGCGAATGGGAGCAGCCACACCTGCATGCCACCCTCCTTCGGCGCCTCCGGCTTCCCCGGCTTGGCTCCCCCGCCGCCCGCCTGCAGCACGGCGCCGCGATCTGACAGGAAGGCGATCAGCCGGGCGTCCGGGCTCCAGCGCGGAGTGGTGTCGTTGCGCGAGCCGACCGTGAGCTGGCGTGCGTCGCTCGAGCCATCAGCGGGAGCGACCCACAGCGCGCTGCGATAGCCATCCTTTCCCGGCGCCACGGCCTTGACGGTGAAGGCGACGAATCGACCGTCTGGCGAGAGCTCGACCTGGGTCGGAACGCGAAGCTCGTAGATGTCCTCGGGGCGTGGCAGGCGGGCAGCCATGGGCGGTGCATTCTCCTGTGCGGTCCGGACGAGTCGTCAGTCTAGACAACGAACACGGGCGGGCCAGCCCCATCCCGCTACCCGGGCAGGTACCGGCGCAGGCCGTCAGTGTCCTGAACGATCTCGGTCGGACTCCGTATCCGGGGCGCTCGGCGTGGTGCCGATGTTCCCGACGTACTTCGTGCGATCGGCCTGGAGGATCGCGTCGGTTCGGCTGCGGTCGAGTGACTGCGCAATTCGCCGGCCCTCCGCCGGATCGGCTTCCGAAGAGCGGCCTCGGACTCTCCCGATGAGACGCACGAGCTGCGCTCGCATCGTCGGCATTCGGTTCCATCCCAAACGCGATTACCAGTTCGTGGCGGTCGACGCCTCGATCTCGCCCACCGACGCCAGCCAGCGCTCCGCATCAATGGCGGCCTTGCAGCCGTCCCCGGCGGCCGTGACCGCCTGCCGGTAATGGCTGTCGTGGACGTCACCGGCAACGAAGACGCCCTCGATCCCCGAGCCCGTCTCGCCGACGACCTCGAGATAGTCGCCCTTCCCGATCTTGAGCTGACCCTCGAACAGGTCGGTGTTCGGCTTGTAGCCGATGGCGACGAAAAGGCCCTGCACCGGCAGCTCGCTCGTCTCGCCGCTCTCGGTGTCGCGCACGGTGAGGGCGTTGACGGTCATGTCGCCCTTCACCTCGGCGACCTCGCGGTTGAACTGGATCTCGATCTTCGGGTCGTTCGCCGCGCGATCCTGCATGATCTTGCTGCCGCGGAACTCGTCACGACGGACGAGCATCGTTACTTTGTCGGCGAAGCGGGTGAGGAACGTGGCCTCCTCGAGCGCCGTGTCGCCGCCCCCGACCACCGCGACCTCGCGACCGCGGAAGAAGAAACCGTCGCAGGTCGCGCACGCGCTGACGCCACGACCGCGGAACTCCTCCTCGGACGGCAGGCCCAGCCAAAGGGCGGATGCCCCGGTGGCGATGATCACGGCATCGGCGCGGTACTCGTCCTCGCCGACCCAGATCCGATGCGGGCGCCCGCTGAAGTCGACCTTGGTGGCGTCCTTCTCGATGATCGTGGAGCCGAAGCGCTCGGCCTGCTCACGGAACTGCTGCATGAGCTCGGGACCCTGGATCCCATGCGGGAATCCCGGGTAATTCTCGACGTCCGAGGTGATCATCAGCTGGCCCATCGGGACGTTGCCGGCGATGACCAGCGGCTCGAGGTTGGCCCGCGCCGCGTAGATGGCGGCGGTCAGCCCGGCCGGCCCGGAGCCGATGATGACAACCTTGCGGTGCCGGGTATCGGCGTGATCGTGGTCGGAGGCGGGATTGGCGGTCGAAGGGGGAACGGTGGCGGTCATGTTGGTTCAAGTGTAACGCGACGGGATTGCGGGAACTGTGGCGCCGATGACGATGCCGGTGATTCGGCCGCTGAGCCGGCCGCGTACCAGGGATGTGAGGATCGAGGGCTATCATCGATCGGTGAACCCGGTCAAGCCGTGCTGACCGCGCTGGAGCGCGTGCGCCGCAGCCTGCCGCTCGCCTCGCGCGCCGATCTGATGGAGCTGCTGGATGGCGGCTGCCTGTCACTTCCCGACGTCGAGGAGAACCTAGCGGACCTCGCGCGCCTCAACCGCCTTCCCGGCGGCGTTTCCGCCAGCATCGTCGGTGTCTGCCGATTGATCGATCGTGGCGGTCCCGCGCATGTCATCGACGTCGGTACCGGCCAGGCGGACATCCCGCTCGCCTTCGCGAAGGAGGGATGGCAGGTCAGCGCGGTGGACGCCAATCCCGAGGTTCTCGGCATCGCCCGGCGTGCCACGGCGCAGGAATCCCGAATCGTCGTCGTGGAAGCGGATGCCCACGCCCTCCCGTTCCCCGATGACGCGTTCGACGTTGCCCACGGCTCGCTCCTCATCCACCACCTCGATCCGTCCGATGCGATCAGCGCGCTCCGTGAGATGCGTCGCGTCGCGCGCCGAGGGGTCGTGATCAACGACCTGCGGCGGGGAATGTTTCCCCTGGCCGCGACCGCGGTCAGTGTGATGGCGCTGGGCCGCAGCGGCGTGACGCGCGCGGACGGCGTGGCATCCGCGCGCCGGGCGTACACGCTCCCGGAGCTCGATCGGCTTCTCGTCGATGCCGGGTTGAGGGTCACGTGGCGATCCACGCCGTGGATGCCAAGGGTCGTGACCGTGGCCACCCGGATCCAGACATGACCGTGGTCGACGTCCTCGTGGTCGGGGCCGGTCCCGCCGGCTCCGCGGTGGCCACGGGCCTGGCCCAAGGTGGCGCCTCGGTGCTGGTCGTCGAGAAAGCCGAGCATCCGCGCCCGAAAGCCTGCGCCGAGTATGCGAGCCCGCGCATCGCCGAAGAGCTGGCGCACCTGGGTCTCGCCGATTCCTGGCGCGCGACCGCTGTCCCCCTGGATGGCATGGACCTGCACGCCGGCGCCCACGTGAGCCCGATCCGCTACGCGGACGCGACCGGACCGCGGGTGGCGTGGGGCGTCGACCGTCGGTCCTTCGATGCGGTCCTGGCCGATCATGCGGTCCGCGCGGGAGCCGAGCTGCACGAGCGCGCGGCGCTCGTCTCGCTGGTCGCCGATGGTCGGAGGATCCGAGGTGCCCGAGTGCGGCACGCGGACTCCGACCGGGACGAGGTCGTTCGTGCGGGCTGGGTCGTGGGTGCGGACGGTGCGCGCTCCACGGTCAGCCGTCTCCTCGGCGTCGACCGCGCGGTTCGCTTCCCTCGACGCCTCGGTCTCGTCGCGCATTTCTCGGGCATCGCCGCACTCGGCAACCACGGCGAGATGCACGCAGGCCGGGGGTTCTACGTTGGGCTCGCACCCACGCCCGGTGGCGAGCTGAACGTCGGCATGGCGCTGCCGATGGACGACCCTCGGCCCGCGGCCGAACGCTTCGAGGCCGCTATTGCGGCCCTCCCCGCGGTCGCGAGTCGTCTTCGTGGCAGTGAGCGTCTGACGCCCATTCGCGGAGCCGCCCCCATCGGCCATCGCGTGTCCGACAGCGCGGGCGCCGGATGGCTCCTCGTCGGCGACGCGGCCGGCTTCGTCGACCCGTTCACCGGCGAGGGCATCCACCGGGCGCTGCGCTCGGCACGGGCGGCTGCCGAGTCGATCCTGGCCGGTGGCGACGTCCCGGCCGCATATCGCGACGAGCGGCGACGAGCCTTCGCGGCGAAGAGCGCGCTCAGCTGGCTCGTGCAGGGGTTCCTCGCGGTGCCTCCCGCACTCGAGCACGTCGTCGGGCGGCTCGAGACTCGGCCGGCTGCGGCGTTGCGGCTCGGCTCGGCCCTTGGCGACCTGCGCCGAGCCACGGACGCACTGTCGCCGCGCGCGCTCGTCGAGGTGCTCGCGCCGTGAGGAGCACGCTGCACCAGTTCATGCAGGCGCCATGGGAGCCGATCTTCGCGCTGGCCGAGGATGTCGAGCACTGGCCGGAGATCCTGCCCCACTACCGCTACGTCAGCCGACGCCCCGACCCCGATGGCGAACGACGCTTCGCGATGGGGGCGCGCCGCGGACCAATCCCCGTGCGGTGGGAGGCAATCCAGCGCCCGAAGCCAGCGGAGCGCGAGATCGAGTTCTTGCATACCGGCGGCGTGACTCGGGGGATGTGGGTTGCCTGGCGATTCGAGCCGACCGCGAACGGTACCGACGTCAGCATCGAGCACCGGCTGGAGCTCGGCTGGCCGGTCATCGGCGACTTCGCCGCACATCGGGTGATTGGGCCGCAGTTCATCGACGCCATCGCGGGCCGCACGCTGCGACGCATCCGCGAGCTCATCGAGGGACGAGAGGCATGACGCGGCGCGTCGTCATCACCGGGATCGGCGCCATCACGCCCATCGGCCACGGCGCCGACGGCCTGTGGGACGGCGTCATGGCCAACGTGTCGGCGATCAAGTGCATCGACCGCTTCGATGCCGCACCGTTTCCGTCACGGATCGCGGCGCAGATCGACGACTTCGATCCGGCCGATCACCTCGACGCGCGCCGCGCCAGGCGTCTCGACCGCTTCAGCGCGCTGTCCGTGGCGGCCGCTCGGCAGGCATTCGAGGACGCGGCCCTCGACGGCGGCTACGAGAGCTCGCGCACCGGCGTTTTCATCGGCTCCGCGCTCGGCGGCGTTGCCTTCGGCGAGGAGCAGCACGAGGCGTACGTGCGGCGCGGTGTCCGCGGTGTCGCGCCGACCCTGGCCCTCGCCGTCTTCGGAGGGGCGGGCGCCAGCAACGTCGCGCTGGACCTGGGCCTCACCGGTCCCGCCGTTGGGAATGCCAACTCGTGTGCCTCCGGAGCGGTCGCCATCGGGCAGGCCATGGATGCCATCCGAGCCGGCACGGTGGACGCCGCGCTGGCCGGTGGCTCGGAGGCGCCGCTGGCCCCGCTGACCTTCGGCGCGTTCGCGATGATCCGGGTGCTTTCGCAGCGCAACGACGACCCGCAGCACGCCTCACGTCCGTTCGACGCGGCCCGCGACGGGTTCGTGATGGGCGAGGGAGCAGCCGTGATGGTTCTCGAGGAGCGCGACGCGGCGTTGAAGCGCGGGGCGCGCATCATCGCCGAGGTTATCGGCTATGGCGCCAGCAACGACGCGTACCACATGACCGCGCCGCGCCCGGATGGACGGGACGCTGCCCGAGCCGTCTCCATCGCATTGGAGGGGGCCGGGATCGAGCCCGAACGCATCGGCTACATCAACGCCCACGGGTCGAGCACGCCTCTGAACGAGCCGGCCGAGGCCCGGGCCCTCCGTGGCGCGCTCGGCACGGCGGTCGAGCACATCGCGGTGTCCGGGACGAAGGGGCTGTACGGGCACGCACTCGGGGCCTCGGGCGCGATCGAGGCGGCGATCACCGCCATGGCCGTGGATCGCGAGATGCTGCCGGGCACCTGCAACCTCGAGGTCCTCGATCCCGATATTGCGCTCAACGTCCTGCGCGAGCCCATCGCGACGCGCGTCGACGCCGCGCTCTCGACGTCGTTCGGCTTCGGAGGGATGAACGCCGCGCTCATCCTGGCCCGGGCGGATTAGGTGACCGCGCCCTCGCTCCGCGTTAGTGCCATCGCCCAGCCGATGGCCTCTTCGAAGGACACCGTCCCAGCGGCCTTATCCACGATCATCGTGTACCGATCCTCGCAGATCATCGCCGGCAGGGAGTCCGGCGGGCTCCCGGTCCAGTAGATGATGGGGAGCTCCGGGTACCGATGGCGCGTCGCCAGGAAGAGGGCCGCGCTGAGCTCGTGTGCGAGCCGCCAGTCCAGGATCACCACGTCCGGTGCCGGTGCGGTGCGGAGCGCAGCGAGGAACGCGACCGGCATGCGGAACAGCGAAGGTTCCGCTCCGCTGGCCTGGCACAGGTCGGCGGCCAGGGCGGCCGCGTCGACCTCGTCCTCGACGATCCAGACGTGGTGCGTCGCCATCCTGTCTCGGGGTCCCCTCGCCTCTTCCATCGCCGTCCCGGCGTGCATGCCGCGTGCCGATCTCACGACCCCGCTCTACCATTGGCCGAAATGACCCTCATCGCTCGCCGGCAAACCTCGACCGTGCTCGTGGGTGGAGTCCCCGTCGGCTCCGCACATCCGGTGGTCGTCCAGTCGATGACGAACACCGACACCGCCGACGCGGACGGCACCGCCATCCAGGTCGCGCAGCTGGCCCACGCCGGGTCGGAGCTGGTGCGCATCACCGTCAACAACGACGCCGCAGCGCAGGCGGTTCCCATCATCCGCGAGAAGCTCGACCGGCTGGGCGTGGACGTGCCGCTCATCGGCGACTTCCATTACAACGGTCACCTGCTGCTCACGAAATACCCCGCGGCCGCGGCGGCGCTCGCGAAGTACCGCATCAACCCCGGCAACGTGGGAACGAAGCGCCGGGACGAGCAGTTCGTGCAGATCATCGAGGTCGCGATCGCGAACGACAAGCCGGTGCGCATCGGCGTGAACTGGGGCTCGCTGGACCAGCAGCTGCTGACCAAGATGATGGACGCCAACGCCCTCCTCCCAGAGCCCGCGGACAGCCGCGAGGTGATGATCGAGGCCATGCTCGAATCGGCGCTGCGCTCAGCTCGGCTCGCCGAGGAGACGGGCCTCCCGCATGACCGCATCATCATCAGCGCCAAGGTGTCCGGGGTCCAGGATCTCGTGGAGGTCTACACGCGCCTCGCCGATCGCTCCGACTACCCCCTCCATCTGGGCCTGACCGAGGCGGGAATGGGCGCCAAGGGGATCATCACCTCGACCGCCGGCTTGGCCATCCTCCTCCAGCGGGGCATCGGCGACACGATCCGGGTCAGCCTGACGCCCGAGCCGGGTGGAGACCGCACCCAGGAGGTGCAGGTTGCGCAGCAGGTCCTCCAGTCAATGGGCATGCGGTCCTTCCTGCCGCAGGTCTCCGCGTGCCCCGGCTGCGGTCGCACGACTTCCACCTTCTTCCAGGAGATGGCCCGCGACATCCAGGCCTATCTCGTCGACCAGATGCCGAAGTGGCGCGAGACGCACCCGGGCGTCGAAGAGCTGCGCGTCGCGGTCATGGGCTGTGTCGTGAACGGTCCCGGCGAGTCGAAGCACGCGGACATCGGGATCTCGCTGCCGGGCACCTTCGAGGAGCCAGTGGCACCGGTCTTCGTGGACGGCGAGAAGACCGAGACGCTCCGCGGCGACGACATCGTGCCGCGCTTCCTCGCCATCCTCGACGGCTACATCGCGCGCCGCTACCCCGCTCCGGGAAGCGTCAGCACCCGGGAATAGCCCGCGCGTCACGGACTACCTCCGTGGCTCCCAGCTGAAGAATCGCAGCGCGCCGACGACTCCCAGGAGGCCCCAGGCGGCGATCACCCCGAGCTCCTGCCACGGGAAGTCCGCGCCACCGCCGGACGCGTAGAGGCCGAGCATCGCATCGGCGAAGTGGCGAACCGGCAGGATCCGGCTGACCGTGTCGACCCAGGCCGGCGCGTTCTCGATCGGGATGAACACGTTGCTGATGAAGAGGACCGGCAGGATGGTGGCGTTCACCACGGCCGGCGCGGCATCCGAGTTCGGAATGAGGCCGGTCACGGCCAGCCCGATGGCCGAGAAGGAGGCGGATCCCACGACGAGGACGAGCAGCACCGTGGGCATCGTTTCCCACGGGATCTCGACGCCGTAGGCCAGCGCCCCGAAGCCGGCCACGATGATGACCAGCAGGAATCCGATGACGATGGCATGCCCGATCCTTCCGGCGAGGTAGGCCCACGCCGGCAGCGGCGTTCCCCGGATCCGCTTGAGGATGCCCTCGTCGCGCGCGATGGTGACGGTCATCGCCAGGTTCGTGTACGTGGCGGTGATGACGCTGAACACGATGATTGCGGGCGTGAAGAATGCCGACGCACCCTCGCCGAACAGCACGTTGAAGATGACCATGAAGATCAGCGGGAACGCGAACGTGAAGAAGGCGGCGGGCGGGTTGCGCCAGAACGCGCGATTCTCGTATCGGATCTGGCGCAGGGCCAACGCGATGCCGTTCATTCGACGGCCTCCGCATCGGCCGTGAGCTGCAGGTAGACGTCCTCGAGGGAGCGCCGGCTGACCTCGAGATCGGCGATCGGCGTGTCGGTCTCCAGCGCCCAGCCGGTGAGCAGGTTGAGGGTGCGGGTGGGCGCATCGGCCTCGATCTCCCACGCCGATCCGACCGGCCGGGCTGACGCCGCGTCGGGTGGGCTGACGCCGTAGGGGAGACGGAACCGGATTCGCGTGGTTGCCGAAGATGCGCCGATGAGCTCGTCGGCGGTGCCGGAGGCCACGATCAGGCCATTGGCGATGATCGCAAGCCGATCCGCCAGTGCGTGGGCCTCGTCCATGAAATGCGTCGTGAGGAAGATCGTCTTGCCCAGCGCGGTCAGGCCCCGAACGGTCTCCCACGCCTGGCGTCGCGCCGACGGATCGAAGCCCGTCGTCGGCTCGTCCAGGAACAGCAGCTCGGGGTCACCGGCGAGCGCGACGGCCAGGTCCACACGGCGACGCTGCCCGCCGGAGAGCTTCTTCACCCGCTGGTCGCGCTGCTCCGTGAGGCCGGCCAGGCCGATGACCTCGTCCACGTCCCGCGGCGCCGGGTAGTAGCCGGCGATCATCTCGACGACCTCGCGGACGGTGAGGTACAGGTCGACGCCGGTCTGCTGAAGCACGATCCCGACCCGCTGCTTCAGCGCGGGCTCGTTGCGTCCGGGGTCGTGACCGAGCACGTCGACCTCCCCGGCGCTGCGGGTGCGATGACCCTCGAGGATCTCGACCGTCGTCGTCTTCCCGGCGCCGTTCGGGCCGAGGAGGGCGAAGACCTCGCCACGCTCGACGCGAAGGTCGATTCCGCGAACGGCCTCGAGCGATCCATACGACTTCCGGAGGCCGCGCAGGTCGATCGCGGCGTCCGTCATCGTCAGGTGGCGGCGGCCAGGAACGTCCAGGCGGCGATGATGAGGGCGAGCAGGACGAACGTCGCGAGTGCCAGGGGCATCAAAGCCACGCTCAGCGGGCGGGACGGCGCCACGGCCGGCTGGACGGCATGCGAGTCCGAATCGTCACGGGTGGAGTCCGAATCGTCACGGGTGGCGGGAAGGTTGCTCTCCATGGTCACTCCTCGATGATGGCGGCCAGCTTCTCGTTCAGGGAGCTCGCGGAGATCTGTCCGATCTGCCGGGCAACGATAGACCCATCCCGGCCGATGAAGTACGTCTCCGGCGCGCCGAGGATGCCATAATCGGTCGCCACCCGCTCCCCGGGATCCATGGCCGATGGCCACGTGCCGCCGTTGCGCGCCATGAAGTCACGGGCCGCCTCCGAGCGATCTCGATACACGATCCCGACGACGACCAGGCCCTCCTCGCGGTGCTCGGCTGCCGCTGCATTCAGCAGCGGGAATTCCTCGACGCATGGGCCACACCAGCTCGCCCAGAAATTCACGATCACCGGCCGGCCCCGCAGATCCGCCAGGCGAATCGGATTTCCATCGAGGTCGGCGACCGTGAAGTCCGGCGCCGGCCGGCCGATGGCCGTGGGCGAGGCAGATGGCGCTCGCGAGAGCAGCACGATGCCCAGGACGCCGAGCAAGAGCAGCGGCACGATGGCCGCGGCCACCAGATACGGCAGCCGCAACCGGCCGAGCGGGGCCTCGGCTTCAGTGCGCGGCGGCGTCGTCGTGCGATCCATGCTCCGTGTCACGCCACTCGTGGTTCGCGGCCCGAATCCAGGCCACGATGCCGATCACGAGCACGAGCAGGCCGGGGATGGCGAGGAACGGATTCGCCAGCTGGTCCTCGGACCGGAAGGCGAGGCCCGAGCCGAGCAGCGCCATCCCGAGCGACATGACCACGGGCAGGAAGCTGGGCGGCGGCAGATGAACGCCGCGTGGCGGCGTCGCCGGCCCGCTGCTGCCCCCGGCCCGGGATGAGATCGCGAAGACGACGCCGAGGACCACGACGATGCCGATCCCGATGATGAGGTAGCCGAAGGCGGTGTCTGGCATGGCGATCGGTCCTTATCGCAGCAGGTAGATGGTGGAGAAGACGCCGATCCACACGACGTCGACGAAGTGCCAGTACATGCTGACCGCTTCGACCGCGACATGGTTGTTCGCGCTGAACTGGCCCCGAAGCGCGCGGGCCAGGATGATCGTCAGCCCCACGGCCCCACCGAAGACGTGCGCGCCGTGGAAGCCGGTCAGCGTGTAGAACGTGGTGCCGAACACGCCATCGGCGATGCCGAACCCGAGCTCGCTGTAGTCGTACAGCTGGCCCATGAGGAAGAGGACGCCCAGCGCGAGCGTGATGCCGGTCCACATCTTCAGCTTGGCCGTGTCGCCGCGCCGAATGGCCCACACGCCGAACTGCATCGTGAAGCTGCTGGCGATGAGAATGACGGTCAGTGCGCCGGCCAGGGTGACCTCGAGCTCGGGCGCGCCCTCCGGCGGACCCCAGAAGCCGGGCGTCGTGGCCCGGGCGTTGAAGTACGTCGCGAACAGGCCGCCGAAGAACATCACCTCGCTGGCGATGAAGAGCAGCATCCCGAGCAGCGCGGTGGGCATCCCCGACCCCCCGTGCTGGATCGCCGCGGCCGCCTCGTGCTCGCCGGATGGGTGGGCCTGCATGGTTCGGGTGCTCATACCAGCGGATCCTCTCGGCGCTCGACGTCGCCGGCCTGCTCATCGGCGATCGGTTCCTCCTCGAGATCCTCCGGCCGCTCGGCCGCATGGCCGTGGCCGTGGGTGAGGAAGAAGAGCGGGCGCTCGGAGTGGATCGGCGGCAGCCGGTCGAAGTTGTACGGGGGAGGGGGGGAGGTCGTGGCCCATTCCAGCGTGTTTCCCTCCCACGGATCGTCGCCCGCGGGCTCGCCGTTGATGAGGCTGGCGATCACGTTGATCAGGAACGGAATGATGCTCACCGCGATCATGAAGGCGCCGACCGTGGAGACGAGGTTGAGGATCGTCCAGCCCGCGTTCGGATCGTAGTCGCTGATGCGCCGCGGCATGCCGTCCAGGCCGAGCTGGTGCATCGGGAAGAACGCCAGGTTGAAGCCGATGAAGTGGATCCAGAAGTGGACCTTGCCGAGCGGCTCGTTCAGCTTCCGGCCGGTCATCTTCGGGAACCAGTAGTACGTGGCCGCGAAGACGCCGAACACCGACCCGCCGAAGAAGACGTAATGCAGGTGCGCCACCACGAAGTAGGTGTCCTGCACGTGGAAGTCGATGGGCGGTGACGCCAGCATGACGCCGCTGATGCCGCCGATGAGGAACATCGAGAGGAAGCCGAGCGCGAAGAGCATCGGGGTCGTGAGCATGAGCTTGCCGCGCCACAGCGTGCCGAGCCAGTTGAACATCTTGATCCCGGTCGGGATGGCGATGAGCGCGGTCATGAAGCTGAAGAACGGCAGGAAGACCGACCCGGTCGTGAACATGTGGTGCGCCCACACGCTGAAGCTCAGCAGCCCGATGCCGACGGTGGCGAACACGAAGGCCCGGTACCCGAACAGCGGCTTGCGGCTGAAGACGGGCAGGATCTCGCTCACCACGCCCATCGCCGGCAGGATGACGATGTAGACCTCCGGATGACCGAAGAACCAGAAGATGTGCTGCCACAGGACGGGGTTGCCGCCGACGCTCGGATCGAAGAACGATCCACCGTAGTTGCGGTCGATGAACAGCGCGATGAGGCCCGCGGTCAGCACCGGCGTCGCCAGCAGGATGAGCACGGCGGTCACCAGCACGGTCCACACGAAGATCGGCATTCGGAACAGCGTCATGCCCGGCGCGCGCATCTTGAAGATCGTGGCGATGAAATTCACCGCACCGAGGATGGACGCCGTGCCGACCAGCGTCAGGCCGATGACCCACAGGTCCGTGCCGACGCCCGGCGAGAACCGGTCGCTGGTGAGCGGCGAGTACGCGGTCCATCCCTCGGCCGCAGCTCCGCCGAACAGGTAGCCGCTGAAGATCAGCAGGCCGCCGAGCGGCAGCAGCCAGAAGCTCAGCGCGTTGATGCGCGGGAACGCCATGTCCGGCGCGCCGAGCTGGAGCGGGACGATGTAGTTCCCGAAGCCCGACAGTGCCGGAATGATGAACAGGAAGAGCATGATCGTGCCGTGCATCGTGAACGCCTGGTTGTACGTGTCACGATCGAGGAACTGCATACCGGGGATGGCCAGCTCGGTCCGGATGACGAGCGCGAGGATGCCGGCGGCGAAGAAGAAGAGGAAGCTGTTGACGATGTACAGGATCCCGATCTTCTTGTGGTCGACCGTCGTCAGCCAGTCGATCACCCACGAACGGCGGTACGCGCCGGCGCGGGGGTCGAGGGTGGTGGTTGCCATTGCGTGTCGCTCGCGCTCCGCTAGGGGGTAACCGTCACGTCGCCCACCATCGCCTGGGGATGGACGTCGCAGATGAATCGATAGTCACCGGCCGGCAATGCCGGCACCTGGTACGTGATGCTGCCCGCAGTGTTGAGGATCTCACCATTGAACAGTGCCTCGCCGCCGTCATAGATCGCCACGTTGTGCGGGATGTCCTCCAGGTTCTCGAACGCGATGCAGAACGGCGTGTCGGCCGGGGCATCGAACTCCCCGATGTCGAAGGCCGTGTCGTTCGCCTTGATCTCGATGGTGGTCGCGCAATCCCCGCCCCCGGGCGGAGGTGGTGGCGGACCGCCACTGGCGAGCGCGGCGATGTACGCCTCGTACTCGGCGCGGGGCCTGGCGTCGACCACGAACTTCATGTCGGCGTGGCTTGTACCGCAGAACTCGGCGCATTGGCCCGCGTATGTCCCGGCCTCGGTGATCGTGAACTCGAGCTCGTTGTCGCGCCCGTTCTGCCCGAGGTCGATGAGGTCGCGCTTGATGAGGAAGCGCGGCACGTAGAAGGCATGGTTGACGTCGAGCGAGTTGAGGATCAGACGTACCGGCTCACCGACGGGGACGGCGAGCACCGGCGGCTCGCCGCCCTGTGGCCCGACCTTGGTGCCGTCCTCGTAGACGAACGACCAGTTCCACTGGAAGCCGTCGACCTGGATCGTCACCCCCGGATCCTCGCTGCGAGCTTCCACGTCGCCCAGGGTCGCCATGCTGAATCCGAAGAGGACGAAGACGATGACGGTCGGGATGATCGTCCAGATGATCTCGACGAGGGTGTTGCCGTGATGCTGCTCGGGAAGGGTGTCGTCGCCCGGCTTTCGCCGATAGCGGACGATGGCGTAGATGATGAAGCCCTCGACGCCCACGAAGACGATCCCGGCCAGGGCAAGCACGATGAGGTAGAGGTTGAACACCTCGCGCCCCGTCTCGGTCACCGGCTCGGGCGGAAGCAGACATCCCGACAGCAGGACAAGCAGAAGCAGGGGGGCTGCCGAGCGGAGGATCGTCCGCAGCCGAGATCGGGCCACCGTTCGTTGCATCAGATGGTCTCGAGGCTCCAGGTTCAACCGACACGTCAATCTGGCGGTGGATCAGGCACGCACGCACAGACGGGCTGACGGCGGCACGGGCTGCATTGTAGCGAAGCCTTGCGACTCGGTGCGACGGCATTCGACTCCGGTCGTTGATGCCCTTCAGGCGGCCCCGTCGAGGTCCGGGCAGGTCGGGTCCTCGTTCGGCAGCACGGGACGCACGAGGACCGTGAACCGACGCTGACCGTCGTCGCTCCAGCGGGTCATCTGGGTCGAGGCGGCCAGCTCGGCGAGCCACGCGGCACCGGCATCGCCCTCCACCACGCCGCAGCGTGTCCCGTTACCGAAGAACGAGACCTCCTGGCCGAAGGCAGCCGGATCGTCATCGGTCGGCCACTCGCGGACCTGCTGCGGCAGATCCCCGCCCTCGATCGGTTCTCCCGTGCTCTCGCGCACGTAGAGCCGAAACGCCTCAGGCTCGTAGGGCTGCCATCCCTCCGTCTCCCACGACCCGTTGGGCAGCCACGTGTCGAGGGTCATGAGCCCGTCGTTAAGCTGGCCGAGCCGCCGATGCGCCTCCAGCTCGCCGGACGAGATCCCCGGTCCGGGCTCCATGCCGGGGACGAGCGTGCCCAGGCCATAGATGCTGACGGTGACGTCCTGGCCGCCGGCGTTCAGGATGAACAGCGTGTCGGACGCATCGGCCACCATGTTCTGCGCGCCGCGCAGGTCGACGTCCCGGGTGAACAGGTTCGTGCCCTCGACCGCTCGCAGGATGGCCTGCATGCCCTCCTCCGTCAGCGTGCGCTCGATGAGCGGCGGATAGGCCGGCCCCGGAAACTCCAGGGTCTGGGGCCCCTGAATGATCACCCGCCCATCGCCGAGGAGGACGAACGTCGGCAACCGCGTGGCGAGGAACTCGAGTGGGACGAATCCACCGGCCCAGTCGACGATGAGGACGGCCTCGCTGCCGGTCGGATGCTCGATCCGGTCATCACCTCCCGACCCGCCGCCGGGGGAGGCCGGTGGTGACTCGCCGGTCGAAGGATCGGTGGCTCCCCCGGACGAGGCGCAGGCGGAGAGCGCGAAGAGCAGGACGAAGAGACCGGGCATCGTTCGATTCATGGCCGCTCTGACGCTGCCGATCTCCGGACGGTTCCCGCGAGATCCGTCGGTTTGCGGCAACAATGGATCCAATGCGCCGATTGCTCCCCATGGCACTGTCCCTGATCGCCGCCCTGCTGGCGTGGCCGGCCGCCGTCCTGGCCCACGGCGACGTGCCCGCGGCGCCGGCGTTCCCGGCCGTCCTCTTCGCCTGGAGCCCCGATCCCCTCGCGATCATCGGCCTCGTCGCTGTGGCCGGAGCGTACAGATGGGCCGTGGCGCGAGTGCGACGCGCCCATCGGGCGACCCCGCACCCGGCCTATCGGTCGTGGCTGTTCGGCGCAGGGCTGGTCGCCATCGGCATTGCCCTCCTGTCGCCGATCGAGGCCTACGAGGGCACGCTGTTCAGCGTGCACATGGTCCAGCACATGCTGCTCGAGCTGGTTGCCGCCCCTCTGCTCCTGGCCGGCGCGCCGATCACGCTCACGCTGCGTGTCGCGTCGCCCGGGGTTCGGCGCGTGCTGCTGCGCGTTCTTCACAGCCGCGTGCTGCGGGTCATCTCCTTCCCGGTCGTGGCATGGGTGCTGTTCGCGGCCGTCAACTGGGGCTGGCATTTCAGCGCTCTGTACGACGACGCGCTCGAGAACACTGCCCTCCACTACCTCCAGCACGCGACCTTCCTCGGCGCCGCCCTGCTGTTCTGGTGGCCTGCCATCGGCGCCGATCCCTCACCGTGGCGGCTCCCCCATCCCGTGCGGCTCCTCTACCTGTTCCTCGCCATGCCGCAGAACTCGTTCCTCGGAGTGGCGCTCATGTCGGCCTCGACCGTCCTCTACCCGCACTACCTGACGAACGGCCGCAGCTGGGGCATGACCCCGCTCGATGACCAGGGGCTGGGGGGCGTGATCATGTGGGTGGTCGGTGACCTGGCGTTTCTGGCGGGAATGATGGTGGTCGTCGTGATATGGATGCGCCACGAGGACCGGCGAACGGCCCGCTTGGACGCGCGCCTTGCCGCCGAGCGGAGGGCCTCGACGGGCACTCGATCAATCAAGTGAATTTCCCGTGAATGGGGACTTGCGCGTCATTCACTCGACGGATCGAGCACCGGCACGCTCAACGCACACGCCGGGGCGCCGTCCACGCACATCAGGACTCGATCGATCGAGCAGACGACACGCCACACTCCGCCCGGGTGAACTTCACTCGGAATTTCGAGCGCCGGCGGCCCCAGACCCCAGGCTCGAACCCAACTCAGGCGAGGGGCAGGCGGAAGAGGGCATCGGCCGCGACGGCGGCGAACAGGAGGGTCAGGTAGGTGATCGAATAGCGGAAGAGCCCGATCGCCGCCGATCCGCTGGCCGCATCAGACCGGAGTCGGAGCGCCTGGACCAGGAACGCGACCCCGAGCACGACCGCGGCCACGAGGTAGATCCAGCCCATGCCGGCAGCCGGCAGAAGCAGGAGGCTCACTCCGATGAGCAGCACCGTGTAGAGCACGATCTGCCGCGCGGTCTCGACCTCCCCGCGCACGACCGGGAGCATCGGCACATTGGCGGCGGCGTAGTCGCCCTGGTAGCGCAGGGCGAGGGCCCAGAAGTGCGGCGGCGTCCAGTAGAAGACCACGGCGAAGAGGACGAGCGCCGGCAGCCCGACCTCGCCGGTCACCGCGGCCCACGCAACCAGCACCGGGACGCAGCCGGCCGCCCCGCCGATCACGATGTTCTGCGGCGTCGTGCGCTTCAGCCACATCGTGTAGACGAACACATAGAACGCGGTCGCGCTCATCGCCAGCAGCGCGCTCAGGAGGTTGACGGTCGCCCACAGAAACCCGAACGCCACCACGCTGAGTCCGATGCCGAACCACAGCGCGGCCCGCGGATGCACCGCGTGCCGCGGCAGCGGTCGGTGACGCGTCCGGCGCATGAGGTCATCGATGTCGCGGTCCACGTACATGTTGATGGCATTGGCGCCACCGGCAGCCAGCGTTCCGCCGATGACGACGGCGGCCATCAGCCAGATCGACGGAAGCCCTCGCTCGGCGAGGACCATCGTCGGCACGGTGGTCACCAGGAGCAGCTCGATGATCCGTGGCTTGGTGAGCGCCACGTACGCGCGCACCGTGTCGATCGGTCCGGGTTCGCGGATAACGGCGGCGACGCCGGCACGCGCCTCGGACGGCCGCAGCCGGCGGCTGGTCAGCCAGAGCCAGACCGATCCTCCCCACAGCGCGGCACCGAGCGCGAGATGCGGGACGACGAAGAAGGCCGAGAGACGCGAGACGACGTTCAGGCCACCCAGCCCGATCTGCAGCGCCACTCCGACGGCCAGCCATAGCGCGATCCAACGCGCCCGCGTCGCCCGGGTCTCGCGATGGACGCGCCACGCCGTCCACAGCACGAGGGCCGCAACGACGACGCTCACGATGCGGTGGGCGACGTGCACCGCCTGTCGGCTGTCCGAAACGACCGGCAGGACCGATCCGTTCATGAGCGGAAAGTCCCCGTAGGCGAGCCCCGCGGCGTGGCCGGTGACCCAGGAGCCGAGCAGCATCTGGGCGAAGATGGCGAGCGCCGTGACGCCGATGAGCCTCGTCAGCCCGGGGCGCGCGTGGGCGGCCGGCATCGGGCCGTGGGTGGCGCGATCGGCAATGAAGATCGTCGCCGCGAAGACGGTGAGCGCCATGGCCAGGTGTGCGGTCACGAGCTCGGCCGCCAGTCCCTGGAGGACGACGGCAGCGCCGAGAGCCGACTGCACGATCACCAGGACGCCGGCCACGACTGCGGCGCCGAGCAGCGGGAGGTCCCGGCGGCGTTTCGAGAAGACCGTGATGAGTCCCACGGCGCCGACGAGCGGACCGACGAAGACGGCCGCGGTCAATCGGTGCGAGTGTTCGATCCACGCGTGGAGGTCGGCCGGCGGAAGCCAGTCACCGAAGCACAGCGGCCAATCCGGGCAGCCGAGTCCCGAGTCCGTGGCACGCACGAGGCCGCCCACGGCAATCAGGACGAAGGTGGCGGCAGCAGCCGCAACCGCCAGCTTGGCGAATCGGGTCAAATCGGGTTCCTCTCGCCGCTCGCGGGGCCGGGCGAACGGGCGGGCTCATGATAGCGCCCATATCGAGGGGGCTATCCTCGACGCGGACGCGCTGTGAGGACCGGCGAATGAAGTTGACCTGGGCGGCGATCCTCACCCTGTTGGTCGGAGTCGCGGCGCTGCCGCTCCTCGGCACGGTGTGGGTGATTCCGATGGCATTGGCATCCCATGACCCTCGCCTGGTCGGCACATCCCTGGTCGGAGCGGGCTTGGTGCTGAGCGCGGTGGCCGTTCGCCGGCATCCTCGTGGCCGTCGAGCGAGAAACGTCCTCGTCGTAATGGCATCGGTGGCGATCTTGCTCGTGGGTATGACCTTCGGCGCTGCGCCGTATCGGCTCGAAGATGTCGAGTTCACGAACGCTCCCGCCACCTTATCCGGAACGCTCGTGCTCCCAAGCCGGGGGTCCCGACATCCCGCTGTGGTGCTCATGCACGGGTCGGGGCCGGAGGACCGCGGATTGTCTTTCCTGTTTGCCGAGCGCTTCGCCCGTGCGGGTGTGGCGGCCCTGATCTATGACAAGCGCGGGAGCGGATCCTCGACCGGGGGATCCCCACGTGACCCCTATTCCGACCTGAGCCACGACGCCCTGGCCGCGGTCGATCGACTGCGCATACATCCGGCCATCGACTCCGACCGCATCGGCCTCTGGGGACTCAGCGAGGGGGGCTGGACAGCCCCGCTCGCTGCGTCGATGGCGGGCGACACCATCGCGTTCATCGTGATCGTGTCCGGCGCCGGAGCAAGCACCCAGCAGGAGAATCTCTTTTCGATTCGTACCCAGCTGGAGGACGCCGGCATCGATGCCGCGGGGGTGGATCGAGCCCTCGGCCTGCGGCGACAGATCGACGACTACTACCGCACGGGAATCGGCCTGGCCGAAGTCCAGGCCGAGATCGGCGATGCCGAGGCCACCGACTGGTTCCGGGCCGCGGGCGCGTACCTGCCGCCATCGTCGGAGGTCTACACCTATGGATCGGACGCGTGGCGAGCCCACCTCCAATTCCTGGAGTTCGATGCGTTGCCGCTGCTGCGAGATCTCGAGATGCCGATGCTGTTCATCCATGGGTCCGAGGACCGCTCGTTTCCGTCGGAGCTGAGTGCCGCGCGCCTCCAGGAGCTGGACGACGATCCGTCGCGCGACGTGACCGTCGTCACGTTCGAGGGTGCCGACCACGCGATCATGGCTCGGCTGCTGCCCTGGCCGGAATACGCGGACGGGTACCTCGAGCTGATGGTCGATTGGGTCGCGACGCGCGTCGGCACGGATGCACTACCGGCCGAACCCTCGTAATCTCAGCGGATGACGACAGCCCGAATCCTCCAGGTCAACGTTTCGGACGGTGGCGTCCCGAAGCTCCCCGTCGCGGCCGCGCGCGTGACGGCCGGCGGCGTCGATGGTGACCGCCAGACCGGCGAGACCGTGCACGGGGGTTTGCATCGGGCCGTCTCCATCCTCGGCATCGAAGTCATCGATCGGCTTCGGGCCGAGGGCCACCCGATCGCCCCCGGAACGGCCGGCGAGAACCTGACGACGACCGGGTTCGACGTCTCGACCCTTGACGTGGGCACCCGGCTCGTCATCGGCGACGAGCTCGTGCTCGAGATCTCGAAGCCGGCGAGCCCCTGCCGCACCATCCGCCACTCGTTCGTGGACGGCCGCTTCGGACGGCTCTCGATCAAGGTGAACCCGGCCGACAGCAGGATGTACGCGCGGGTCATCCGCGAGGGCCGGGTGCGCCCCGGTGACCCGGTCGCGTTCGAGGCACCGACCGATCCATCGGCCACGGATCACGAGGCGAACGACCGCCTGGACCAGGCCGAGCGGGCCAGCTCGCTCGCGTTCTGGGAGGCCGCCGTGGCGGCGGGTGAGACAGTCGAGATCCTCGAGGACGGCGAGGTGGCGGTGGCCGCGGCGCCCGACCTCCCCGGCGCGATCTTCAATGCCGCGCTCGGGTTCGCGCATATCCCAAACGTCGTCGAGCGTGCGCGTTCGCATTTCGCGGACCACCGGGTCCGCGGATGGCTGTTCGCCGATGCGCCCCCGTGGGCCGGCACGGTTGCGGACTCGACGCTGTCCCGGCACCTGCTCGACGGTGCCCCGGAACCGTGGGCGCCGGCAGGCGTGACGATCCGCGAGCTCCCACGACGCGAGGTCGGGTCGTGGGCCGACGTGATCGTGGCGGCGTCGGGCATGCCGAACGAGATCGGCCAGGCGTGGAAGCGGCTCGAGCCGCACCTCGCGCTCGCCCCGCACCACCACCGCTTCGTGGCCGAGATCGACGGTGAGGCCGTCGGGGCCGGCAGCCTCCACCTCCATCACCACCTCGGCTGGCTGCGCGCCGGGTCGGTGCTTCCGGCGCATCGTGGCCGCGGGATCCAGCGCGCGCTCATCCTGCATCGGGCCGCGCACGCCCGTCGCGTCGGGGCCGACGCCATCGGCGCGTCGGCCATCGAAGGAGGCGTCTCGGAGAAGAACCTGGAGCGAACCGGCTTCCGTCGCATCGGCACCCGCCGCAGCTACGTCGTCGAGCCGGCCACCTGACGGACGCGTCGGTCGGCACCCCGGGCCTGGGGCGCGTGCCGCATCGGCGACGGAATCCAGGGCAGGACCCGACGGCTGAGCGACGCCAGGCGCTCCATCCCGCGTTCGCGGGCGTCCGACCAGCCGATGCCGTACTGGGCGCGAAGCGTGGGCGGCAGGGTCGCCAGCGAGACGAGGTGCCCGATCTCGAACAGCGTCGCGGGGACGCGGCGCATCGGCTGCAGAATTGACCGCGCGATACGACGCGCGTCCGGCGTGACAGTGATCGTGCCGTCGGCCATCCGTTCGTGCATCCAGGCCCGCAGCGCATCGATCGTGGGTGGAAGGAGGTCCGGCGGCACGCCCAGGAGCACCGCCACGCGAGCGCTCTCCTCGTGGTAGGCCTGCATCTCGGCCGGGGTCAGGGGCGCCACGAAGCGGTCGTGCACCCGGAGCGCCGTGTCGACCAGGGTGGCGTGGACCCACAGCAGCGCCTCAGGATCGGTCGCCGCGTAGGGACTTCCATCGGACAGCCGTCCACGCACCGAGCGATGGATGGCATTCACGCGCCGGATGGCGGCTTCGGCGGTCGATCGGTCCCCGAAGACGACGTCAAAGCTGCTTTCCAGCGTGCGCATCAGCCGCCCGACCGGGTCGGTGGCGTAGGTCGAGTGCTCCACGACGGCGACGGCCACGACGGGATGGGCGGCCTGCATGAGGAGCGCGCACGACCCGCCGGCCAGGACCATCAGCTCGCGGTCGATGCGCCACGAGACGGAGCCCGGACCGAACAGCCCGGCGGTCTCGTCGCTCGCGGTCATCCGGCCGACGACGGGGCGTTGCGCGGTCGACGTCGCTCGTCGAAGACCACGCGGAATACGAGCCCCGCCAGCAGGCCGAACACGAAGCCGCCGATGTGCGCCATGTACGCGACCCCACCGGCCGTCTGCTCGGTCACGGCGAACGCCCCGATGCCGTTGATGAACTGGAAGGCGGCCCACAGCCCGATCGCCACGATCGCGGGAACGCGCATCGGGAACCGGAGCATGAGGACGGTCACCCGGTTCGTCGGGAACATCACCAGATACGCCCCGAGGACGCCGGAGATCGCGCCGGACGCGCCAAGGGTCGGGATGATCGACTCGGGGCTCACGAGGATCTGCGCGAAGCTCGCGATGACGCCGGCCGCGAGATAGAAGCCGAGGTATGGCACGTGTCCGATCCGGTGCTCGACGTTGTCGCCGAAGATCCAGAGGAAGAGCAGGTTGCCGCCGATGTGCAACCAGCCGCCGTGCATGAACATGCTGGTCAGCAGCGTCAGGAAGATCGGCGAGGGCCCGGGCTCCTGCGGAATCTCGACGGGCGTGCCATCAACCGTGATCTCCTCCGGCCCGATGAGGTCGACGTTGTTCGTGATCTCGAACGGGACGGCGCTGTAGCCGTATGTGAACTCCTCCCCGCTCGGGCTGCCGGCGCCCTGGAGCAACAGGAAGACGGCGATGTTGAGGCCGATGAAGGCCAGGCTGACGAACGCCGGCCCGTGCCCTCGCTCGTTCTCGTCGCCGATGGGGAACATCGGCCGGATTCTAGAGCACGTCTCACGCCATAATCGCTCGGATGCCCATTGACGTCAGACCGTACGACGGGACGGCCCGTGACTTCCTCGCGGCGGCCGAGACCGCCTTCGGCGAGCACCTGCGCGACGACGATGCCGCGATCTTCGAGCCTCTCCTCGAGCTGGACCGATCCATCGGGACCTGGGACGACAATCGGCTGGTCGGCACCGCTTCCGCCTTCAGCTTCGAGCTGACGGTCCCCGGCGGCGTGCTGCCGGCCGCCGGCATCACGATGGTCGGCGTCCATCCCACCCATCGGCGGCGCGGTGCGTTGCGCCGGATGATGCGGATGCAGCTCGACGATGTCCACGAGCGCGGCGAGCCACTCGCCATCCTGTGGGCGTCCGAAGGAAGCATCTACCAACGCTTCGGATACGGCCTGTCCACGTTGCGCGCACGGATCGGCGTCCCGCGGGGTCGGTCGACCTTCGGGCGGCCACATGCCGCATCGGGAGAGGTGCGGTTCGTCGGCGTCGACGAGGCGAAGCGACTCTTCCCGCCGGTCCACGACGCCGTTCTCCCGACGCGACCGGGATTCTTTCACCGCACGCCGGCGTTCTGGGACGAGTCGCTGCACGACCCCGAGCATTGGCGCCACGGCGCCGGAGCCGCCTTCCACGTCGTCCACGAGGTCGCCGGAACGCCCGATGGCTACGCGCGCTACCGCATCAAGGACCAGTGGGACGATGGCGGACCGAACTCCACGCTCATGGTCAACGAGATCATCGCCACCACTCCTTCGGCGCATCTTGACCTGTGGCGGTTCCTGCTCGACGTGGACCTGATCGGGAAGATCGAGGCGTGGAACATCGCGCCCGACGATCCGCTGATCCTGGCCGTCCTGGAGCCGCGCCGCCTGGGCCTGGGCCTCGCGGATGGCATCTGGCTGCGCGTCGTGGACGTGGCCTCGGCGCTCGCCGGTCGCCGGTACCGAGCGGACGGCCAGCTGGTGCTCGAGGTCCGCGACGAGTTCTGCGGGTGGAACGCGGGCCGCTGGTCCGTCCGCGTCGAGGGAGGCGTGCCGCTCGTCGAGCGCACCGAGAACGCGGCCGACGTCGCCTGCGACATCACCGACCTCGGTGCAGCCTATCTCGGAGCGTTCTCGTTCCGGCAGCTGGCGGACGCCGCGCGCGTCAACGAACTCGCTCCGGGTGGCATCTCGCGTGCCGACGCGATCTTCGGGACCGAGCGTGCCCCGTGGTGCCCGAAGGTCTTCTGACCCGCTAGCCGGTCGCCGGCGTCGCTTCGGGTGCCGCCTCCATCTCGCGGCGCGACGGATTGCGGATCCACACGGCGTTGATCGCTGCGCCGGCGAACAGCAGCATCGCCGAGACGAACATGGCGAGGTGGAACGCATCGGTCGATGCCTCGACCACGGCCGCCGCCAGCGCGGGATCGGTCCCATCGGGGACGCTGGTCAGCGGCTGGATCTGCTGCGCCCGGGCGTCGTCGGCGGTCAGGCCCGGCACGCGCTCGGCGAGGAGCGGATAGAAGCTGGCCGTGATGGCGATGAACAGGACCGCGCTCATCAGCGGCGCACCAACGCGCGAGACGGCGTTGTTGATCGCGGAACCGAGACCGGCACGGCGCACCGGGACCGAGCTCATGAGCGCCGTCGTGAGGGGCGCCACGAGCAGGGAGATGCCGAGTCCGAACACGACGAGCGCCAGGACGACGTCGACCAGCGTATCACCGGGCGGGATGAGCGTCGCCGGCGCGGTCAGGTCGGCGACCCACGCCTCGCTGTCCGAAGGAATGCGCGCCAGCCACAGCAGACCGAGCCCCATGATGATCGGCCCGACGGTCAGGAAGATGCGGGGTCCGAGACGCCCCGCCAGCTGGCCGGCCGGCGTCGACAGGAAGGTCAGCAGGAGGCCCACCGGCAGACCGATCGCGCCGGCGGCGATGGGCGAGTATCCGAGCGTCCCCTGGAGGTAGAGGCTCTGGAAGATGAGTGTGACGTAGAGCGCGCCGTAGATGACGAAGGTCGAGATGTTCACGACCGTGAAGTTCCGCGACGAGAAGAGGCTCATCGGCACGAGCGGGTTGGCACGCATGCGCATGAGGAACGGGAAGGCCACGAGGGCCACCGCGCCGATTCCGAGCGAGATGAAGGCGATCGTGTCCTGCCACTGGCGCTCGGCGCCGCGCGTCGCCCCGAAGGCCAGGCCGCCCACGGCGATGGCGATGACCGCCGCCCCGAGCCAGTCGAAGCGACCCTCCGCCTCGTCGTCGCGGCTCTCCAGCACGGCACTGGTGGCCCACAGAGCAATGAGCACGAGCGGCACGTTGATGAGGAATGCGGCGCGCCAGCTGATCGACTGGACCAGGAAGCCCCCGAGGAATGGCCCGAGGATCAGGGTCGCCGAGGTGCCGGCCGCCCACAGGCCGATGGCGCGACCCCGCTCCTCGCCCTCGAAGGTGGCGGTGATGATCGACAGGCTGCCGGGGACGAGCAGCGCGCCGAAGGCACCCTGCACCAGGCGGGCGAGGATGAGAATCTCCATGTTCGGCGCCAGCCCGCACGCCACCGACGCGACGCCGAATCCCGCCAGGCCGATGCGGAACATGCGCCGTCGCCCGTAGAAGTCGCTGATCCCGCCGGCCAGGATGAGGAGCGCCGCAAGCACGGCGAGGTAGCCGCTGTTGACGTACGTTAGTCCCTCGACGCGCCCGACGAACGTCGCCGGCAGCTCGCGCCCGATGGTCTCGACCGCGACGTTCACGATCGTGCCGTCCAGGAAGACGATCGCCGACCCGAGGATGACCGCCAGGAGGGTCCCAGACCGCGTGCTCATCGCGCCATCCTACCGCCACGTTCGAAAGGCGAGGCCGGGGAGTAACGTGGGTCGATGAACAACGCCGCGCTCGATCGGCTCCTGGCGCTGCTCGTCGCGGTCCAGCTGGCGAGCGGGCTGCTCACGCTGCGATCGGGCGTTCCCGCCACAGCCCCGCTCTTCTGGCTCCACGGGCTGGTCGGCGGCATGCTGCTCATGGCGTCCGCCGAGAAGCTGCGGCGCAGCATCGGTCCGGCGGTTCGCGCCCGCCGATGGCGGCGTCTCGTCCTCGGCGCACTGCTCACGCTGCTGGTGGCCGCCGCCTTGGCCGGTGGCTTCGCGTGGGTGGCGAGCGGACGCATCTGGTCGATCGGCCCGTGGACGATCCTGACCCTTCACGTCTGGGCGGCGCTCGCCATCATCCCCGTGCTGCTGGCCCACCTCCTGCCGCGACGCATGCGCCTGCTTCGACCACGGGCCTTCGCCGCGCAGCCACTGCGCCGCCGGACCTTCCTGGCCATGGGTGCGCTCGGTGTGCTCGGCGCGACGGCCTGGGGCGCTGCGAACCTGCTGGATCGGCTCCAGGGCGATGGGCGCCGGTTCACCGGCTCGCGCTGGCTGCCCGATGGCGGCGTCCCCCCACCGACCACCTTCTATGGGGAGGGCGTACCGTCCATCGACCCGGGCGAGTGGCGGCTTCGAGTCACGGGGCGCGTGGCGACTCCACTGACCCTCGACCTGGCGCAGCTCGCGGAGCTCGGCCAGGCTGAGCGCGAGGCCGTCCTCGACTGCACCTCCGGCTGGGTCCTGCGCACCGGCTGGCGCGGCGTGCCCCTGCGCTCGGTTCTCACGGCGGCGGGTGCCGATCCGCGCGCCTCCTTCGTCACCGTGCGATCCGTCACCGGCTGGGTGGTGCCACTCGAGCCTGCCGACCTCGACGACGCGCTGCTCGCCACCCACGTGGCCGGCGAAGTCCTGCCAGCGGCAAACGGCGCACCGCTCCGATTGGTGGCGCCTCGCCGTCGCGGGCTCGACTGGGTGAAATGGGTGACCGAGGTGGAGGTCGGCTGACCGCCGGTCAGGCCATCGGCTCGAAGCGCGCGGTGAAGTGGCGGAGGGCCGACGGCTGCTCCACGATCCGGTAGCCACGCAGGTCCGACGCTCGCTCGGCGACCCAGCGGATGACCTCGATGCAATAGTCGATGTGCGACTGCGTGTACATGCGTCGGGGAATGGCCAGCCGCACCAGCTCCATCGGCGCCGGCGTCTCGCTGCCGTCCGGATGAAGCCCGAACATCACCGACCCGATCTCGACGGAGCGGATTCCACCCTCCCGGTACAGCGCCGCAGCCAGTGACTGTCCCGGGTACTCGAGTGGCTCGATGTGCGGAAGCAGCGCCCGCGCGTCGATGTACACGGCATGACCGCCGATCGGCTTCACGCACGGAATCCCTGCCGCGATCAGCGCCTCGCCGAGGTACGCCGTCGACCGGATGCGGTAGCGCAGGTAGTCCTCCTCGACGACCTCGCGCAGGCCCTGTGCCATCGCCTCGAGATCACGACCCGAGAGCCCGCCGTAGGTGGGGAATCCCTCGGTCAGGATCAGCATGTTCCGGCACTGCTCGGCCCATCGGTCATCGTTCATCGCCAGCCAGCCGCCGATATTGGACAGCGCGTCCTTCTTGCCGGACATCGTCATGCCGTCCGCCAGCGCCGCCATCTCGCGCACGATGTCGGAAACGGCCGCATCGGCATAGCCGTCCTCGCGCTGCTTGATGAACCAGGCGTTCTCCGCGAACCGACACGCGTCCAGGAACAGGGGCAGGCCGTAGCGGTCGCAGACCTCGCGGACGGCCCGCAGGTTGGCGAGGCTCACCGGCTGCCCACCGCCCGAATTGTTCGTCACGGTCACGAACACGACGGGGATGTTCTCCGTTCCCCGCTCCCGGATGAGCGCGTCGAGCGCATCGGTGTCCAGGTTGCCCTTGAACGGGTGGATCGTGGCGGGCTCGCGGCCCTCCGGGATGACGAGGTCCACCGCCTCGGCGCCCGTGAACTCGACGTTGGCGCGGGTCGTGTCGAAGTGCGTGTTCGACGGGATGACCTTGCCCGCGCCGCCGATGACGCTGAACAGGATCTTCTCGGCCGCGCGGCCCTGGTGGGTCGGGATGACGTGGCGGAATGGCCAGAGCTCGGTCACGGATGCCAGGAACCGGAACCACGACGGTGACCCCGCGTAGGACTCGTCACCGCGCTGGATCCCTGCCCACTGCTCGCTGCTCATCGCGCCCGTTCCGGAGTCGGTGAGCAGGTCGATCAGCACGTAGTCCGCGTGCAGGTTGAACAGGTTGTAGCCCGCCTCGCGCAGCTTCGCCTCGCGCTCGGCCGCCGTCGTGAGCCGGATCGGCTCGACGCTCTTGATGCGGAAGGGCTCGATGATCGTGGTGAATCGGTCCATCGTCGCCGATGGTAGACCGTGGACCGGCCGCCCGGCGGTGCGGCATGGGACCCTTGTCCGGCTGGCGATCGACCGATCCGGCGGGCATCATGCGCCGATGGGCCGACTCCTGGCGCTCTGCGGATGGCTGGCGTGGCAACTGCGCCGGCCGTTTCCCGCGTGATCGGGCGCCGCGCGGTGCCGGCGCTGGGCGTGCTGCTCCTGGTGATCGCGCTCGTCCCGCTCGTCGCCCCGGCCCTCGATCCCCAGCCCGAGGACGCCACAGTCCAGCAGATCATGGATAACTCCGTCGTCCATCCCGATGGATGGGTCCGGCTGACCGGTCGCGTGGTCGCACTCCGCGAGCCTCCGACCCCGGACGCCGCCCTCCTCGTCGATGCGGCCAACCCGCTGCGGGCGATCGTCGTGACCGGGCTTTCGCGCCTCCCGCCGACCGTCAGCATCACGGTCACCGGCGTCGTGGAGACGGCCTCCATCGCGGTGACCGAGGACCTGCCGATCGAGGCCACGGTCGCTGGAACGCCGCCTCGCATCACCAACGATCAGCTGGTGGCCCTCGACGCGGTGCCGAAGCCGGTCCGCGCGGTTCTCTGGCCGCTCGCCATTCCTCCGCTGATCCTTGCCGTCATCCTGCTCATCGGCGCAAAGGTCGGCTATCCCATCTTCCGTCGGACGTTCGAAATCGACGTTCTCGCCCGCCCGCTCGCACACGGCGAGCGTGTCCCCGCGGCGTTCGGTGGCACCGTCGGACCGAACCACGCGGACCTCGCCGAGCCGTCCGGCGCGCTCCTCCTCGTCCGGCGCGACGGCCGCGGCACTGTCCTCACGGCGCAGCCGCTCGCCGATGGCGACGGGCCCGCACCGAAGCCGGTCCGCATCGGCGGCGG
>JBPCOK010000061.1:0-15590 GCA_051000335.1 Candidatus Limnocylindria bacterium | reverse complement strand
CTGGTCAACGACGACAGCGTCCCGCACAACTTCGCGGTCTACACCGAGGAGGGCGGCGAGGTCATCGTGACCGGCGACATCATCGAGGCCGGCGATACGGTCGAGGTTGACGTGCCGGCGCTCGATGCCGGCGAGTACTTCTTCGTGTGCGATGTGCATCCGGCCCAGATGACCGGGACGCTGGTCGTCAGCGGCTAGGACACTCGCTCCACGAGCAACGACGGGGGGCCGGGCGCGAAACTGCCCGCCCCTCCCGCCGCATCAATCAGCCGGCGGCGAGGAGGTCCTCGACGATCATCACCATCCGGGCCGGATCCAGCGGCCCGATGACCTCCCGCAGCACGGTCCCCTCGGCCCCGATGAAGTAGTGGCGAGGCAGACCGTCGGTGCCGGCCCATCGGTAGTAGTTCTCGAGCCCCGGGTCGAGCAGGATCGGGTAGCGGACCCCGTAGCGGTCCACGAAATCGCTCACGGCGTCGCTGCCCTCCCCCCAATCGACGCCCAGGATCAGCAGCTCGTCGGGATACGCCTCGGCCAGGCGCTGCATGGCCGGCATCTCGGTCCGGCACGGCTCGCAGCTCGTCGCCCAGAAGTTCACCCACACCAGCCGGCCGCCGGCATCGTCCAGCGACCACGTGCGGCCGTCGAGATCCTGACCGGCCAGTGCCGGCGCCGGTTGGCCCACGAGGGGTCCGCTCCGTCCGTCGGGCGTGCCGCGCAGCAGGGGAATCATCGCCAGCACACCCAGGAGGACGGCCAGGCCGATGATGCCGATGAGCCAGGCCAGGCTCCAGCGTCGTCGGCGCAGGATTGCCGGGATCATCGGCCCAGCGCCGCCTCGAGGTCGGGACGGGTGATCATCAGCTCCAGCCGATCCTCGCCGCCGATGGCGAGCACCGGAATGCGGTGCGCGTAGCGCACGAGAAGGTCGTCATCGGCCTCGATGTCAACGCCGTCCCATCCATCGGCCCCGAGCATGTCATCCAGGAGGACGCTGGCCTCCTCGCAAAGGTGGCAGCCATGGCGGACGTACAGCGTGGGGCGGGGCGGCATGGCGCGGATGATACGGTAGGCTTGCCCTGGCGCCGCCCCCGTAGCTCAGTGGATAGAGCGCCGCCGTCCTAAGGCGGGCGTCGGGGGTTCGAATCCCTCCGGGGGCGCCACACACGAACTATCGAACGATGCGAAGAACGGAAGGGCCTCTGGCCGCGGCTTGATGTCCCGCACGTCTCCTGCCTCGACTACCACGCGCTCCACGATATGTCGGATGAGCGCGGCCTGATGTTCCGGGTGACTGCCTATGTGCATGCGATCTCCGTTCTTGTTCGGCGCGAACTCAACACCTCCGGCGCCACCACGAGGTAGGCGCGGGTATGCTGTTCGTGAGCTGACCCTGGTCGAGGTTGTCGAACCTTACGCTTCGAGCAGGGTCGGGACGTGTCCACACGTGAACACGATCCCGCAGCCCCCCGGGCCCGCTCGGCCCGGGGTGAGTCCGACAGGAAAGGACAGCATGCCCACCACCCCGACCGAGATCGAAGTCATGGTCGATCGCATTACAGGCTTCGAGCGCGACGACGTGCGTCGGCTGGCGCGCGCTGCCGAGCGGCACCACCTCGATACCAGGCTGCCCTTTGGCTCGCTCCAGCGCGACGTGCTCGCCTTCGCCGAGGTCGATCACCCCGGGACCGGCGAGACGCTGAAGGCTGCCCAGGCAGCTTTGCGACAGGCGATGGCCGCCAGGCTCCGCGAGTTCCCGGAGCTGCGCTCGGATCACACCTACAAGACCGCGGTTCAGTCGGCGCTCAAGCGTGCCGCCTTCGCGCTCGTGGCACGGGAGCACCTGGCCGAGGGTGCCTACAACCGCCTGTTGGCCCCGTGGCGCGAGGCGATCAGCGACCCAAGCTTCGCCCGATGAGCGCGGAGCATGCCACCGCTCGGTTCCGCGTGACGTTGACCGAGTCGGGAGATCGCCTACGCCTCGAGGCCCTCGCGCAGCCGGACGGCGAACCGGTGGGAGCCCGCGAGACCGGCCTGCTGGCCGACCTGGATGCCGGCGGGCGCGCGAGAGCGCTCCAGCTGGTCGCGCGTCGGCTCGACCGGGCGGTGGTGCGAGACGAGGATCTCGACGCCCTCATGGACGGCCTCGCGCGGGTCCGGCTCAACCGTGCGGGCGTGGTGGCGATGCCGCGCTCGGTACGGCGAGCGCCGGCGGCTCTGAACACGAACACCAGGGGCGACAAGCACGCATCGAGAGCGTGGACGGCGTCAAGCTGGCTGTGCTCGAGCCGGATGGGAGCATCAGCGTGGTCCCGCGCGAGGCGGGAACCCCGACCGTCCGCCGTCGCAAGGTCAGGGTCGTCAGCCACCGCTGACTGCCGCACAGGGCCGGCTAGAGGACGAAGGTGAACAGTCCGGCCAGCTGCGCGAAGACGTTGAAGAAGATCATGACGCCGATGGTAATGATGAAGGCGCCCGACACGAGCTGCACGGCGCGGTGATGACGCCGCAGCCAGTCGAGCAGCGGCAGCAGACGGGGGAGTGCCAGTGCGGCCGCCAGGAATGGGACGGCGAGGCCGGCCGAGTAGGCAACCAGCAGCAGGAAAACGGCCGGGGCTGATCCGCTCGAGACGCCCATGGTGAAGATCGCCCCGAGCACGGGGCCGATGCAGGGCGACCACCCAATGGCGACGAACGCCCCGAGGGCCAGCGATCGGGCCGAGCGCGCGGCCGGCAGGTTGGTGCCGTCCACCGAGAGCCGGAACCGATCCAGGACCGGTCCGAAGAGGCCGGTGCTGAGGATGCCGAGGCCGATGACCGCGATGCCGGCGACCTGGCGGATCTCCGGAATCCGGAACAGCGGTCCACCCACGAGCCCGAGCGAGGTGCCGAGGACGACGAAGACGGCCGTGAATCCGCCGATGAAGAGCAGCGCCTGCGGTACGACGGCCGTCCGCGAGATCACGGCCGTGCCCGCCGGACCCTCGCCCACGGCGGTGTCACCCAGGAAGGCGAGATAGACCGGAAGCAGTGCCAGGACGCACGGCGAGATGAAGGAGATGAGGCCCGCGACGAACGCCAGGCCGAAGCTGACCTCGGTCATCGGAGAAGCGCCGATGGGGGAATGCCCGGCTCGACGACGATCGGCGCGGCGATGATCCACAGCGAGAGGACCGTGTAGCCGACCATGAGCGCCACCATCGGCAGCCCGACCAGGCCCGCGCGCTCGGGTTGATCCTGTCGCGCGAGCCGATGCGCGAGCACGATCCCGGCCACGTGGCCGATCACGATCGCTCCGACGCTGACGTACCAGACGAGCGCCACGGGGATGGCGTCGAGCTGCGGAGCCAGGCTCATCAACGGATCGACGATCAGCGACGGCAGCCACACGACCCCCTGGATGACCAGCGTGAGGTAGTGGGCGATGACGTAGCCCCCGGCGATCGGCAGCAACGTCACGGCGTATCGGCCCATGTCCGATCCGAGGCCGACCGCGCGGGGTCGCCCGAGCAGCGCGCGTCCGATCGCCACGACCGTCGCGAACGCCCCGAGCAGCGCCGCGGTCATGAGCAGCAGCTGAGCGGTCTCCGCCACGAGGAACGTGGCCGTGCTGGTCGAGCCGAGCACCGCCGCGACCGGCGGGTAGATGGCACTGAACAGGCCACCGCCCACGGTGGTCTCGCGCAGGCCGTCGTAGGTCACCCCGGCCAATGCCAGGACGATGAACGCCGCGTCCGAGAGCCCGGGCGTGCCCACGTTCAGCAGGCCGCTTGCCCACGGGCGCAGGACGACGTGTCGCTCGTCATCCTCCGCGACCACGGCGCATTCGGCGCAGTCGATGCACTGTGCCGGGTCACAGCCTTCCTCGCAGGCCTCGCACAGCGCGGGATCGGCGGCCTGGCGTCCGACCGGTCCGATCCGACCGAACCATCCCAGCAGGACCTCGAACATCTCCGCGTGACGCAGCCACGCGACCTGGCCGAAGGACAGCATGCCGGCCATCGTGATCAGCGTGTAGGCGGCCATGAGCAGCGCGACCGTGCCGGCAGCCTCCGATCCGGGGAGGATGAGCTCCGCCCAGATGGCGAGCGCAAGCAGCGCCACCGCGGGCCAGCGAGCGAGCGCGCGGGGATAGCGAACCCCGAGGTCGAGCCGGAGAATGCCGGCGCGGCGGGCGAGCCATTCCATGGCCCCGAATGTCGTGCGGAACGGGCTGAGGGATGGCCATGGGTTGCCGAGCAGGACTGCCAGGATGGGAAGTCCGACCCAGATGCCGATCCACAGCAGCACGGCCGGCAGCGGTGAGATATCGCCGACGAGGATCCCCACCATGATCGCGCCGTACCACCACGCGAGGCCGAGCAGCCGCAGCGCCAGTAGCAGGACACGGCTCAGCCCAACGGGAACCACCACCGTCCGGACGCGTGCTGCGGACGGGACTCCACGGGTTGCGACCGCGAGCACCGCGAAGGATGCGGCGACCGCCAGGCCGGCGCCGGCGAGGTAGAGCGACAGCGGGACGGGGAGCTCGAACGTTCCACCGATGGCGTGCGCCGCCGCCGGTCCGGGAATCAATGCCCCTGCCAGGGCGACCGCCGTACCGGCCGCCGCGACCCTACGGCTCATGGACGGTGAAGATGCCGATGTCGACGCCCTGCGGCGCCTCGTCGGTGTGCAGCTCGATCGGGAACTGTCCGCTGCGCGCGGAGGTGACTGTCAGCTCGATCTCCTCACCGGCCGTGATCGACGTCGCCGGAACCTGTTCGTCGTACCCGTGGATGTGGAGAACGCCATCGACCTCCGGGGTCACCATGAGGGTGACCTCGCGATCGCGACACACCGCGGGCGCGGCGGGCTCCATGGCATCGGCGGTGACCGTGATGGCGATCTGGTCGGGGAGACCCGCACAGCCCGACCCGCTGGAAGGGACGCAGGCGCCCAGGGCGACCGCGAGGAGTGCAAGCGTAACGACGCGCCAGGGCGTGATCATGCCCGGGGTCGGACCTGCCGTGCGCCGAGCCCCGCGCCAGCCAGCAGGAGCAGGAACCCAAGGCTCGTCATGCCGGTGGCCGCGGGCGGGAGGGCCGTGTCCGGCGGAGGTGCCGCGGTTCCGGGATCGAAGCTGAACTCGAGCTCGCCATCCTCGTGGTGGCCATCACGGGCCGTCGAGCTCCATCGGATGGTGTACGAGCCGGACGCTTCGATGGCGACCTCGCCGCTGACCTCATTGCGGTCCGGAATGTCGAGGTCCAGCGATCCCTCGCCGACCACGATGCCGGATTCGTCGACGACCGTGAATCCCGTGCCTTCGGGCGCGAGCTCGCCGCCGAAGACCAGGCGGACGTCTCTCGGCGCGCGTGAGAGCATCGACCCGTCCACTGGCGTGCTGGAGATGAGGCCCGAGTGCCCCAATGCCGTCAAAGGCACGGCCGCAGTTGCGGCCAAGGTCGCGAGCGTCGTGACGAGTCGCATCAGTCGCATGGGCAGTCCTCTGGATCGTTCATGGGCCGCCGAAGCGCTGCCGGAGGTAGCTCACCAGGTCCTGGCGCTCGCGCTCCGTGAGGCTGGCGGCGAATGCCGGCATCGGCACGCCCGCGACCCCGTTGACGATAGCGTACGACAGCTCGGCGTCCGACAGGTGTGGGATGCGTTCGGCGAACGGCCCGGGCCGGACGGCGGTTGTCAGTGGCCCGTCACCCTGACCATCGGTCCCGTGACATGCGGCGCAGTTCGCGAGGTAGACGGGCCGGCCTGCGGCTGGATCGCCAGGTGCGCCGCCGGTGTAGGGCGCAAGCTCCTCCGCCGTCGGTCGGTTGGCGGCATCCACGAGTGAGCGCGAGCCGACGGCGAGGAACAGCACGACGGCGACACCCGCGAGCGGAAGGCGGACTTGCGGAGCCCATCGCCGGCGGCCCAGCACCAGGACGGCCGTGAGGGCGAGGAGGGCCGGGGTCCAGCCGATGAGACCCGGCGGCAGCCACGCCCACAACAGCGCCAGCGGACCGGGAACCCCGATCCCGGTGTCCGGAGGTGGCGCGACGACCGGAGGGCTGGGTTCCTGGACCGCCATTCCGAACGAGACCGATTCGTCCTCGGCGCCCTCCCGACGCACGATGATGCCGATCGACCATTCGCCCACCACGGGCGTCGCCGCCCCGCTCGCCGTGTAGAGCCCGTCGAATTCGCTCGGCTCGAGCGTGACCCGGTTGCGATGGAGTCCGCTGCCCGGCGGAGGATCGAACGCCATGAAGACCCGCTGCACGTCGTCCCGCGGCCCACCAGTGGCCGCATCCCGAATCGTGACCTGGTACGTCTGGATGCCGGTCGCGGGGACGCTCACCGAGGCGTGCACCGCCGCCGGTCCGGCCTGGCCGAAGAAGTGGGCCGGCTGGATCGCGGGTCCCACGACCACGTCCTGGCGCGCGGACGCCGGTTGCATGGTGACCATGGCCGACGCAGCCATGACGGCGACGACCGCGACCGCCACCTCGGTCGCGACCAGCCGCGTGGCATGGCCCCGTCCGCGGCCCCGCAGGAGCAGATGATTCGCGGCGCCGACGCCGATGGCGATGCTGGCGAGTGCCGCCTTCGCGACGAGCAGGTTTCCATACTCGCTTCCCACCAGGCCACGCGCCGATCCGAGCACAAGTGGTGAGTTGGCCACACCCGTCAACACGACGAGCGGCGCGGCGACCAGTGCGATGCGTCCATGGCGCCGAAGCAGCTCGCGCACCGGCAGCCGAGCTTGCCTCGCCAGCCAGAACAACGCCGGCAATGCGCCGAGCCACGCCGCGGCGGCCACCAGGTGAAGCCAGTCGAGGGCAACGTTGATCGGTCCACCCAGGGATGCGGCGTGACCGGCGGCGCTCATGCCGGCCATGCCGATTCCGAGGAGTCCGGCCACGCCTCCGACCGCCCAGCCTCCACTGGACGGAGGTCGCCACGCGAGGACGAGCGCGGCCACGCCGGCAACGAGCGTCCCAAGCAGCGCCACCCGCATGGCAATGGCGAATGCCGTCCAGCCGAACGGTGCCAGCGGATCGAAGACGAAACCCGTGTCGCCGATTCCCGACGGGATGGTCCGGGCGGAGAGCACGAGGTAACTGGCAAGCGCCACCGATCCGATGACGGCGGCGAGTCCCACGATCCGCCAGGGCGGCCCCATCCTCCGCGCCCGACCGACGTTCCACCACGCGATCAGGCTGCCGAGCGCGACGAGCGAGGCAAGCAACGCCAGCCAGCGCGCGCCGATGGCCCAGGCGTCGGCTGATGGTGATGAGGATTCGGACGGTGCGGTGGGCGGGGCCTGCGCTCCCGTCGGATCCACAACGAACGCGAAGAACCCCGTCGTCGCGTGGCCGTCAAGGGTCGACACAACCGAGTAGCGGACCGTGTAGACGTCGGGAACGAGCGTGGGCAGATCGACGCTGATGCCGGTGCCGGCCGAGTCCACGAGCACGGTGCCGAGACCCGCCTGCGGCCGAAGCTGGACGTCGAGGACCTCGACGGAGACGCGCTCGGGATCGATCGGCTCGCTGAAGCTGATCGCCAGCGAGCCCGGCGCGGTGACCAGCGAGGCGTTGGGCAGGGGATCGGAGCTGACCAGCTCCGCATGCCCGAACGCAGCGCTCGGCACGAGAAGCGCGCCGACCAGCATGGCGGCCGCGACTGATCCGATGCGAGATCGCCGAAGGCGAAGGACGGTGCTCGAGTCTTTGATGGGTGGTGAGCCTCCGCGGGCACGTGCACGAGGGCTGAGCGGCAGCGGGCATCCCGAGTATAGGGATGGCCGCGCCCGAGCTCGCGGAGGCGATTCTGACGGTCAGTCCTTGGACTTCGTCTCCCCGTCCTCGCGCCGCTCCTTGTTCACGGTCCGAGCCGCGCGCTCCTCGGCCTCGTCGTTCTTCACGCCGCGGTCCTTGTACGACTCCTTGATGTGCTCGAACTGTCGCTCCCGCTTGTCGGACCATTCCTCTGGCATGTTCGTTTCTCCTTTCGCGATGCAGTGAGTCGGCCGCTCCGTACTGGTGAGCATCCGGCGTGCCGACCGGAGGTCTGGCGCAGCCCTTGCAAGCACGAACTGGCAGAACCAGAAAATCCGCCACACGCGCAGGAGAATCCCATGGCTTCGGTTGTCGAAAGCATTGACGTCAATGTCCCGGTTGGGACCGCCTACAACCAGTGGACGCAGTTCGACGAGTTCCCGCATTTCATGGAGGGCGTGAAGTCGGTCATCCAGACCGATGACACGCATCTCCACTGGGTCGCCGAGGTCGGCGGCCAGGAGAAGGAGTGGGACGCCGAGGTGACGGAGCAGCTCCCCGACGAGCGGGTTGCGTGGAACGCGACCGATGGCGCGGAGAACGCCGGCGTCGTGACGTTCCACCGCCTGGACGACGAGACGAGCCGAGTGACCCTCCAGCTCGACGCCGACCCGGAAGGACTCGTTGAGAACGTCGGTGCTGCGCTCGGCTTCCTCGATCGTCGCGTCAAGGGTGATCTCGAGAAGTTCAAGGAGTTCATCGAGACCCGCGGCGGCGAGACCGGCGCCTGGCGCGGTGAGGTCGAAGCGCCGAGCCAGCGCTGATGGATCGCACCAATCCCGGTGGCGGCGGCATGACCGGCGCCACCGGTGACCTCACTCCCGACGATTCCACCGCTGCCTTCGAGCCCGGCGAGGTGCGGGAGGTGGCGGGCTCCGAGTCACACGCAGATGTCACGGTGAGCCAGGGACGGCACGCGCAGGCGCAGTCCGGCGATCCCGGAACCCCGGGGGACGCGGACGCGCCGGCCGACGACCCTGCCCCGGGCGAGACGCATATCGGCGGCGACGACCTCGAGGGCGAGCCGGAGCACTTCTAGGCGGCGATCAGGCGGCCGAGCGCCTGCATCTACGAGACCGGCTGCTTCACGTTGTTGTCCTCGTCCACGTCGATGCCGTGCGGTCGGCGGCCCGCAGGATCTTCTTGCGCCTCCTCTCTTAGGGGCATACGACGTGCCTGCCGAACGGGCGTGGCGGTTACACCAATCGCTTGCTCGACGGGCGGCACGTGACTTGCATTCGGAGCGCGCGTGACCGTACCGCCCGCCACCGCACCGATCATTTCCGCGGAGCACGTTTCCCGAGCCTTCGACTCGAGGACGGTGGTCGACGACCTCTCGTTTGACGTCGAGCGCGGCACGATCCTGGGAGTCGTCGGCCCCTCCGGCTCGGGTAAGACGACGACGATCCGGATGCTGACCGGAACCCTCGGTCGCAACAGCGGCGAGATCACAGTGCTGGGTGAGGACCCGATGGAGTTCAGCCGCGCGACCCGAGGACGGATCGCGTACATGCCGCAGCTCTTCAGCCTCTACGAGGACCTGTCGGCACAGGAGAACGTAGGGTTCGTCGCAGCGTTATACGGCATCGGCCCATTTCGTCGCCGGAAGCTCATCCGTCGCGCGCTCGAGGTCGTCGATCTCTACGACGCACGGCATCGGCTGGCTCGCAACCTGTCCGGAGGCATGCAGCGCCGCCTCGAGCTTGCGTGTGCCCTGGTCCACAGCCCGGCGTTCTCTTCGTGGACGAGCCCACCGCCGGGATCGACCCG
Source organism: Candidatus Limnocylindria bacterium (assembly GCA_051000335.1). Taxonomy (GTDB): domain Bacteria; phylum Chloroflexota; class Limnocylindria; order QHBO01; family QHBO01; genus JACDBZ01. Next base: position 5,997 of record JBPCOK010000061.1, on the reverse strand, counting down.
ATGCTGCGGCAGTCCATCTGGGATGAGCTCCGCCGGCTGCGCGACGAGGGACGAACGCTCGTTGTCACGACACAATATGTCGCCGAGGCCGGGTACTGCGATCGCGTGGCGCTCATTGCCGATGGCGAGTTGGTGGCGCTCGACACGCCAGATGAGCTGCGCAAGCTCGTCTTCGGCGGAGAGGTGGTGGAGGTCAGCACGAACCGCGCGGTCGACGCAGACATCCTGGCGAGCGTAGCCGGCGTCAGCGGTGTACGGCAGCCGGAGGCGCGCAAGCTCATCGTCACGACCGACGACGCCGGGACCACGACGCCACAGATCATCGAGGCACTGCGGCAGGCCGGCGTGGGGGTAACCGGGCTTGAGGAGCACCAGCCAACGTTCGATGACGTCTTCACGGGGCTGGTCGAGCAGCGCCGCGCCATGCGAGCCGGCACGACGGTGGAATCCCACCCCGAAGGGAGAGCGCCCGATGCGTGACGCACTCCAGGGGGCGACCGGGAGCGTGGTCCGCATGGCCTCGTTCACCGGGAAGGAGCTTCGCGAGGTGCTTCGGCGCCCGGGCGTCCTGGTCAGCCTGATTCTCGGCCCGTTCCTCGTGATGTTTCTGTTCGGGCTCGGCTACAGCGGGTACCGTGCCCCGTTCGCGACCGAGATCGTCGTTCCGACCGACAGTGACTTCTCGCGGAACGCCGCCGACTACGAGGACCTCGCCCCGGGCCGTCTTGACGTGACGCAGGTGTCCGAGGACCGCGACGGGGCGGAGCAGCGTCTGCGAGACCGTGCGATCGACTTGCTCGTCATCGTCCCGGAGAATTCCGCCGGCGAGCTGCGGGCGGGCCGGCAGACGACGATCCGCGTCGCCTGGAACCAGGTCGACCCGGTCTACGACCAGCTCGCCACGCTTGCCACGTCCATCCTCGTGAGCAGCCTGAACGCGGAGATCGTGGAGCGTGCCGCGGGGGCCGGCATCGACTTCGCCGAGGGCGAGCTCGGCCCTGCCGCCCGGAACATCCCACCGGGTGTGATCGCCCGCCCGACTACGGCCGAGACGGAGAACGTCTCCCCGAGCGAGCCCCAGGTCCTCAACTTCTTCGGGCCGGCCGTCTTCGCGCTCGTCATCCAGCACCTGGCGATCACGCTGACCGCCTTGTCGATGATCCGTGAGCGCCTCAGCGGCCAGATGGACCGCTTCCGCGTCGCGCCGGTGACGTCGATGGAGCTCCTCGTCGGCAAATACGTCGCGTACGCAGCGCTGAGTCTCGCCGTCAGCGCCATCGTCGCAGTTCTGCTCGTGGGCATCCTGGGTGTTCCGCTGTTAGGCAGCATCGCCCTGTTCATGGGGATCGTGCTGCTCCTCACGTTTGCCTCGCTTGGATTCGGCCTGCTCATTTCCCTCGTCGCGGACTCGGAGCGCCAGGCGGTTCAGCTCTCAATGCTCATCCTGCTGGCCAGCGTCTTCTTCTCGGGGTTTGTCCTGCCGGTGACCGATTTCGCCGAATGGATGCAGTACGTCGCCTACGCGCTGCCGGTCACGCACGGCATCGCGACGCTCCAGGACCTCATGCTGCGCGGGTCCGTCGGTACGCCATGGCAGCTCCTCGCGCTGCTCCTGATCGGCTTGGTCCTCTACGTTGGCTCCCTGCTTCGCCTCCGCCGCGTCATCCGGACTGCCGACTGACCTCTGGCGTTCGTAGGAGCATGATCCCGGTAACGACGCCGCCGAGAGCGGGGACGAGCAGCCAGGCAAGCAGCAGCATCACGAAGAGACGGATCGGGGGAGCGGAAGCCCCACTGCCGCCGGCCTCGCGAAGTACACCCAATTCGGTGCTGAGCTCACCCAACTCCGAGCCGATGCGGGCGATGTCGACCCGGCTGTCGCCCAGCGAACCCGCCACGCCGTCCAGCGTCCCAGCCAGGGCATCGGCCTGGGCGGCGCTGTCCTCGAAGTTCGACGCGAGGGGCAGAAGGGGCTGAGCACCGAGCAACGAGATCTGCATTGCAACCGCGAGGGACGAGAGCGATCCCGAGGCGTCACGCGCCAGCGCGGCCGCCGCATCCGCGGATTGCTCGGCCTGCGAGAGGCTGCCATCCACGTTGACGAATGCCTTCGCCGCGGCATCCGTGCTGCGAATCGCCGCCTCCAGCGTGCCGTCCGCGGTGAGCGACAGGCGCTCCACGGATGATGCCAGCGAGAGTCCGGTCGGCGCCCCGCCCGCGACGAGAAGCAGACCGAGGACGCCATACAGCAGCAGCGCCCATCCGGCGACGCGTCGCGACACGCTCAGTCCTCGCCGAAGAACGGGTCGTCGCCATACAGCTCCAACCATCGGCGGCGCATCTGGCGGATCGTGGCCCCAACGGCGGCCTCCGGCGTGCCTGACGGCAGAAGGCATGCCACGGCGGCACGCACGCGATCGCTGGACTCCATGCCGAGCAGCGCCAGGTAATCGGCGACTCGCTGCGCGGGTGACTTGCCGTGTGCGCGCTCGCGAACCAGCACATCGGCTTCATGCTCGAGCGCCCCTTCGTAGTCGGATGCCGGGCGGTCGACCTCGGCCAGGAGCAGGGGGATCTCCTCGAGGCGAGGGTCGGAGTACGCCCAGCGCATGAAGCCGTCGAGCGCCCCCGGCTGACGCTCGTGGTGCCCGGCATGGAACTGCTGGAGGTACGTGCGGCGTTCTTCAGCCGTGCGGGTGAGCGCGATCTGGACCATCTGGCGCATCTCCGGAGTCCATCGGCGAAGGGACTCCACGAACTGGCGCAGGGTCAGGCTGCCGGCGGGCTGAGGCTGAAATTTGTGTTCATGGACGTGCTGCACGGCGACCGTATACTAGCCGCCGTGCACCGAGCTCTCACCCTGGCTGCCCATGCCGTGGAGCCCGCATGCGACCGTTGACACGGATTGCCGCGTTGGTCGCGGCGGGCGCCTTCGTGTTGGCCGTGAGCATTCCGGGGGGAACGATCCGAGCGGCAGGCCCGGTCCTTCGCTACCTGGGCGGACCTCCGGGGACGCTGGATCCCGCGTTCATCGCCGACGCCGCCGACGTCCAGCTCCTGCTTCAGCTCTACGCCGGACTGACCCGGCTGGACGAGACCGGCGAGCCCTACCCGTCCCTCGCCTCGGGGTGGGAGATCAGCCCGGACGGCCTGACCTATGACTTCACGATTCGCGAGGGGCTGGAGTTCAGCGACGGCGATCCGCTCGTCGCCGATGACATCCGCCGATCCTGGCTCCGCCTGCTGGACCCCGCCACCGGCGCCACGGCACCGGACGTTCTGAACGTGATCCGCGGCGCCGCGGACCGATCCGCCGGGACGGCGAGCGACGAGGACGTGGGAATCGACGCCCCGGACGACACCTCGCTCGTGGTCACGCTGCGGCACCCCGCCTCGTACTTCCTGCGCATCGTCGCGACCCCAGCCACCTTCGTCGTGCCGAAGCGCGCCGATGCCACCCCGACCTGGCAGACGCCGTCCACCTTCGTTGGGAGCGGTCCGTACGTCCTCGACGGCATCGAGGGCGTCGACCTCGTGCTGCGCGCCAACGACCGCTACGTCGCCGGTGCCCCGCCGATCGACGAGATCCGTTGGGTCGGCGCGACAGACGGCAGCTCGGTCACGGCATTCGCCGATGGTGAGATCGATCTGGCACAGGTCGGCGGATTCGACGCGACCTGGATCGCCTACGACCCCGAGCTCGGCCGGCGCCTGCACGCGGCCGAGCCGCTGACGATCAGCTATTTCGGGTTCGACACGACCCGGCCGCCGTTCGACGACGCGCGCGTGCGGCGGGCGTTCAGCCTGGCGCTCGACCGCAGCCGCCTCGTGCCGCTCGCCGAAGGGGCCGGCTCCGCGCCGGCCGAGAGCCTGGTGCCACCGGCCATCTGGCCCGACGGCTTCCGCCCCACGATCCAGAGCGATCCGGAGCTGGCCCGTGAGCTGCTCGACGAGGCGGGGTACGAGGATCGCGGCGACCTCGGCACCATCGTGGTCAACGAGAGCGGCCTATTCGTGGAGCCCGCAGTCGCGGTGTGGCGGGAGGAGCTCGGCGTGACCATCGAGATCGAGGCAATCGACTTCGGGAGCTTTCTCGACGTGCTGGACACGCGACCGCCGCAGCTGTTCACGATCAACTGGATCGCCGACTACGCGTCGCCGCATGCGCTCTACGGGCTCCTGCTCGAACCCGGGGCCGCGTCGAACTACGGGCGATGGAACGATGAGGAGTTCCTCGCGGTTCTCGATGCCGCCGCCGCAGCGCCCGAGAGCGAGGTTGGCCCAGCGTACGACGCGGTCGAGGACCGGGTCGCGAGCGAGGCCCCCGTCATCCCCTGGTCGTACGGCGACACGTGGTGGCTCGTTGCCGATGGGCTGCGCGGACTCGGCAACCTGACGATCGGCCTCCTGGACCTCGGGAGGGTGTCATGGGACGAGTGATCCGATGGACGACGGGCCTGCTCGCGGCGGCGGCGTTGGGCCTCGGCGTGCCGCAGGCGGTCGCCGCGTTCGACGGTTTCGGCGACGTCACCGCCGATTCGACCTACGACGTCGAGATTCGATTCGAGGTGGAGCTGCTGGGCGGAGTTCCGGATCGGCTCGAGCTCCTCACACGCACGCCGGGTAGCGAAGTGGCGGTGGTCGCGCCGGTCGAACCCGGCCGGGATTCCGCCACGTTCGTCTGGAACACGGCGGTCAGCTACGTCACGCCTAACACGCCGGTGACGTACTGGTGGCGTGCCACCACCGACGGCGACGTGGTCCTCAGCCCCGAGGCGACGATCCGCTACGAGGATGATCGGGAGGGGCTCGACTGGCAGCGGGCCCAGCTCGGGGAGGCGACCGTCCACTGGTACGGCAACGCGGAGGCGCAGGCCAGGCGATTCGGCGAGCTGACCGCGGATGGTGTCTCGCAGGCCGAAGATCTGCTCGGCACGCAGCTCGCGGGGCCGGTCGATGTCTTCGTCTATGCAACCCGCGAGGACTTCTTCGGCGCACTCGGACCCGGGGCTCGCGAGTGGACCGGTGCCGCCGCGTATTCGGAGCTGCGGACGATCTTCATGTGGCTCGGCGCCGGATCGGCGAGCTACCTCGAGGTTGCGATGCTGCACGAGGTCACCCACATCGTCTTCTTCGACGCCACCGACAACCCGTTCCACGAGCCGGCACGCTGGCTGAACGAGGGCATCGCGACCTGGTCCGAGTCGGGAGACGCCGGCGAGCAGGGGGGGATCGTGAGCTTCGAGGCGGGCGGGGGCGGACTCTTCTCGTTCGAGGCGATCAGCGAGCAGTTCCCGATCGGTGACCGGGGCGGCCAGCTCTCGTATGCGCAGGGAACGACGATGGTCGACATGATCATCGACCGATACGGCCGCGAGGCCATCGCTCGGGTGGCCGCGGCGCTCCGCGACGGTGCGACCGATGCGGAAGCGCTCGAGGCGGGAACCGGGGTGCCTGCCGATCAGCTGCATGCCGACTTCTTCTCCGAGTTCGGCGTGGAGGCACCCGAGCCGATCACGCCCGATCCGATCGCCGCCTCGAACGTGGATCGGCCACCGTCCGGCGTCGTCGACGAAGGCGGCGTCGAGCAGCCGGGGACCGACCCCGACTCGACGCCAGGCGAGCGTCCCACCGATGACGGCGTGGTACCTGGGCTGCTCCTGCTCGGCGTGGCCGTGGCCGTTGCTGCGGGGGCGTCCCTGTGGGTTGCCCGGCGCGCGTCGGGGAGGTCGGGGTGACGCGCCGCCAACCGATGCCGTCCCGCTTCTCGCGCCCGCAGTGGGCAGTGAGCATCGCGGCCGCCCTGGCGGTCATCGGCTTCGTGGTGGCCGCGCAGTTGAACAGCTCGGCTGCCCGGCAGGAGTTCGTGACGTCAGCCCAGCGCGTGCTGATCACCGAGGCCGAGCAGCTGCGCCGCCAGCAGGATGACCTCCGGGCCGAGATCGCCACGGCCGAGGTTCGCGTCCGCGAATTCCAGGAGCGTTCGGAGGGATCGCG
>JBPCOK010000199.1:0-5976 GCA_051000335.1 Candidatus Limnocylindria bacterium | reverse complement strand
TCAGCTGTCTGATTGGGGGTCACGGGGATCGCCGTTCGCGTGGTCATCCGACGATATACCGCCGCGTCGAGTGCCGGGACCGCTGATTGCGGCCGCCTCGTGACGAAGTTGCGTGCCGCATCGGGATCGGCGAACATGGCGGCCGCCGCGCTGCGTCCACGCGCGGCCTTCGTGGTGGCCTTAGCTCAATCGGTAGAGCATCGGATTGTGGCTCCGAAGGTTGCGGGTTCGAGCCCCGTAGGCCACCCCACCATTCTGAGCACGCACGGCCCGCCACCCTCGGCCCCTGATCGTCGCACTTGGTCGCATTGACAGGAACGCCATGTTGACGCCGCGGTACGAACGTATCGGCGCCTTGTAGCCGGCGAGGACTGAGGCGCTGTAACGGCGGCGACGGCTGGGCCGTTCTGGATGCAGTCCCGGTCCGACGGCGCGAGATGCGCGGGGGAGGGGCAGCATCGAAGAAGCACCGCTCATGTCCAGGCGCAGCATCCTCACCGTCGCAGCGACCGCGCTGCTGGCCGCGCTCGTCCCCGCCGCCGCGCTGGCCGCGCCCCCGGAGGGCTACCGGGTCATCGATTATCGCCACGCCGACGGCGGATCGAGCAGCGTCGACGGCTGCATCGGTACCGACGTCTACTTCGGCAGCACCGATGCGGTCTACGGCGGCCGCCCGGGACGGATCAACAAGCAGGCCGGCCCGACCGACGTGCTGGTCATCGTCTCCGACTTGTGTGCCGAGCCGGCGGGCAAGGGCTTTCCGCTGATCGCGCTCTGGCAGGGCCAGGCAATGATCGGCCTGCAGAGCAACGCGCAGCTGACGACCGCGTCGGTCGACGCGTGGATCCCGGTCATGGACGACGTCTCAGGCGCGCGCGACACCGCTCACCTGGTCGTCACCTGGACCGCCACCGGCCGCGCCATCAAGGATCCGACCCATATCCACAATCGCATCCCCGGCGTGGCAGTGGTCAACAGCCACGACAACGACACGATGGTCGACGCGGTCGCGTCGGGCTCGGTGACCATCGGCGCGTGGTCGGCCGACATCTCGACCGATGCCGCCCACCTGTCGAGCGTCAGGGCCGGCTGCCAGGTGATCCTCCATCCCGGCGTTGAGGATGCGGACATCGACTGCCTCTGAGCGCTCTCTTCCGCATGAACCGATGGCCCCGGCATCGCGCCGGGGCCATCCTCTTGTGCCGATTCGCGGTCGTCCGTGGCGCGTTCGAGCTCGAGCACCGCGGCGAGATCGAGGTCAAGGGCCAGGGCCGAATGCCGACGTATCTGCTGCTCGGCCGACGGGTGGGATCCAGCCTCTCGTTGACGAGACGCCTCAGCCGTGCGGTCAGGGCACCCAGTCTCGTCGTCGCGGGTCGTCGAGGACGCCACATTCCGGACACGCGGTGGCCAGGAACCTGAACCACGCTTCCAGCGCTCCCGCCGATGGCAGGGCTGAAGCATCCGGTACCGCTACTGACTCGTACACCTGCCCGTAGCGGTCGACGACGACGAGCAGGTGATCGGGCGCACCATCGCCGTCGAGGATGACGACGTCTCCGTCCCAGGCGGCGAAATCATCGAGGTGTCGATCGAGCTCGCGCCGATACTCCGCCAGTGGACTTTGCCCGGGGAGCAGGATCGCGGTGGCGTCGAGCCGTCGCGTCCGCTTCCGCTGCAGCGTGCCACTCGGAAGGAGGTCACCGACAGCGAGCGTCCTGAGCGTCGGCCGGGCGCTGGCCTGCCGTGAATGCATGTGGTCAAGCATAGGCTGAAGCGTCGGGCCCGACCCGGTAGTCGCCTAACCAGCGGCGACCATTGCCACCGCTCCCACCGCCAGTGCGAGGCCGATGCCCTGGGAGCGGTGCACCCGCTCGCGAAGGAGGACCGCGGCGAGCAGGACGGTGAATGCGGGGTACAGCGAGGACAGGACCGATGCGACCGTCAGCAGTCCGGCCTGGCTCGCCAGCAGGAACAGGACCGCCGCCGCGGCGGCCAGCGCTCCGACGACCACCCCGCCGAGGCTCGCGCGGTCGTGGGGGATCCACGGCTGTCGCATGACCAGCGCGAGGCCGATGATGACCGGGATCGAGACCGCCTCCGACGCGGCCAATGGGGCGAAGCCTGCCGAGTCGGGCACCTGGCCGAGGGCCGAGAACATCAGGCCGAAGCCGAGGCCGGCGAGGAGCCCGTCGATCACTCCGGCGTTCAGCCTTCCGGCTGCGCCGGCCGCATCGGTGGATTCGCTGGATCGCGCGATGAGCCAGATGGCTGGGAAGGCCAGGGCGATCCCGCTCCATACGATCAGCGGCGGCCGCTCGCCGGTGATGACACCGACCGACACGGGGAGCAACGCCGACCCGACCGCGGACAGCGGAGCCACGACCCCCATGCGCCCGCCGGCCAATCCGCGGTAGAGGAACGCCGTGCCGATCCCGGCGCCGACGCCGGCGACGGCGCCCCACGTCCAATCGGCGTTCGTCGGGTCGCCACCGACCAGTGCCGTGGTGAGGCCGATGGCGACCACGGCCGCGCCCTGCGTGACGATCGCAACAGCCCAGACCGAGGTCCGTCGCGACAGGTAACCGCCGAGGAAATCGGACAGCCCGTACATAAGGGCCGAGCCGAGGGCGAGGAGGACGGTCAGCACGTCCTAGAAGATCTGTTCGGCGACCGTTCGGAGTGCTGCCCCCCGACGACCGGTCAGGCGGTAACGCCACTCGGTTCCGTCCGGCGCGCTCCCATCGAGGAACGAGCGCAGCGGCTCAACGTCATACCACTCGACGGACGCCAGTCGATCCAGCGCCTCGTCGACGTCCACCCATTCAGCGGTCCGGATCAGGCCCTCGGGATCGGCGGGTTCGATCGTTCCATCCGCCTCGCACGCGTAGGTCAGCGCCCGCCATCGGCCCACCAGGTCGTCGAGCTGTGAGTCGATCTCGACGCTGAACACCAGATGCGGCGTCCCGGTGACGGTCAGCCCGGTCTCCTCGAGGATCTCGCGGCCGAGCGCGACCTCGGGGCCCTCGCCGTATGCCACCCGTCCTCCGGGCAGCATCCATGTCGGCTCGCGGTTGTCGATGCCCTGCTCCTGGACGAGGATCAGCCGCGCGCCATCGCGGATCACGGCGGACACGGTCCGCGGCAGGGCACTGCTCATGCGGGGATTGTCGCATTCGATGTGCTGGCGGCTCGGACGGTGGATCGGCCGAATCGTGCCGGAGGCGCACGTTGCGCGCTGTTTGGCCAGTTGAATGGTGGCCGGCGCGCGCGAATCGGCACCCCGGGGCCGTTCCCGTCCCTGGTCGGCCGGTCAACTGGCCAGATCGCGCCCTGAACCCGGATCCCGCGGGAATCGGACGGCCAACCGGCCGACCGCCAGCTGGGCCCCCACAATGGCGAGGCCCGGTCGGAGAGCACCGTGTCTTGACCCGTGGCGAATGGTTGGCGCAGGATCGGCCCAGGCACCGGATCGGGGAGGAATGAAATGACCCAGGGTCGAACGACGGCGATGGCGCTCATGGGCATCGCGATGCTCGTGTACGCCGCCGGGACCGTCCTCGGAGTGAATCCGCCGATCTACGGCGAAGGGGGACGGGTGTCCCTGCTGTCGTTCAGCGAACTGGCGCCCTGGGTCGGGGCGCTCCTCCTCGCCTCCGCCATCCACCTCTGGACCGCAATGAGCGAGACCTCACTCACCAAGCCGGTCGCTCATGTCGTGGCGATCGTCGGGATGGCGGCCGGAGTCGTGCTCATGGCGAGGCTACAGCCGCTCGGCATTGTGCCATTCGCCGTCTACGCGTACATCCTGGTCGGCCTGGTCAGCCACGCCGATGAGGCGCGGACCGATCGTCTTCGCGAGCACCTGCACCGGGGAAGGGCGGGCGGCCCGGGCTAGCCGTTGGCGGCCCGCTCACCGGGAAGCGGCGTCCATGAGGCCGTGCGGACGCCGGACGGCCGCCGGCTTGCCTGCCGCGGTGTCGACGGGCGGCCGCGCACCTCTCCGCGTCGGGACGAATCGCGATAGCCCTGGCGCGGGCTCCGTGCGACCGGGCGATCGTGGCGCGGGCCGGCGGAGCGAACCACGCCCGGCACCGTCTCGACCGGGATCGGCCGCCCCATGAGGCGCTCGATATCCCGGAGGTAGGGGAGCTCCAGCTCCGACACCAGTGAGATGGCCACGCCATCCACACCGGCCCGACCCGTGCGCCCGATGCGGTGGACGTAGTCCTCCGCGGAGCGCGGCAGGTCGTAGTTGACGACGTAGGGGAGTGCGTCGATGTCGATCCCGCGAGCCGCGACCTCGGTGGCGACGAGCACGTGGACACGTCCAGACTTGAAGTCCTCGAGCGCGGCGATGCGCTGGGACTGGGCCCGATCGCCGTGGATCGCGGCCACCCGCACGCCGTCGCGCGCGAGCTGGTTCGTCAGGCGATCGGCGCCGTGCTTCGTTCGGACGAACACGAGGGCGGAGGTCACGTGGCCGTTCGAGATGAGGTGGCTGAGGGTCTCGCGCTTGCGCGAGTCCTCGACGCGGAGGACGACGTGCTCGACCAGCGTCGTGGTGGAGTTCGGAGGCGTGACCTGGACCGTGGCCGGGTCCTTGAGCAGCCTCTTCGTCAGCCGCTTGATCGCCTCGGGGAAGGTCGCGGAGAACAGCAGACTCTGCCGCTCGGTGGGGAGGAGCGAGATCATCGTGCTGATGTCGTCGATGAAGCCCATGTCGAGCATCCGATCGGCCTCATCGAGGACGAGGAACTCGACCGAGCCGAAGTCGATGCTCCCGCGCCACACGAGGTCGAGCAGCCGGCCGGGCGTGGCAACCACGATCTCGGCACCGGCGTCGAGCTCACGGAGCTGGTCGGGCAGGCTGGCCCCGCCGTACACGGCGACTGAGCGCAGCGGGGCGTGCTTGCCGTAGGTCTGGACGCTCTCCTCGACCTGGATCGCGAGCTCGCGGGTCGGGACCAGGATCAAAGCGCGCACCGCACGACGGTCCACGTCGGCGGGGGAAGCGTGCAGGCGCTGGAGGATGGGCAGCACGAAGGCGGCCGTCTTGCCGGTCCCGGTCTGGGCGCCGGCCATGAGGTCGCGGCCGGCGAGCACGATCGGGATCGCCTCGACTTGGACGGGGGTTGGCGTGTCGTAGCCGGCATCGGCGATGGCACGCAGCAGTTCGGGGCGCAGCCCGAGCTCGGAAAAGGACATGTGTCTCCTGACATCCACGCGCCCGCCGCAGCGGGCCCGGTCAGGCGCAGTGAGTATGGGGGGTGCGGCGGCTCGGCGAAACCTTGACGCTGACCGGAGAGTCAGTCGAGCCGAGCGGTTGGAGGCCGCGAAGGTACGAATCAAATTGGTCCGCGCTCCCGTGTCCGAGCACTCGGTGCTCCGAGACAGGTGTGCAGCGGTGCCTCCAGTGTCCGTGCGGGAGGCCGATGTGTCAAACAGGACGATCGGCGGGGGCCCGCGAGAAGCGGTCCAGCCGGAAGAGGCCGATGTCGTGGCGGGTGGCGCTTTCCAGCGCCAGGTCCGCCATGATCTCGCCGACCACGCTGCAGAACTTGTAGCCGTGGCCGCTGAACCCGGCCGCCAGGCTGACCTGGGGGGCGTTGGGAAGGCGATCGATGATTCGGGAAGGCGATCGATGATGAAGTGCTCATCGGGCGAGTTCGTGAACACGCAGGCCTTGAGCATGATCGTTGGCCCGGCCCCATCGGGGAAGTAGCGTTCGGCGAACGTGCGCAGCAGCGCCTCGTCCTCCGGCGTGGCGTCGCGATCCGGGTCATCCGGATCGATCGGCTCACGCCGATGGTGGTAGCGGGCGAACTTGAAACCCGGAACGTCGTGGACCGGGAAGCCGTAGTAGGCGCCGTCCTCGACGTCGAGGACGAAGACAGGGAATCGATCCACCATGAAGAGCTCGGGCCGCGTGGGCTGGGGCCATCCCCCAACCTCCCCCTCTGGAACGGCCAACGG
>JBPCOK010000174.1:0-4351 GCA_051000335.1 Candidatus Limnocylindria bacterium | reverse complement strand
AGCTGCGACGCCTGATCGATCGCTTCCCGAGCGTGGGGGTGAACATCATTCGCTATCTCTCCGATCGGCTGGCGAGCTCGGAGCGCGAGCGGGAGGTGATGGCCTTCCGATCCGTCGAGCAGCGGCTGGCCGCACGCCTCCTCGAGCTTCTCGGGCGCTTCGGTCGGGACGCGGACAGCGGGCAGGCGATCGACGCCCGCCTCACCCAACAGGAGCTGGCGGACATGATCGGGACGTCGCGGGAGACCCTGGCCACCACGGTGTCGTCACTGCGCGAGCGCAGGATCGTCGAGATGGCGAACCAGCGCGTGGTGATCCTCGACGTGGAGCAGCTGCGAGCGCTCGCGGAGCAATAGCCGACCCCACGCTGTCGGCCGCCTTACTGCGGCAGCGTGGTCGAAGGGCGCAGGCTGGCCCGCATGGTTCCGAGCGCCTCCCCCGCCACTCGATGGCATCTTCCGGATCTGCCCGCGCCCGATGCGCCGATTCCGATCGTCGACACCGCCACGATGACCGAGGCCGATCGGATCACCACCGACAGGATCGGGTTCGGCCTGCTCCAGATGATGGAGAACGCCGGTCATCAGCTGGCGGAGCTCACCAGGCTGGCCCTCGGCGGATCCGTCATCGATCGGCGGGTCGTGATTCTGGCCGGCACCGGAAACAACGCCGGGGGCGGGATGGTCGCCGCGCGTCGTTTGGCGGGCTGGGGCGCCGACACCTGCGTCGCCTTCGCCCAGCCGATCCTCCGACTGCGGCCAGGGGCCTGTGCGCAGGTCGAGCCGCTTCTCGCCGCCGGCGTCCGCGCGGCCGTGGCCGGCCATGACCGTTCGATTGCCGAACTGCGGGATGAGATCGGAGGTGCCGACGCTGTCATCGATGCGCTCATCGGCTACAGCCTCCGAGGAGCGCCTGATGAGACGTACCGACCGCTGATCGACATCGCGGCAGCCGGAGCCGGGATGGTGATCAGCCTGGACGTCCCCTCGGGCATCGACGCGACCACCGGCGAACGCCCGGGCATGGCTGTGTCCGCCGATGCGACCCTCGCGTTGGCCCTGCCCAAGCTCGGCACAACCATCGGCGTCGGTGTCCGCCACGCGGGCGCCGGTTACCTTGCCGACATCGGCATCCCGTCGAGCGTGTTCCACGAGCTCGGGCTCGAGACGCGCCGCATGTTCGCGGCAGGTCCCCTGCTCCGAACGTGACGGCAGACACGGTCTGGACGGTCGGCGGCACGCTCCTGGCCATGAGCCGCCCGTCGCAGGTACTGCTCATCGGCGTGGTCTACGCCGCCGGTGTGGCCGTCGCACGGGCGGCTGGTGACGTCGATCCGGTGGCCGTGCTCATCGGCCTCATCGCTCTGGTCCTCGTTGCGGCAAGCGTCCACTACGCCAACGAGTTCGCCGACGCCGAGACGGACGCCATCACGCGACGAACCCCGTTCTCGGGGGGTAGCGGTGCGCTGGCCCGATCCGGCCTCGCGCGGAACGTGGCGCTCGTGGCTGCCGCCGTCTCGGGCGGCGCGGGGTTGGCCGTCGGTGGTCTCGGCCTCGCCGCGGGGACGCTCCCGGCCGTCGGATTCAGCCTGCTGGTGATCGGCGCCGTCGGGGGGTGGGCCTATTCGCTGCCCCCGGCCGCTGCGCTGAATCGCCACGGACTGGGCGAGATCGCCAACGCCGTCCTCGGCGGGCTCCTGCTGCCAGCCTTCGGATACGCGGTCGCGGCGGGATCGCTGCCGGCCTGGGTCATCGCAGCATTCGTGCCGTTTGCCCTCGTCGATTTCTCGAGCGTGATGGCCACCGCATGGCCCGATCGGGCAGCCGATGTCAGAGTGGGAAAGCGCACCCTCGTCACCCGCAGCTCTCCGCGGTCGCTGCGACGAGCCCAGATGGCGTCACTCGCGCTGGCCGGCATCCTCAGCGTTGCCTACGTGGAGCGGATCGTCCCGTTGACGATCGGCGTCGCGAGCCTGGTCGTCGCTCCTCTTGCGGTGACCGCCGCGGCACGATTCACCCGGGTCGAGTCACCGCTTTGGTCCGTTGCGACCATGGTCGCGCTCATCGCCGTGCTGCTCATCGGCTGGGCGCTGGTCCCGCCCGGGTCCTGGATGGCAAGTGCCCGAACGTAAGCGGCGTGACGGCGGCCGATACTGCAACTCCGCGAGGATCGACAGGTGAGCACGCCGATTCCCCCAGTCCGAGCCCACATCGCCGCCCCGCGCGAACTCGTGTTCGAGATGGCCGCGGCCGTCGGCGGCTCCCTGCCCGACGGTCCCCCACACGCCAGCGAGCTGGTCAGCCGGAACGGAGACGTCCTGATCGTTCGGTTCAGCGCCCCCGCGCCATTCCGGTTCTTCGGATTCGTGGAGGAGGTGACGCTGAGCCCACCGACGCGCATCGACTACCGCGTGCTGAAGGGGCCGCTCGACCACGTCGAGGAGTCCCTCGAGTTCCATGAGGACGCCGGAATGACCACCGTCATCTACGGGGGCGTCGTCGGTCACCGGATCCCGCTGGTCGCTCGCTTCGTCGCCGTACCCGCGTACCGCTGGTACATGACGAGGACGCTGGCGGCGCTGAAGAAAGCGGCCGAACGGCGCGCCTCGCGATCTCGACGCTACCCCGCGGCGGCTCCTCGAGACGGCTAGCGTCCAGGCCCGCGGCGCCGATCCCGGGAGGGTGCGTCCGGACGACTCACCCGCTGTGGTGCGCTCACGCCAGGATCTGCGGCAGATTGACGGACAGGTCCCAGATCCCGACGCCGATGAGCACGACACCGAGGATGAGCTGCAGGGGTCGCTCGTACTGGACGAGCGCGCGGGCCAACTGCGCGCCGCGTGCCTGGCCCACCGTTCCCAGCAGGAAGAGCGGGAGCCCGAACCCGATCCCGAAGACCCCGAAGAACAGGATGCGGCCCAGAGCGTCGCCGATCGTCAGGCTGAAGGCGAAGATCCCGACCAGGAATGGTCCGCTGCACGGGATCGCGATCGGCGCGAACAGGAGCCCGTACAGGAAGGCGCCTGCGTGCGGGCCGCGTCCCCCCAGCGCCGACGCCGATGGCTGCGGCAGCTTCGCGAACGGGTTGATCCCGGCCAAGAGTAGGAGTCCCAGGCCGATGAGGAGCGCGTCGGCGATCGGCAGCACGATCCGGTTGAAGTCGCCGAGCGGCACGGCCACGGTCGCGATCAGCGCACCGATGGCGAGCATCCCCGTCACCACCCCGGCCCAGACGATGAGGGCCGCGAGCGCCGGGGGCAGCGCGGGTATCGGCGGTGGTCCGCCCGCGGGAACGGTGGCGGCCTGAGCGCCACCCGTCGTGACGTAGGCGAGGAACGCCGGGTAGAGCGGCAGGATGCACGGCGTGATCGTCGCGCCGATCCCGGCAAGCAGCGCCCCGACGTAGACCTCCATGGCGTTCGGCGCTCAGCCGGCGCCAAGCTCGGCGACCAGCTCCTCGGCGCTGCGCACGCGGCCGAACTCGAGCGCGCGGACCTCCCCATCGGAGACCACGAAGGTCGGCGTCGATGGTGGGTTCGTCACACCGAATCCATGGCGATCCGTGAGCAGCTTCACGAGTTCCGCATCGGCCTTGACGAACCGCCAGTCGAAGCCCTGGCGCTCGGCGTACTCCGCGAGGTCGCCGGCGTCCTCGTTCGGATCGACATCGATCCCGACCGAGTGGAACTCGGCCAGCTCGTGGGCCTGGACGACCTCGCGCTGCTGGCTGAGGCAGGTCGTGCACCAGATGGCCATCGTCTCGAGGATGACGGGCTGGTCGGCGGAAAGCTCGGCCAGGGTGAAGGTCTCGCCACTCCGCACGTCGGTGAGCTCGTAGGCGAGGAGCGCCCCGGCGTCGGGCGCCCCAGCCCCGTCAGGTGGCGTGGCCGCGGAGGATGAGCAGGCGGCGAGGATGAATGCCAGCACGAGGCCGGCCGCAGCGAGTCGAGGCATGTACCGAGCATCGCGGTCTGCCGCGTCGCGCGCTGTAAGCGCGATCACGCATGCTCGTGCTCACTGGGGTCGCCACGCTCGCTCGGCTCGTCGTGGTCGTCGTGCTCGTGCTCGTGTTGATTCCCGTGGCCCGATCGCGTCGCGGCGATCTGCTGCGCGGCCGTCGCGAAGGCCCCCTGGAGCACCTCGGGCAGGGCGGGATGGATGTAGATCGACTGCGCGAGAACGTCGATCGGCAGGCGGAAGCGCATGACGTTGACCGCCTCCTGGACCAGGATCGACGCCTCGTGACCGATGATGTGGCAGCCGAGAATCTCACCGGTCTCCGGATCGGCCAGGACCTTGACGAATCCGTCCCGGTCCTCGATCGACGATCCATAGGCGGTGCGGTCGTACGG
>JBPCOK010000127.1:0-6706 GCA_051000335.1 Candidatus Limnocylindria bacterium | reverse complement strand
CCTGCCGGGGACGCCAGGTAGACCCCCGTCGAACCATGCCGCCGAAGGCGCCGGAGAGAGCTGCAGGAAGCGAGTGGGCTAATCCTTCGGCCGGACTGGCACGAGGACCGAGCGTTCGAACGTGATGATCGTTTCACCTCGCTGGTTGAACCCGGTCGTGCGGACCCGAACGATGCCCTGGCCGGGCCGGCTTCGCGAGGGGCGCACCTCGAGCACTTCGCTGGAAGCGCTGATCGTGTCACCGGCGAACACCGGCGCCGGCAGTCGCACGGACTCCCATCCCAGGTTGGCGACCGCGTTCTGGCTGACGTCGGGAACCGAGAGTCCGGTCACGATCGCCAGCGTCAATGTGGAGACGACCAGTGGGCGCCCGAACTCTGTGCGCGATGCATAGTCCGCGTTCGAGTGGAGGTCGTGCGGATTATTGGTCAGCAGGGAGAACCAGGTGTTGTCCGTCTCACTGATCGTTCGGCCGTGAGCGTGCCGATACTGATCTCCGACAGAGAAGTCGTCGAGGTAGCGGCCCCGCCACCCCTCATGCGTCATCGGTCCATCCCCGCGGTTCGCCGAGTCCTCGCCATGGCATCGTCCTCTTCATTGGTGATGACACCGAGCGTGACCGCCACGGTTGGGTCGAGGCGGCCAGTGGCAACGGCCTGACGGAGCACGGTCCGCGCGTGGCGCTCGGTCGCCGCATCCATCATGGTGCCATCGTGTGCCCCGACCGCCTGCCCGGTGGCCCGGAGCGACCGATACGCCGCCAGCTCAGTCTGCGCGGCGTCGATGGCTGCCTCGGACGGCGCTTCGCCGAAGGCCAGCAGCGTTGCCAGCAGCTGGCCCGGGTGCCCCGTCCACTTGCCGGCCATGCCGATGTCGCGGGCGCGATCCGCGTCGCGGCGAACGAGCTCGAGGGCCGCGAGCATGTCGTCGCGCCTCACCGGGTAGCGCAGGGTCATACCGTCAAGCGCAGGAACACCGGACGCGCCGGCGGCCGTCACGATGGCGGTGCGGGCGGCGTCCGCGACCGGGTGCGGACGGTCGGCGCTCGGCAGTCCGACATCGGCGGCGAAGTCTGCGGCCCCGAAGATCAGGCCCGCGAGCCGGCTGCCCGCGGCGGTGACAAGATCGCCGAGCCGCATGACGGCCCAACCTGACTCCACCATCACGAGAATCCGAATCCGATCACCGCCGGTGCCGGACTCGCCGTCGAGTTCGTCGAGGACGCTGGAGAGCAGGCTCACCTCGTCGGGATGTTCGACCTTGGGCAGCACGATGCCATCGGGCATGCCCGATTGGTCCTCCGCGCGATCGAAGAGATCCCGCAGGTCGTCGATCGCGCCGGCCTCGATGACGCGACGCATTCGATACAGGCGGAGGGTGGAAGGGTCCCAATCCGCGGCGGCCAGGACCTGCGCCGCACCGGCGGCCCCAGGACCGAGGGCGGCATCCTCCCCATCGAGGACCACGACGGGCGCGGAAACGGGAGCATCGAGCCGTTGAGCCAGGAGCTGCGGCGTCACTCCGAGGGCGGCGGCGGCGGCGTCGACGTCGGCGCGTGCGAGGAGCCGCCGGACGGGCTCGGTGCCGCGCTCGGCGGCCTTCCGCGCCACAGCGGTGTCCGTTGCGGAAACCACAAGGTCGAGGATCCGGCGACCGGCGGCGATGTCGGGCGCTATGTGCCGCCGGGGGCGCGGGGCACGGAAAGCCTGTACTTCGAGGCGTTCAACCGAGGGAAGCGTAGCCTGCGGCTGGACCTCAAGAGCGATGACGGGCAGGCGACGTTCCGGCGTCTTGCCGCCTCCGCCGATGCCGTCTACTCGAACCTGCGCGGAGACCAGCCACATCGGCTCGGGTTGACGTACGACCAGCTGCGGGACGTGAACCCTAGGATCGTCTGCGTGGCGCTCACCGGATACGGACGAACGGGCGCGCGCGCCGAGCTTCCGGGCTATGACGCGCTGGTTCAGGCCGAAGCGGGATGGGCCGGCCTCACCGGTGGACCGGACGACCCACCGACCAAGAGTGGGCTCTCCCTCGCTGACTACGTGGCTGGACTGGTGTCAGTCCTGGGGTTGATGGTCGCGTTGTTCGACGCCCGGCGCAGCGGCGAGGGCCGCGACGTCGACACGAATCTCTACGACTGCGCGCTCTCGATGCTCAGCTACCCGGCGACCTGGCACCTGTCGGCCGGTATTGCGACCGAACGCCACGCGAGCTCCTCGCACCCCAGCATCGTCCCCTTCCAGTTCTTCGCGACGACGGACGGACACGTGGCGATCGCGAGCCCCAAGGAGAAGTTCTTTGGCCGCCTGGTTGCCGCGATGGGACTGCCCCACCTGGCGAACGACGACCGATTCACCGATTTCGACGCGCGACGGATTCATCGGAAGGAGCTGGTGGGATTGCTCGCCGATCGATTCCGGGAGGAATCCACCGACGCCTGGGTCGATCGGCTCCGTGGCGTCATTCCGATCGCGCCGGTTCGATCGCTTGCCGACGCGCTCGATCCGGCGGAGCTCGCCGACCGCGGAATGCTTGCGGAGTACGAGCACGAGACGTTCGGACGCGTTCGGTCCGTCGGGTTGCCCATCACCATGAGCCGCTTCAAACCGAGCTACCGGCCTGCGCCGGGCCTCGGGGCGGATGACGACCTCATCGCGGAGGAGCTGCGGTCATTGCCGGACCGAGCGGGCCGCGGACTCGTCGAGCTCGACGGCTGACGCCAGACGCGACTCACCCCGCAGGTCGCGACCGCGCGTGGCAGCTGCTTGGATCATCTGTGGATCGCCGCGGCGCCGTTCCCAGCGTGTGAAGCCCGTGAGGAGCTCTCGGAGGCGCCGATAATGGGCGGCCCCCGTCGCGGAGTTCTAAGTCTCGGAGCAGCGCCACCTGCTCGATCGCCACGCGACCCGCGGCCTCCGCGGTGATGCGGCGGTCGATCTCGGCGGGTCCGAGTGTGGACTGGCCACTACGACGCGCCCGCCGGATTAGCTGAGCGCGGCCACGTGGACTGGCCACCTGACGGCGGTCACCTCGTGCCCCCGTTCGACCAGCGCCCGCGCAAGGACCACGAATGGCCGCCGGACGTCGCCGGTGGTGCCGACCGTCGCCAGTGCGATCCGCATCAGATCGAGGCGATCCGCCGAGGGGCCATGCGCGGACCGTATCGCGGAGCGCTGATCCGGCCGACCTCGAGCAGCCGCTGCACGCGGCCACGCTGGCCTCGATACGGCTCGAGCAGCTCGAGCATGCCCGCGTCATCGGCCCGTGGCCTGCGGGCCAGAGCCCAGGCCACCATGTTCGGGATGTGGTAGTCGCCGACGCTCACGGCGTCGGGATCGCCGTAGGCGGAGCGGACCACCTCGGCCGCGGTCCACGCCCCGATGCCGGGGAGTGACATCAGCCGCCGCGTCGCCTCGCCGGCGTCCATGGATGCCTCCAGCCAATCTGCCCGGGACGCTGCCCGACGCACGACCTCGGCCCGGCGGCGCTCGATCCCAAGCGGATGGAAGGCGTGATACGGAAGGGTTGCCAGCCGGGCCGGGTCGGGCGGCAGCAGAAGCTCGCCCGGACCGGGCGCCGGCTCACCGACGGCGCGCAGCAGGGCGGCGTAGGCCCGGACCGCCTCGGTGCCCGTTACCCTCTGCTCGAAGACCGATGGAACCAGGGCCTGCAGGACGCGACCCGATGTCGGCAGGCGGAGGCCAGCATGGCGTCGCTGCAGGTCTCGAACCAGCGGATGGTGTGCCACGAGCCGGTCGGGCTCGTCCCGCTCGCCCACCAGTGCCGGCAACTGGTCGAGCATCCACGTGGCCCCGTCGCCCCACGCCTCGGCGCTGGCCGTGGAGCCGTCGGCGTCGATCCGGATGGTCGCGGGTCCCTGCGGAGTCCGAGTCGTCCACAGCGCCGTGCGGCGCGAGAGGCGAATCGTGCGATCCCCCAGGCCGTGGCGGAGGGGGCCGAGCGTCTCTGCCAGGTCGAGCGCCCGAGTCAGACGAATCCGCCGGTCGTTCACCGCCGCATGGAGAGCAGGATCGGCTCGGTCCCGCCCTGCAATTCCTCCAGCTCGGAACGGATGCGGATCCCTCGGTAGCCCTCCCGCACGATGGATTGGGCGCAGGCCTCGCCGAGGGTTGCGCCGGGACCCGGCAGCAGGATGACGTCGGGTGCGTATTCGCGCAGCGCGACCTGGAAGCTCGCCGCGAAGTCATAGGTCGATTTCGGCTGGTCGCCGATCGTGTGCCGCCCGAGCGTGGCGGCATCGGTCGACCACGGCGTGAACCTCACGCCACGCCCGTCGACGAGGGTGACGTTCGGAGTCGCCCAGGCAAGGTCCTGGAGACGAACCTCGGCCTCCGCGGCGCTCTGGGCACGGAGCGGCGTGTGCCACGCCTGCTGTCCCCCGGCGCGCAAGGGGAATCGGCGGCTGCCGGAGCGCACCTTGGGAAGCTCGGTGGCAATGGTGCGCAGCATGGCCGTCGGCGCGCTCACGGTCGAGAACGCGCCTAGGTCGATCGAGAGGTGCGCCACGTCGGCGTGGTGGTCGAGCACAGCCTCGAGCGCCGAGATCCGCATCGCGTCCGGCTGCCAGTCATCATCCGCCAGCGCGTAGACAAGCTGCCCCCCGGGATCGTCGTCGACGATGGGATCCTCGGCGAGGAGCGCCATGGTCTGCACGAGACGGAACGCATCGTCGAACGGCAATGCGCCCGAGGCGGCGAGGGCGGTATACCAGCCGGTGGAGCTCGCGATGACCACGACGACCTCGTGATCGTCGGCGATGCGCTCGGCGTCCAGCAGGCCGCACAGGAACGTCAGCGGGGCGGCGTTCGCGGAACGGAGATGGATCGCCGCGTCGAATCGTTCGGCGCCGTCGAGCTCGGACAGCAGGGTGAGCCCGTCCGCCGCGCGGAGCTCGTCGGCGCGGCGGACCCAAGGGTGGTTCGGAGGCAGCGATCCGAGCGAGGCTGGACCGTACGATCCCCGCGAGGGAAACGCGACCGCGGCCCGGGTCATGGGCGCGTCCCCGCCGCGTGGCGTCGCCGGCCGACCGATCGAACGGCCGCGGCGACGATCTGGTCGATCCCCACGAGCACCGCGGACGTGGCGGGCCCGAGCGGAACGAACGAGTCCACCGCCCGGACCGAGGCGAGGCGCTTGCCGGTCCGCGTCTCGGCGAGGTCGGCGATGATCGCGTCGGCGACGCCGGCACCCGTCGCCCGGCACTCGTCCACCACGACCACGGTGCCGACCTCGGCCGCCTGGGCTCGGATCGCCTCGGTCGGGAGCGGATTGAGCCAGCGAAGGTCGAGGACCCGAGCACGCAGATCGTGCTCGTCGGCGAGGCGGCGAGCGGCCTGGAGGCTCAGCCGCAATCCGTTGGCGTAGCTCACGAGCAGGACATCGGCGTCTTCGTCGACCGAGCCGTAGAGGCCGACCTCGCCGGGCACGAGGACCTCGGGAGGGGCGGGGTAGGTGGTGAGCCATGCTCCGTCGCCATCGGCATGCAGGTCCTTCTCGTGGTAGAGCGCGATGGGCTCGAGGAACACGACCACGCGCCCATCCTCGATGGCCATGGCCACGGCGCCTCGCAGCATGCGGGCCGCATCGTCGCCGCGGGCCGGAGCGGCGATGACCAGCCCCGGAATGTCCCGCAGCCCCCCGACGGCATTGTCGTTGTGGAAATGGCCGCCGAATCCCTTCTGGTACGCGAGGCCGGCGACCCGGATCACCATCGGGTTGCGGAACTGCCCCGAGCTGAAGAACTGGAGCGACGCGGCCTCGCCTCGAACCTGGTCGAGGGCATTGTGGAGGTAGGCCAGGTACTGGATCTCCGGGATCGGGAGGAGGCCGATGTGCGCCGCTCCCTGGGCGATGCCCAGGATGCTCGTCTCATCGAGCAACGTGTCGAAGACGCGGGCATTCCCGAATCGGCGCTGGAGCCCGTTCGTGACGTTGTAGACCCCACCCTTGCGCCCGATGTCCTGGCCGAACAGGAGGACTTCGGGACGGCGGAGCAGCTCATCGGCGAGCGCTGCGTTGATGCAGCCGGCGAGGGTGCGGCCGGTGGGGGACGTCGCGTCCTCGGGCAGGATCGGGCCGAACGAGGCGGATCGCTCCTCGGGCGTGGCGAGGGGAAGCGTTGCCCGCACCGCGACCAGCTCCGGCCTGCTCGGAGCCAGCGGCGCGATCACCTCCTCGGTGGTCTGGAGCCGCGGCCGGCGAAGCGCTTCCTCGGCAACCGCCATGACCCGATCACGGGTCTCCCGCACGAGGTCGCGGAGCATCTCCGGGTCCGCTGCGCCGACCTCCACCAGTCGACGGGCGTTGCGCAGGATGGGATCGGCTGCCTCGACCGCCTCGATCTCGGCCAGCGACCGATACCCCTGCTCCGCGTCGCTGCCGGCGTGCCCCCACAGCCGGACCGTGCGCAGGTGGAGGAAGGCGGGGAGCCGCCGCAGGCGAACGTGGTCGACCGCGGCACCGACCTGGTCCCACAGCTCGTCCAGCTCGCCGTCCGCCTCGAAGTAGGTCAGATGCTCCTGATCGCCGAACGTGCCGGCAATCCAGCCGTCAGGTGTCGGAACGCTGATCCCCGTGCCGTTGTCCTCGCAGATCAGGAGCAGTGGCATCGGCAGGCCAAGGCGCACGGCGTAGCGGGCGGTGTTGATCGCCGACAGCGCGGTCGCATGATTCGCGCTCGCGT
>JBPCOK010000013.1:0-23787 GCA_051000335.1 Candidatus Limnocylindria bacterium | reverse complement strand
GCGGTTGATAACGGCGGGATGAACCGCTCCTCCGCTACCATCGGCGAAATGCCACCGGTCGTCCCGTCGCCTGATCAGATCCCGATCTTCGAGGAGCTCGCGGCGGCACCCCGGCCGCGCCGGCATCACCTGCGAATCCAGCCGCCCCTCCTCGCCGACCTGAGCGCCCGGCAACGGCGGGCGGTGACGCACGGGTCCGGACCGCTCCTCATCGTGGCCGGTGCCGGGAGCGGGAAGACCAGCGTGATCACCCGGCGGATCGCCTGGCTCATCGCCGAGAAGAAGGCGCTGCCGTCCGAGATCCTGGCGTTGACGTTCACCGAACGAGCTGCCGCCGAGATGGTCGACCGCGTGGATCGCCTCGTCCCGTACGGCCACAACGATGCCGAGATCAGCACGTTCCACGCATTCGGCGACCGGTTGCTGCGGGAGCACGCCCTGGAGGCTGGGCTCTCCGATCGCTCCACGGTCCTGTCGCGGGCCGAGCAGATCATCCTGCTGCGGGAGCACCTCTTCGAGCTGCCGCTCGACCGGTACCGGCCGCTCGGCGACCCGACGCGATTCCTGTCGGCGCTCGTCACGCTCATCTCCCGGCTGCGCGACGAGGACATCGGGCCCGACGCGTACGTGGCCGTCGCGGATCGGCTGCGCGATCGGGCGTCACGGGCGCCCGAGGACGCCGCCCTCGCCGAAGAGGCGGCACGCCACGCCGAGCTGTCGGCCACGTATCGGGCCTACGAGCACCTCATGCGCACGACCGATCGGCTCGACTTCGGCGACCAGGTGGGACTCGCGCTCCGGCTGTTGCGTGACCACCCGTCGATCCTTGAGGAGGAACGCGCGCGCTATCGCTACATCCTGGTGGACGAATTCCAGGACACGAACCACGCCCAGTGGGAGATGGTGCGACTCCTCGCCGAGCCACATGGCAACGTGACCGTGGTCGGTGACGACGACCAGAGCATCTATCGGTTCCGGGGCGCGGCGCTCGGCAACATCCTCGGCTTCCGTGATGCCTATCCGAAGGCTGCCAGTGTCGTGCTCGTCGACAACTACCGCAGCCGGCAGCCGATCCTCGACGCGGCGCATCGGCTCATCTCCCAGAACGACCCGGATCGGCTCGAGGCCCGCGAGGGCATCGACAAGCGGCTGCGGGCCCGGATTCGATTCGATCGGCCCGAGCCGCCCGGCGGACCGATCGACGTCCAGGCATTCGCCACCGGATCGGACGAGGCGGATGCGGTTGCCGACCGAATCGCGGCATCGCTGCGCACCGGGCGGCGTCCGGGCGACCACGCCATCCTCGTTCGCGGCAACCGGGACGCGGACCCCTACCTTCGTGCCCTGAACATGTCACGCATTGCGTGGCGGTTCAGCGGAACCGCGGGCCTGTATCGGCAGCCGGAGGTGCGCGTCCTCATCAGCTTCCTCCGCGCCATCGACGACCCCGACGACTCGGTCAGCCTGTACGACCTGGCCACGAGTGAGATCTTCGGCCTCGCCGCAGCCGATGTGACGCTCGCCCTGACCCGGGCGCGGCGACGGCGCAGCAGCCTGGCCGTCGCATTCGCCGATGCCGATCCGGACCGATCGCCCTTCGGTCCCCGCGCCATCGAGGTCGTGCAGCGCCTGCTCGGCAGCCTCGAGGCGCATCGGGCCATGAGCACCGAACGCAGCAGCGGTGAGCTGCTCTACCACTTCATCTCGAGCTCGGGTTGGCTCGCGCGCCTGGCTCATGAGGCACGCGAGGCGGGAGACGAGCGGCTGGCGAACGTCGCGCGGTTCTTCGAGATCGTGCGCCGCCAGGGCAGCCTGCTGCGCGACGACCGGCTCCCGTTCCTCGTCGCGCAGCTCGATACGCTGATCGAGACCGGTGACGATCCCTCCACCGCGGATGTCGACCCCGACGAGGGCGACGCGGTGCATGTGCTGACGTACCACAAGGCCAAGGGCCTCGAGTTCAACGTCGTCTTCCTGGTCGGCCTTGTCGACGACCGCATGCCGGGCCGCGAGCGGCGAGATGCGCTGGAGCTGCCGGAAGATCTCGTCGGCGAGGCGGCGCCGGTCACGGACCAGCACGTTGCCGAGGAGCGACGGCTCTTCTACGTCGGCATGACCCGGGCACGTGAGGAGCTCGTCCTGACCTCGGCGCTCGACTACGGCGGCCGTCGGACGCGCGGGGTGAGCCGATTCGTCAACGAGGCGCTCGACCTGCCGCCGGCGACGCCGGCGGAGACCGTTCGACCCGCCCTGCTCGACCAGCTCGCCCGACACCAGGCATCGCCGACGACTCCCACGCCCCCGGCGGCGAAGCCGGAGATCGGGGATCGACCGCTCACGCTCAGCTACGGGCAGATCAACGACTACCTCGACTGTCCCGCTCGCTACCGATATGGCCACGTCGTACGGATTCCGACGCCGGCCTCGCATCAGATGGTCTACGGCAAGGCCCTGCACGCGGCGGCGCAGGCCTTCCACCGTCGCCAGATGGCCGGTGAGCCGATGCCGCTCGAAGCTCTGCACGCGGTGCTCGACGCCAACTGGGAATCCGTCGGCTTCCTGACGCGTGCGCACGAGGAGGCTCGTCGGGCCGCCGCCCACGAGGCGATCGCCCGATTCTGGGACGAGCAGCAGCGCGATCCGGCCCGACCCGTGGCAGTGGAGCGCGACTTCACGGTGGCCTTCGGGCCGGATCGGCTCCGAGGCCGGTACGACCGCGTCGATCGCGACGAGTCAGGTCGAGTGGTGATCACCGACTACAAGTCGAGCGATGTGCGGGACCTCGCGACGGCCAATCGCCGCTCCCGGGATTCGCTGCAGCTGTCGATCTACGCCCTCGCCCACGAGGCTGAGCACGGGACGTTGCCGGATGAGCTGGCGCTGCATTTCCTCGAATCCGGGATCATCGGCCGGTCGACCCCGAGCGAGAAGCGATTGGAGAAGGCGCAGGAGCAGCTCGGCCGCGCGGCCGGTGGCATCCGAGCCGGGCAGTTCGAGGCGACACCGAGCGCGATGCGCTGCGGCTACTGCCCGTACCGTGAGATCTGCCCCGACGCGTCGCGGTGAGCGCTCGAGACCGGATCGTGGTGGCTGCGTTGATCCTGCTCGGCATCTTCGCAGCGGTGGTCCTCGTTGCGGTGGCCGCCCGAGCCTGTCCCGGGGACCTCGCGACGCAGCCCTGCCCTGACGCCGCGCTCAACCGCGGGGTGGTCGTGGCGCTCGCCTCGGCGAGCGCAGGCGTCCTCGTGACCCCATTCGCCTTCCTCGCTGAGGTGATGGCGCGCCGTCGAATCGTCTATCGTGGCGCGTGGCTTCGAGCCGCCCGGCGCGGAAGCCTCACGGGCCTCGTCGTGGCGGCCCTGGCGGGGCTCCGCCTGGGCGGCGCGCTCAGCGTCCCGATCGCCATCTTCGTCATCATCCTGGCCGGCGTCGTCGAATGGTTCCTGGCACGACGAGACCCGTAACACGGAGGTCCCTGTGCCGAACTCCGGCGCGATGGAACGGCTTCCCGCCGCCATCGCCGAGATCCTGCCCGAGGCGCTCGACCTGTCACACCGGGTCCACGCTCACCCCGAGATCGCGTTCCAGGAGCGGCAGGCATCCGCATGGACGGCCGACCTGCTGGCGTTCCACGGGTTCGAGGTCACGAAGCCGGTGGGCGGCCTCGAGACAGCGTTTGTCGCGCGGCGCATCGGCGGTCGGCCGGGAGCCGTGGTCGCCTTCGCGGGTGAGTACGACGCCCTGCCGGAAGTGGGTCACGGGTGCGGCCACAACCTCATGTGCTCATCGAGCGCCGGGGCAGCGATCGCGACGGCCGATGCGCTCGGGCCGACCTTCGCGGGAGAGGTGCGGTTCATCGGCACGCCGGCCGAGGAGGCCGGCAACGGCAAGGTCCATCTCATCAACGCGGGCCTGTTCGCGGACGTGGACGCGTGCCTCCAGATCCACCCCTCCGACAGCAATGCGGCCGAGTCGCTGTGCCTGGCGGTGACCGAGATCGGGGTCGCGTACCACGGCAAGCTGGCGCACGCGAGCGCCGACCCGTGGCTGGGGAAGAACGCGCTCGACGCCATCGTCCTGCTGCATACGATGGTCGCGCAGTGGCGGCAGCACCTGAAGCCCGGCGAGCGCGTCCATGGGATCATCACCCACGGCGGCGCGGCGCCGAACGTCGTGCCGGATCGCACGGCCGGCGCCTGGTATGTTCGCACGCCGATCGACGGTGACCTCGATGAGATGGTGGACAGGTTCCGGTCCATGGCCGAGGCCGCAGCGCAGGCGACCGGCTGCACCGTCGAGCTCACCGTGGATCCGACGAACCGTTGCCGGACGATGCTCAATAGTCCGACGCTGCTCGAGATCTGGCGCCGTCATCTCGCCGATGCGAGCATCGCCGAGGATCCCGTCGACCCCAATGCCGGAAGCACCGATATGGCGAACGTCAGCCACGAAGTGCCGACGATTCACCCCTATCTCGCGATCGCCCCCCGCGGCACCCCGGGACACTCGCACGAGTTCGCCGATCACGCCGGTGGCGCGGACGGTGACGCCATGCTGCCGGACGCGATCCGCGTGCTTGCGGCCTCGGCGATCGACCTGATCGAGCAGCCACAGCTCGTGGAGCGCGCCTGGGCCCAGCTCCGAGAGCAGGGGGGCGGCCGGGGGACCGGCAGCTGAGCGACATCCTGGCGGGTCAATCCGCTGACCCCTCGGCACTCGCCGAGCTCTACGACCTCGAGCATGACGAGATCACCGGGGACCTCGGGTTCTACCGCGAGCTCACCCGACGCCATGCGGGACGCGTGATCGACCTGGGCTGTGGATCGGCGCGCCTGTTCAGCACGTTCCTCGAGGGTGGGGCAACCGAGATCGTCGGCATCGACGGCTCGCCGGCGTTGCTCGCCAGGGCCGATGCGCGCATCGAATCGGATCCGGACCTGCGCGCCGCTCGTGCCGACGGTCGCATCGAGCTGGTGCTCGCGGACGTCCGACGCGCGCCCCGTCGCGATCGGTTTGCACTCGCCGTGCTCTCGGGCGTCATCGGCCATCTCGAGGGACCCGAGGAGGCGGTGCAGGCGTTGAGCACGGCGCGGCGGCTCCTGGAGCCCGACGGCGTGGTCGTGATCGATACCCTCGGGCCGGGCGGATTGCCTCCGCACGATCTCCCGCTGAGCGTCGATTGGGAGCGATCCGTGGACGGCCGGACCATCGTGCGGCGCAGCCAGCTCGTGCGACGGGATGCACCCGAAGGGCTATCGGTCAACTACAGCACGCTGACCGACTTGGCGGAGGCCGATGGTACGATATCGCGGCTGCCGGCCAGCTTCCGGCTCTGGTATCCATCATCCGTGGCGCTCGTTGCCCTCGCCGCCGAGGCAGAGCTCGAAGTCGAGGCGGTGTTCGGGTCGCATGACTTGGACCCACTGGTTGCCGACAGCGAACGCTGCATTGTCGTCGCGCGATCGGCGGCGTCCGATTCGGGCGAAAGGTGAGTGATGGCAGGCGAACAGATCCGGCTCCTGGTCGTGGAAGATGTGCCGCAGGTCGCGTCGCACGTCCGATCGCTTCTCCAGGCCCAATCCCAGATCAAGATGCTCGACGTTGTGACCGCTGGCGAGCGCGCCGTGGCCGCCATCAGCGAGATGCGCCCCGACGTCGTGATCGTGGATGCCCTCCTCCAGGGGCGGGTCAGTGGCCAGCAGGTCGCCGAGCACGTCCGACGCACCGAGCCGCAGGTCGGCGTGATCATGCTGACCGTGCCGCAGAACCCGGTCCGCGAGGACGTCGAACGTGGCATCGACGCCGTGCTGAAGATGCCGTTCACGGGCTTCGACCTCACCACGCTCGTGCGCAGGGTTGCGGAGACCCGGGCCGTCGAGTCCGAGCGCTCGGGTTCCATGGTCATCAGCCTGTTCAGCCCGAAGGGCGGCGTCGGACGGACGACCCTCGCCTACAACCTGGCCGTAGCGCTGGGTGAGAACCATCGCGTGTGCCTGGTGGATGGATCGCTCCAGTTCAGTGACCTCCGCGGCCTGCTCCGGGTGCCTGCCGTGGCGCCCAGTATCGTGAACCTGCCGACGGATCGGATCAAGGATTCGGACCTCACCGACGTCGTGTGGCGCGACCCATCGGGGATCGACATCCTGCTGGCGCCCCCTCGCGTGGAGATGGCCGAGATGGTCACGACGCGTGACGTCGAGAAGGTGCTCTCGCTCCTCCGCCAGATCTACGAGTTCGTGATCATCGACACCCGGGCCGCGCTCTCGGATGATGTGCTCGTCTTCCTCGATTCGGCCGACCTCATCCTCCAGGTCCTGACCTACGACTCGATGGCGATTCGCAGCCTGGCGATGTCGGCCGAGACGTTCAGCGCCATCGGCTATCCGTCGTCGAAGCTCGCGACCGTACTGAATCGCTCCGACGCTTCCGGTGGGTTCGACAAGGCCGATGTCGAGCAGGCGCTGGGTTCGCCGATCGACTACGAGATCGTATCGGACGGCCGTCTCGTACTCCAGTCGAACAACGAGGGCATCGCGTTCGTCACGTCGAGTCCCGAGGCGCCGATCTCGCAGGGGGTGCGGCGGATCGCGGAGTCCGTGGCGACCCACCTGCGCGAGCGCACGCCCAGCCTGGTGAAGCGCTGAGCGGGGACGGGGCGCGACGGCGCGACGATCGTCCGATCGGCGTCTTCGATTCCGGCGTCGGGGGGCTGACCGTCCTGGCCGAGCTCAATCGGCGACTGCCGGGCGAAGCGACGATCTATCTGGGTGACAACGCGCGAACGCCCTACGGGCCTCGCGCGGCCGACGAGGTGCGGACGTTCACGCTCGAGGCGGTCGAATGGCTCCTGGCCCAGGACGTCAAGCTCGTCGTCCTCGCGTGCAACACCGCGACGGCGCGGGCGCTGGACGACGTGCGCGATCGGTCGATCACGCCGGTGCTGGGTGTCGTCAGGCCCGGGGCCGTTGCCGCGTCCGCGGCAACTCGCAGCGGTCATGTCGCGGTGATCGCGACGGCCGGCACGGTCGAATCGGGCGCCTACCCGAGCGCCATCGTCGAGGCGGCGCCCGCCACGCAGGTCACCCAGCTGGCCACGCCCGAGCTGGTGCCGATGGTCGAGTCCGGGATTCTCGACGGCCGGCGCGCCGAGTCCGTCCTGCGCGCCTACCTCGAGCCGCTCCTCGTGGCGGGGCCGTCGATCGACGCGCTGCTCCTCGGCTGCACGCACTATCCGCTGCTGCGCCCGGTCATCGAGCGCCTGGTGGGTCCGGCGATCTCGGTCGTCGATTCGGCGTTCACCACCGCGCTCGCCGTCGAGGACCTCCTCGATGCCATCGGTGCCCGAAGCTCCCACGTCGGATCGGTTCGGCACCGCGTCGCGACGACGGGGGACTCGGGGGCGTTCACCACCGTTGCGTCACGCCTCTTCGGGGCATCGCTGCCGGATGTCGAGGTCGTGCGCATCGAGGCCGCGGCGTCGTTCCCCTAGACTGATCCACATGTCACGACACACCACGCGCCTCGGCGCGGGAATCCTGGTGGGCGGCCTGCTCGCGCTGGGTGCGAGCGTCGCATCACGCGAGATCATGCGCCGAGCGGGTCCGCGCCTCATCGACTGGGAGAAGGTCCGGAGCATCGCCCACCGGCGCCTCGGTGATGCGGCGGCTCCGATTCCTCATGCCCAGCGAGCGGAGGCGGAGGCGTTCTATCGCGAGACGTTGCTCCGCATCGAGCCGATCGTCGCCGCCGAGATCGGCTCGGACCTGCCGGCCGCGCTCGAGACGCCCGCGGTGATCGACCGACTCGGATGGGTGGACCTCAACCTCACGACCTTCCGTGTCCTCTTCGAACGCGTCGAGCAGACGCTACTCGACAGCCAGGATGGACCCGACACGGCCGGCCGCGCGATGTCGCGCTGGGTGAACCGGGCGGTCGGCAACCAGCAGCTGGGGTTCATGCTCGCGTTCCTCGGACGCAAGGTGCTCGGGCAGTACGACGTCAGCCTCCTGGCCGCCGGTCCGACGCGGGGACGGCTGCACTTCGTGGAACCGAACATCGTGGCCACGGCCGCCGCGATGCGGATCCCCCGCGACGAGTTCCGGACCTTCATCGCCCTCCACGAGGCGACGCATGCCTTCGAGTTCGAGGCGCACGCCTGGCTTCGCCCTTACTTCGCGGACCTCGTCGCGGAGACGGTCGAGCAGCTTGCCGCCGAGTCCGGCGGCCTTCTCGGTCGCGTGCGCGAGGCGATGACGAGCGGCGAGGGCCACTGGCTCGAGCGCATCCTGACGCCCGGACAGCGCGAGACGTTCAACCGGACCCAGGCATTGATGTCGCTGCTCGAGGGCTACTCGAACCACGTCATGAACGCCGCCGGGGCGCAGATCCTGCCCGGGTTCCAAGAGCTCCACGACCGCTTCGAACGACGCGGGGAACGGCGCGGTGCCGTCGAGCGAGCCATCATGCGGCTCACGGGCCTCGACCTGAAGATGGAGCAGTACGCGGCGGGTGAGCGGTTCGCGGATGCCGTGATCCGTGACCGTGGACGCGAGACGCTCAACCGCGTGTGGACCGGCCCCGAGCACCTGCCGACACTTGTTGAGATCCGCAACCCGGAGCGTTGGGTCGCCCGCATGGAGGGCATTCCGTCCTGACCGGATCGTCGCCGCTGACCGTCCTCGCCACGCCGATCCTCGGATCCGCGCTGACGCGCGAGCTCGTTGGGCGCATCGAAGGCGTCGAAGGTGTTCGCTGCGCGTTGATCGCCTCCGATGGCCGGATCCACGGCGACGCCGATGAATCGGTGTTCGATGAGGCCGAGGTCCTGCTCCTCGGCACGACGCCGGCGTCGGTGCTCGACCACGTCGTCACGCGGTCACCACGGCTGCGCTGGATCCACTCGGCCGCGGCCGGCGTCGACCGGGTCACCACGCCGGCCGTCCGGGATCGCGGGCTCACGGTCACCAACGCGCGCGGCGTCTTCAGCCGTCCGATCGCGGAGTACGTGGTGATGATGTCTCTCGCGATCTCGCGACGCCTGCGCCAGCTGCTCGAGCTGCAGCGCGAGCGCACCTGGCAGCCGCTGCGAGCTCGTGAGCTGTCGCAGATGACGGTGGGGATCATTGGCTATGGAAGCATCGGGGTCGAGCTGGCCGCGCTGCTCGAGCCGTTCGGCACCCGTATCGTCGCCACTCGGCGGCACCCCGAACGTGGCGCCGGCGAAGCCACGAACGTGACGCTCTACGGCCTGGATCAGCTCGACGAGGTCCTCTCGCAGAGCGATATCGTGGTCGTGGCGGCGCCGCTGACCGACGAGACGGCCGGGATGATCGGGGCCGAGCAGCTGGCGCTGATGCGCGAAGACGCCTGGCTCATCAACATCGCGCGTGGGCGGTTGATCGACGAGATCGCGCTGCGCCGCGCGCTGACATCGGGCTGGATCGGTGGCGCCGTGCTCGATGTCTTCAGCGAGGAGCCGCTGGCCGCCGATTCGCCGCTGTACGACACGCCGAATCTGGTGATCACGCCCCACACCAGCTGGGCGTCCGATCGGGTCGCCGAGCGGACGGTCGAGCTGTTCATCGAGAATCTCCGCGCATTTCGCGCCGATGCGCCGATGCGGAATCTCGTCGACCTCGAAGCGGGGTACTGAACGCCGATGCAGGTCACCATCGTCGGGTTGCCAGGCAGCGGGAAGACGACCGTCTTCAATGCGCTGACCGGAGGCCATGCAGAGACGGGGGGATTCTCCGGAGGCCGCGCGGCTCCCAACCTGAGCGTCGTCAAAGTCCCGGACGTCCGCGTCGATCGCCTTTCGGCGCTCTTCAGCCCGAAGAAGACGACGTATGCCGACGTCACGTACGTCGACGTCGCGCTTCCGGCGGGCGCCGCTCGCGAGGGAACCATCAACCCCGATGTCCTGGCCCAGATCCGGAACGCCGATGCCCTCGTCCACGTGGCTCGCGCGTTCCCCGATGCGGCCAGCCCGACCCCGCCGGACCCGTGGAGCGCGGTGGACGATCTCGATCTCGAGTTCACGGTCGCCGACCTCACCGTCATCGAGAAGCGCCTCGAGAAGCTGAAGACCCAGGGCCGTCATGGGTCGCAGGCCGAGCGCGAGCAGGCGCAGCGCGAGCAGGAGGTCCTGGCGCGGATCGAGCCCCACCTCTCGGAGGGGAAGCCAATCCGATCCTTCGGTCTGACAGCGGAGGACGAGTTCCTGCTGCGCGGCTACCGCTTCCTCACGCAGAAGCCGGTGCTCGTCGTCTTGAACATCGACGAGGCCCGCCTCCCGGAGGCCGATGCGCTCGAGGCGGCGGGGCGGGAGCGGTACGCCCAGCCGAGCACCGACGTGGCGGCCCTGGCCGGCAAGATCGAGGCAGAGATCGGCGAGCTCGCCGAGGAAGACGCGCGCCTGTTCATGGCCGATCTCGGCATCGAGGAACCGTCCCGCGGCCGGGTCGTCTCGCTGACCTACGCGCTGCTCGGACTGTTCAGCTTCTTCACCGCGGGTGAGGACGAGTGCCGGGCGTGGACGCTGCGGGTCGGGTCGACCGCGGTCGATGCCGCCGGGGCGATCCACTCCGACCTGGCGCGCGGGTTCATCCGCGCCGAGGTCATCGGCTGCGAGGACCTGCTCGAATGCGGCTCGATGGTCGAGGCACGCAAGCGCGGCCTGCTGCGCCAGGAAGGAAAGGCGTACGAGGTGCGCGATGGCGACGTGCTGCAGATCCTGTTCAACGTCGCCCGCTGACGGACGCTAGGGGCGCTCGGGACGCTCCATCTCGGCGACGATCGATCGAAACTCGTCGCTCTGCTCGACGAGGTACGTGTCCGCGTCCTCCATGCCTACGCTCATGCTCGCCCGAAGCTTCTCGTCGCCGATGTACGTGAGACCGTGCGAGCGCTCGAGCTCGCGTGCGATCGCCTCGACCAGCGTGTCCTCCTCGAACGTGTCGAGGATCGCCTTCCGTGCCGCGGCCACCATCGCGGCGAACTGCTCTGGGGTATGGTCCCGCTCGGAGACGAGGAGCGCGTCGGTCAGTAGATCGGTGGCTCCCTCGTGGAGCTCGTAGAAGAAGAGTGGCATGTGCCGATGATAGTCTGATGCCCGAGATCCTGATCGTCGGCGGATTGACCATCGACCGCTTCGCCGACGGCACATCCGCGCCCGGTGGGTCCGTCATCCATTCGGGTCGGGCCGCCGTCGCCGAGGGATCGTTACCGGCCTTTCTGACCGTGGCCGGCGACGAGCCGGAGGCACGTGTCGGCCTGCGGGCACTGGCTGGGCTGGGGCAGCTGCTCCACCAGCCTGCCGGTACCACGACGACCTATCGGCATGACGAGAACTCCGGGAGGCGGGTCCTGGCCCTCGAATCCGGAACGGATCCGCTGGAGATCGGGCGTGGCGTCGTCGATCTCGCCCCGCGGACGGCCCTCCTCGCCCCGATCGCGGATGAGCTGCCGGGCGACGCCGTCATCACCCTCCGCGAGCGACTGCCCGATGCGGTCATGGTGCTCCTCGTTCAGGGATGGCTGCGCTGGCTCGAGGTCGGGAGCACGGTGCGGCCGCGGCCGCTCGCATCGGTACCGGCCGAGCTGTGGACGATCTTCGGGGCCGCGCACGCGATCGTCCTCTCCACCGAGGACCTGGCGGAGGGTGGAGGCGATCCCTTCGCCCAGGCGCTCGCGCTTCGCGAGCACCTCGGCCCACGGCCCGTGATCGTGCTCACCCTCGGGGTCCAAGGATACCTGCTCGACGATCCTGCAGCCCTCGACGTCACTGCGGCCGTGCCACGCCGCATCGTGGAGAACGTCCCCACCGTCGGGGCGGGCGACACGTTCGGCGCCGCCTTCGCGATCCACCTCGCACGGGGGACCTCGCCCGCCGGCGCCGCGGGGCGTGCGAGTGAAGCGGTCATCCGGCTGTTCGACCAGCGTCGCCGCTAGGCAGCGGCCGGTCGCCTCGGGTGGCCCCGGTCGGCGCGGCGCTCGGCTGCCGCCACCCAGCTCCGCAGTCTGCGGAGCCGGCGTTCGACCGTGATGCGCGTCCGCGCCACCTCCCCGATGGACCCACCGCGACCGAGGGCGAAGGCGATGTCGAGCACGCGTGACGCGGCCGCGGTGGCCTCCATCGCGCCGGCGAGGTCGCCGCGATGCCGTTCCCGGATGCGCGCCACCTCGATCCAGGCAGCCGCTGCGTCGACCGACGCTCGACGCGTTCCGAGGTGCCAGAGCGCTTCGGCACGTTCGACCTGGCCCATCGCGATGAGGAGCCGGGACGCGACGCGTCGCAGGGCATTGGCCTCGGCCGGGTCCGTGGCGACGGCGTGGGCCGAATCCACGAGCTCGAGCGCATCGTCCACGGCCCCGGCGCGGAGAAGTTCGAGGGCCATCCCGCGCGGGTCAAGGATCCGGGCGTCGCGCCAGCCGCCGGCGCGGAGGCGGCACAGCTCGGCCTCGAGCAGCGCGAGGCTCACGATGTCCTGGAAGTTGTGGTCGAGGACCTCGGCCAGGATGTCGGGAGACCCTCCCCGCAGGTAGCCGAAGTAGCGCGTGGGCACCTCGCTGCCCGGGCAGTCCGAGCCTCGGCGGACGCCGAGCACGCCCGCCTCGATATCCGCCAATCGCGCGCCGCCGAGTGGCCGGCGGAAGAGGCGCCGAGCATCGGGCAGCAGGTCATCGTGGACGAGGGGCACGGCCGCCTGTTCTCGGTAGAGCCCGTGGACCGTGAGTCGCGCGGCGAGCATCGGCACGTCGAAGGCGCGCCCGTTGTAGGTCACGAGGCGGGGAAAGGTGGCCAGGTCGCCGGCGACGGCTCGGAGCAGCGGCGGCTCGTACGGATAGTCGGGCAGCAGGTACTGCCGCGCGTGGATCCGGTCCCCGGACACGCGCGCGATCCCGGCCAGGAAGATGACCGTGCCCGCGCCGGTCGAGAGTCCCGTCGTCTCGGTATCGAAGTACGCGGCCTGCGGCAGCCCGGCGAGTGCCGCAGCGGTTCCGGGCGGAGCGGCCACGCTTCGCTCGACGACGAGGACGGTGCCGTGTTCGGTGACGTCGGTGCGCGCATCGAACCACCGCGCCAGCCGATCAAGTCGATCCGCCTCCACCACGGCGCTCGGACGGGGCGCAACGCGCTCCGAGCGAGCGGCGCTCAGCCGGTCGGCAATGGTGCGCATCGGTCAGGCCATGCCTGCGAGGAGCTCGGCGCACGCGGCCTTGCCGTTGATCCCCACCTCGGCGATGGGACCCACGCAGGACGGGCAACCGTCCATGCACGGGCAATCGGTCACCATGCGGGCGCAGGCCGCGAGGAGCTCCGAGTTGAGATCGTGAAGCCGCTCGGCCAGCCCCACGCCACCGGGCACCGCGTCGTAGAGGAAGAGCGTGGGTCGCAGCGTGTGGGGCGCCTGGGCCTGCGCCAGCACACCGACGTCGCGCGGGTCGCACATGAGGAGCAGGGAGGCGGACGCTCGGGCCAGCCTTGCCCACCCGATCAGGGCTCCGTCGAGGGTCTCGCGGTCGAACCGCCTCACCACGTCGTCGGACGGCACGATCCACGCACCGGTGGTGTGCATCTGCTGTTCGGGCAGGGCAATCGGTCCCCAGCCGACATTCTCGTGGGTGTGAAGCTTGATCTTCTTGAACAGCGTCGCGTGCCAGGCCACCATGACCTCGCCGTGTGCGCGGAGCCCGCTCCTGGCATCGGCCACCTCGTCGAACGCATCGAGGATCTTGAGCGTGACCCCGAGGTCGGCATCGGTGTAGTAGTCGACGTTCACCGCGCGGACGTAGGCCTTTCGCTCATCCCAGTCGAGGCGGTCCACGTGGAACTGCCGGGTGCCGTGGATGTAGATCGCCTGCTCGTGGACGAGCATCGGCGCGGCGAAGAGGTCGACCTCGCCGATGACCCTGGGACGGTCGCCGGTCTCGTCGATGATCACCACGTTCTCCTGGGCGGCCGATCGAAGGCTGAACGCCGACGCGGGAAAGTTCTCCTGGCTCCAGTAGTAGCGATCGTCGCCCGCTCGCCGAAGGAAGCCGTCCTCCTGCAGGACGTCGAGCAGCATCGGGGTCTCGTCGAGGCCGAAGCGCTCGGTCGCGGGGACCGGGAGCTCGAAGGCCGACGCCTTGAGGTGATCAAGCAGCAGGTGGAGGTTGTCGGGGTTGATCCGGCCATGCTCGGGCGAGCGGTCGAAGAAATAGTCGGGGTGGGTGGCCAGGAACTGGTCGATGGGCGCGGGGCTCGCGACCATGACCGAGAGGCTCGTGCCGGCCCGGCGTCCCGACCGTCCCATCTGCTGCCACGTGGATGCGATCGTCCCCGGATAGCCGACGGAGATGGCGGCATCGAGCCCGCCGATGTCGATCCCGAGCTCGAGGGCGTTGGTGGCCACGACCCCGCGGATGCGTCCGTCGCGCAGGCCGGCCTCGATGGCCCGACGCTCGTTCGGCAGGTATCCGCCACGGTAGCCGTGGATGGGGGAGGGATGGCCGGGGGCAGCCGGCAAGGCCTCGCGGAGGTACGTCGTGAGGATCTCGACGGCGGTTCTCGAGCGGGCGAACGCGATCGTCTGCACGCCATCCCGGATGAGCCGCTCGGCAATCCGCTGACCGGTGAGCAGCGAGCTGGATCGGATCCCGAGCCGCGCGTTCACCACCGGCGGGTTGACGATGACCACGTGCTTGCGGCCGGATGGCGCCCCGTTGTCGTCGATCAGCTCGACCGGTGCCTCGATCACGCCCTCGGCCAGCTCGCGCGGATTGGCGATCGTGGCACTGGCGCAGATGAAGATTGGATCGGCGCCGTAGTGGCGGCTGATGCGCCGGAGTCGCCGGATGACGTTGGCCACGTGGCTTCCGAACAGCCCACGATACGTGTGCAGCTCGTCGATGACGACGTATCGAAGGTTCTCGAAGAGCTTGAACCACTTCGTGTGGTGCGGAAGGATGGCGGCGTGGAGCATGTCCGGGTTCGTGATCACTACCTGCCCGGCGGCGCGGACCACGCTGCGGACGCTGGCGGGAGTGTCGCCGTCGTACGTGTGGGTCTTCAGGCCGATGCCGGCCGCATCGGCGAGCGCGCGGAGCTCCACGAGCTGATCGGCCGCCAGCGCCTTCGTCGGAAAGAGGTAGAGCGCCCGCGCGGCATCGTCCTTCGCGATCGCGTCGAGGACCGGGAGGTTGTAGCAGAGGGTCTTGCCCGACGCGGTCGGCGTCACGATCACCGTGTTCCGACCTTCGGTCGCGGCGCGGAACGCCGCCTCCTGGTGGGTGTACGGAGCGTCGATGCCCCGTTCCCGGAGTGCGGAGACCACGCGCGCATCGAGCGACGGCGGCCACGGAGCGTGGCGGGGTTGGCGTGGCTCCATGACCCGGTGCGCGGCGATGATCCCGCCGATCGACGGGTCGGCGAGGAGCGCGGCGATTGCGTCGTCGGCGGTATCCGGCGGGGCGGTGAGCATCTGACCCTCCAGCTCGCGTACGGGGAAAGAGAACGTCCGTTCGATTCGGGAACATAGCACAGGCGTTCGAAAGGATTGCCCCGCGATGCGACACCTCGAATGTCGCGCCCCGCCCGCCCCGTATGCTTTCGCGATGGGAACCCTGCTCACCGATGCGCGTCTCGTCACGCCGAACGGCGTGCTGGATCCCGGCTGGATCAAGATCGAGGGTGCCGTGATCGCCGCGCTCGGTGACGGCGCCCCACCGCCTCACGGTTCGGGCCACGACTCCGTGAATGGGCGCTGGGTCCTGCCGGGATTCATCGATCTGCACGTCCACGGCGGCGGCG
The DNA here is from genome assembly GCA_051000335.1 of Candidatus Limnocylindria bacterium. GTDB lineage: Bacteria > Chloroflexota > Limnocylindria > QHBO01 > QHBO01 > JACDBZ01. The sequence goes on along the minus strand of JBPCOK010000013.1, from coordinate 7,994 downwards.
GCGACTCGATGCTCTCCGCGGATCCGGAAGAGATTCGGGACGCCGCGGCATTCCACGCGCTGCACGGCACCACCGGACTCCTCGCCAGCGTCATGACTGCCCCGCTGGACGAGATGATCACCGCGCTCGCGGCGATCCGGGACGCCATGCGGCTGCCGGGGACAGCCCGCTCCATCGTCCTCGGCAGCCATCTCGAGGGCCCGTTCCTCAACGTGAGGCGGGCGGGCGCTCATGACCCGGCGTCCCTGCGCATGCCGAATCCGGTCGCCCTTGACCGGCTGCTCGAGAGCGCGGATGGCACCCTGCGGTCCATCACGATTGCGCCCGAGCTGCCCGGCGCGCTCGACCTCATCCGTCGGGCGGTGGATGCCGGCGTGGTGGTGGCGCTCGGCCACAGCGACGCGGACCGCGAAGCTGCGGTCGCCGCCTTCGATGCCGGCGCCTCCCTCGTCACCCACCTGTTCAACGCCATGTCGCCGATGGATCACCGCCGACCTGGGCTTGCGACCACGGCCCTCGTGCGACCGGGCGTCGTCTGCGAGCTGATCAACGACGGCGTGCATCTCCACGATGACAGCGCTCGACTCGCGTTCGCGGCAGCCGGTCCGAGCCGGATCGCGCTGGTGACGGATGCGATCCCCGCGACCGGCCTTGAGGACGGCGAGCATCGCCTGGGGTCGGCGAGGGTGGAGGTCGCCGCCGGAGTGGCGCGCCTCGCCGGCACGGAGACGCTCGTGGGGAGCACGCTCACCATGGATGCGGCCGTTCGACGAGCGGTCCACGCCCTGTCGCTGCCCATCGGCGAAGCGTCCAGCGCCGCCTCCGCCACACCTGCACGCGTGCTCGGCCTGGCGGATCGCCGCGGTTCTCTCGCCCCGGGCCTCGACGCCGACATCGTGGTGCTCGACGAGGAACTGTGCGTGGAGGCCGTCATGATCGGTGGCGAACGGACCACCTCGGGTAGACTCTTCGACCGATGACCGGAATCGACCTTTCTGCGCCTGGCGTGAGCGGCGCGCGCTCGCGGTTGCGGTTGCGCCTGCCCGCGTCGCGTGGCGGAATCGCCTGGATGCTGGTGGTGGTCATCATCGGCGTCCTGCTCGCCGTGCAGTTCGGCCGCCAGGTCTACGCGAACTGGGAGATCGGGCAGCGCGCGGCGGCGATCCAGACCGAGATCGAGGCTGTCGACGTCGAGAATGCCCAGCTCCGGCAGGAGCTCGCGTACCTGCAGAGCGACGCGTACATCAGCGCCGAGGCGCGCAGGCTCGCGAACCTCGGGGCCGCCGGTGAGCAGGTGCTCATCATCCCCCCGGGTGCCGAGGAGCCGCTCCCCGAGGAGCTTGCTGCAGCGGCGCAGCCCTCGAAGCCGATGCTCCAGCAGTGGATCGACCTCTTCTTCGGCGACGCAGCGGCACCCTGAACAAGGGACCGCAAGCGGCCGAACCGACCTCAGGCGGAGAGGACCTCGTACAGGCTCGATGGCGGCAGCGTCGCGTCCAGGCGCTCGGCCACCCCTCGGTCCCAACGACCGTCAGCCTGGAACCCGATGACCAGCGCGCCGAGCGCCGGCTGCCAGCGGGCGGGCACCAGATGCGGTGTTTGGCCTGACAATTCGACCGCCCTCAGCGCCGATGGGACGAGCGTGTCCGCCCCCACCTGAGCGAGGCCGCCGGTGAACGACAGCGCGAACGGCATCGTGTCGATCGCAACCCGTCGAGCGGCGGCCGCGGCAACCTGGCCAAGCCCGCGTCCATGGTCGTCGACGACCGCGGACGCGACGACATCACCGTCCCGCGCCGCGGCCAGCAGCGCGCTGACCAAGGGACCCACCGGGAGCGGTTCGGCGTCGCGTGCCGTGTACCGATGCAGCACCGCCTCGATCTCGTCGTCGCCGGTGATCTGCAAAAGAGCTGCGCGCATGGCCGTGGCCTCGCCGATGCCGAGCTCCGCCTGGACGGTTGCGTCGAGCGTTCGCCGCGCGAGCTCGGCGGCGCCGTGGGGCGCCTGCCAGAAGCTCGAATGCCAGAGCCGGCCTTCAGGCCCACGTGCCCCGGTTGCGGCGCCGGTGCCGATCGAGACGACCACGGCCGGACCCTCGGGCACCGCCCCGGCGAGGGCGCCGATCGCATCGTTGACAATGAGGGCAGGACCTCCGAACCCGAACCCCTCCCAGCTGGTCGCGTGGTACGCGAAGTCCTCCGGCCAGTCGGCGCCGGCCAGGCTGAGGACGGCGCGTGACACGCCGCGCCGATCGGCCCCGGCCTGCGCGAGGGCCGCATCGACCACCCGCTCGACGAGGCCGACGGACGCCTCCTCCCCGCCGGACGCGTAGATATCCGCCGTTCCGAGCTGTCGCGCCGCCCCGACGATGTCTCCCTCGGGTGTGGCGACGACGGCGACCGCCTTGCTCCCGCCCCCGTCGACGCCGAGCTGGAGCCTCACGCGCCGCGGGCGGTGCGATCGGCGAGCACAATCGTGTTCGGATGCGCGTGCAGCTGCGACGCCGGCAGCCAGGGATCCGGGTCCGATTCGAGCACGCGAGTCAGGACGGCGGCCTTGTGGCCGCCCGACACGAGCAGCAGGATGCGACGAGCGGACAGGATGACTCCCATCCCGGCCGTGATCGCCCCGGTGGGGACGGGCCGATCACCCCAATAGGCCGCGTTGCTCGCCAGGGTGTCGGGCGACAAGTGCACCGTTCGGGTGGGGGACGACGCGTCGGACGGCGGTTCGTTGAACCCGAGATGCCCGTTCACCCCGAGCCCGAGGATCGCGAGATTGATGCCGCCGGCGGCCTGGATCCGCGCGTCGTACTCGCGAGCCGCCAGGTCCGCATCCGGTTCCTGGCTGTCGAATCGAATGACCCGGTCCGGACCGATCCCCAGCGGCTCGACGAGCGCGCGATGCATCCAGCCGAACAGCGAGCGCGGATCCTCGGGACCGATGCCGAGGTACTCGTCGAGCTGCGCGATGCGCATCCCGGAGCTGTCGAGCGCGCCGCCGGCCCGCTGGCGGACGAGCTCCGCGTACGTGCCCATCGGCGTCTCGCCCGTGGCCGCCATCACGAGGGCACCCGGGTGATTCGCCACCGTCTCGGCCACGATCTCGGCGGCCTCCCGCGCGAGTGCGCCCGCGTCATCCGCCTCGCGCAGCTCCATCGTCATGCCCGGAGCAGCCGGGCGGGGAGATGGGCCTGATGCGCGGCGGCCATCTCGTCATACATCGCCTCGGCACGGGGAAGCGAACCGACGAGGGGATGGCTTGCGAGGGCCCGCATCCCGTCGCGACGCGTGCCGGACCACGCGGCCTCCGCCGCCGCTGCCTGGTACGCGCCGAGCGACTCGATGAGGCCGCGCAGGTGGGCCGGCAGCGCCGGCACGTGCTGGGGCGTGATGCCCTCGGCCGAGATCATTGCGGGAACCTCGACAACGAGGTCGTCCGGGAATCCGAGGAGAACGGTTCCGCGGTTCGGCACGTTGACCGGCCATCTCGTCCCGCGGTCGTTGACGAGGGCGTCGATCACGTCGACGGCCAGCTCGAGCTCGAGGATCCCGCCCCGGGACCGGGACGGATCGAGCTGCGGGTCGGCCGCCTCGGCCTGCTGGCGGTAGTGGGTCCAATAGTCGTCGAGCTCGCTCATGATCTCCTGGGCGCGGGTTCGCGGTGCCGCACGCGCGACATCGAGGGCGTGGTCGCGGAAATAGTAGTAGTAGAGGTAGGCCGATGGCAGCGCCCCCATCGCGGCCGCGAGGCGGAGCATGAGGTCATCTCGGCTCGCACCACGGTCATCGACTGCCAGCCGATCCGCCGCCGCCGCCTCGATGAGCGGCATGACGTCGGCGCCGGCGTAGTCATGGCGGACGGACCATCCGGTGTGGTTCAGGCCGACCATCGTCGCCTCGAGCCTGGTGGGATCGAGGCCGGCAGTCCGCGCGACATCGGCGGGAAAGGTCAGCGGTCCCTCGCACAGGGACACGCAGCGCACGTTGGAATGATGGGTGATCGCCTCGGACACGACGTTCACCGGGTTCGTGTAGTTGACGAGCCAGGCATCCGGGCAGAGCGTCTCCATCTCCTCGACGATCTCGCGCATCACGGCGATCGAGCGCAGGGCCATGAAGAACCCGCCCGGCCCCTGGGTCTCCTGGCCGATCACGCCATGGCGAAGGGGGATCGTCTCGTCGAGCGCCCGCGCCTCGAATCCGCCGGGCCGGAAGCTGGTGAGCACGACATCGGCGTCCTCGAGGGCCGATCGCCGATCGGTCGACGCGCGCACGCGAAGGTCGTGGCCGTGAACCTTCGCCATGCGCTCGGCCAGGCGGCGGACCACGTCGAGTCGCTCGTCGTCGAGATCGACGAGGACGATCTCGGAACCGGTGAATGCGCTTCCACGCTCGACGAGCGCGGCGACCGTGCCGGGCGCCCGCGTGCTCCCGCCGCCGATGTAGACGAGCTTGATGCCGGCCACGCCGGCGCTTAGGCCTCCGTGTTCGGACCGGCCTCGCGGACCGCCTCGGTCACGCCGTCGGCATAGTCCTCGAAGTTCCTGGCAAACATCCGGGCCAGCTCTCGAGCCTTCTCGTCGTAGGCGGCCGGGTCCGGCCATGTGTCGCGGGGTCGAAGGATCTCGTCCGGGACACCGGGCACCGTGGTCGGAACCTCGACGCCGAACACCGGGTCGATCTCGTAGGGGACGTCGTCCAGCGCACCGCTCAGCGCCGCGCGGACCATCGTCCGGGTATGGTCGATCGCCATCCGCTCACCGGTGCCGTAGGGGCCGCCGCTCCATCCGGTGTTCACCAGCCATACCGGGACGTCGTGCTCTTCGAGACGCTCGGCCAGCATCGACGCGTAGACCCCGGGATGCCGGGGCAGGAACGGCGCACCGAAGCCGGCGGAGAAGGTTGCCCTCGGCTCGGTGACGCCGATCTCGGTGCCCGCCAGCTTGGCGGTGTAGCCGCTGATGAAGTGGTACTGCGCCTGGTCGCGTGAGAGGCGGCTGATCGGCGGCAGGATGCCGAAGGCGTCGGCCGTCAGGAAGATGACGTTTCGTGGGTGCCCGCAGATCCCGGTCGCACTGGCGTTGCCGATGAAGTCGAGCGGATACGCCCCGCGCGTGTTCTCCGTGAAGCGCTCGGAGTCGAGGTCCAGCTCGCGCGTGGTCGCGTCCAGGTCGACGTTCTCGAGGATCGTGCCGAAGCGGCGGGTCGTGGCGAAGATGTCCGGCTCGTACATCGGCGAGAGGCGGATCGTCTTCGCGTAGCAGCCACCCTCGAAATTGAAGAGGCCATCGGATCCCCAGCCGTGCTCGTCGTCGCCGATGAGGGAGCGTTCCGGGTCGGCCGACAGCGTCGTCTTGCCCGTCCCCGAGAGGCCGAAGAAGATCACGGGGTCGTCATTCGGTCCGACATTCACCGACGAATGCATCGGCAGGGCGTGCTCCTTCGGAAGGAGGTAGTTCATCACCGTGAAGGCCGATTTCTTGATCTCGCCCGCGTACTCGGTCCCGACGATGATGATCTCCATGCGCTCGAGATGGACGAGGATCGCCGTCTCGCTCCTCACCCCTTCCGTTGCGGGATCCGCCTTGAACGACGGCGCGTCGATGATCGTGAAGTTCGGCGTGAAGTCCTGAAGGTCCGCCGCGGGCGGCAGACGGAACAGGTTGCGCGCGAAGATGCTGGCCCAGGCGGTCTCCGTGTAGACGCGAAGGGAGCGCCGATGGTCCGGATGCGCGCCGATGTGCAGGTCCTGGCTGTACAGGGGACGGTCCGCGAGGTGGTTCGTCAACCGGGTGCGCAGGAGGTCGTAGTGCTCCTCGGAGATCGGCTGGTTCACCGGTCCCCACCACACATCGGCGTCGCTCGATGGTTCTCGGACGATGAACTTGTCGCGCGGAGACCGGCCGGTGTGCTTGCCGGTCCGTACGACCAGCGACCCATGGGCCGAGATGATGCCCTCGCCGTTGCGCACCGCGTGCTCGTACAGCTCCGCGCTCGAGAGGTTCCGGTGGGTTGCCTCGAGCGGGGTCGGGCTGGGACGAAGGCGGGTGGTCGCCACGGTCTCCTCCTTACCGGCTCGCCGTCGCCCATGGGCGTGAGCTCGCCTGACGAGGTGACCGGCCGCGCGTCACGGGCATCGCCCGGAGTCGGCTTCCGCGATCACTGCTGATGCTGCATGGGCGACCGGGGTTCGATCACCGTAGTGGGTCCCAGTATACCGCGGCACCGCCATCGGCGACCGTCGATTCCGACCGAAATCTGGCCACCGCGGCGAGCGCAACGAAGACGAGCTGGGGCGCGTGCCCCAGCTCGTCCATGCTCTTGACGTTCTAGGCGGGTGGAAGCGTCGGGCTGTCGTCGTCGATCGGCTCCTGCGGATCGACGGACGTCGCACCCCGCATCGACGACTCACCGGTCGGGCGGCCCGTGGATCCCTGGTCGCCGGTGTCGTGTCGTCCGGCTTCCTGCTCGGCCGCGACCTCTTCGCCGCCGCGCTGTCCGCCCTTGTCCACGCCGTGCGGCCCGCTCGGAGACGGATCCCCCTCGGTGACGGTGCCGTCCTCGTGATCGTGCTCGTGGTCCATGATCGGCCTCTCTCCTGATCCGGCGCCGGTCCCGTCCCGCGGGCGGGTTGGGGCGCACGGCGGAGAGATGCACGCGGCGTACCACCGGGGCTCCCCCCGCCAAAATCCTTGCAGAGTGATGAGCCGGTGCTGTAGCCTTGGGCCTCACGCATTGGATGGCGATGTCTTCCTGTACAGCCAGCACCTGGCGCCGTACACAGAGCCCGAAATCGGACCCTGTGGCCCGCCGCGGCCTCATCGCCACCTTCGTCCAATTGCTCCTGGCTTCCCCACGCATCGGCATGCGACCGATGGCGTCCGTCCCGGTTTCGAGCTGGGAGCTCGGTGCGTCCGACAGGCGCGCCTGGAGCTCGGGCTCCCCATGGAGGCATTGATCACGATCAGCTAGCTCGAAGACCCCGAAGGAGGTTGGTATGGCGACACCTGCGCATGCAGTGGAGGGAACCGCACAACGCGAGGATGCGCCGCTCGTTCACGTTCTGTGGATCAACGCAGGACTCAGCTGCGACGGTGACTCGGTTGCCCTGACCGCGGCCACGCAGCCGAGCATCGAGGAGATCGTCCTCGGTGCCCTCCCGGGCCTTCCGCGCGTGGCGGTGCACTGGCCTCTCATCGACTTCGACAACGGTCCGGTCGGTGGCGTCAACGACTTCATCGAGTGGTTCTTCAAGGCCGAGCGCGGTGAGCTCGATCCGTTCGTGCTCGTGGTCGAGGGATCCATTCCGAACGAGCATCTCTCCGGCGAGGGCTACTGGTCCGGATTCGGCAACAACCCGGACACCGGCCAGCCGATGACCACGAACGAATGGCTCGATCGGCTCGCCCCGAAGGCGCTGGCGATCGTGGCCGCCGGCACGTGCGCGACCTACGGTGGGATTCACGCCATGGCCGGCAACCCGACGGGCGCCATGGGCGTGCCGGATTACCTCGGCTGGGACTTCAAGACCGGCGCCGGCATCCCGATCGTCTGCATCCCGGGCTGCCCGACCCACCCCGACAACTTCTCCGAGACGATCCTCTACCTCCTCTACCAGGCGACCGGCCAGGCGCCGATGATCCCGCTCGACGAAGCGCTCCGGCCGCAATGGCTGTTCGGCGCGGCCGTGCACGAGGGCTGCGATCGCGCCGGCTACTACGAGCAGGGCGATTTCGCCACCGAGTACGGCTCACCGAAGTGCATCGTGAAGCTCGGCTGCTGGGGTCCGGTCGTCAAGTGCAACGTGCCGAAGCGCGGGTGGATGAACGGCATCGGCGGCTGCCCGAACGTGGGCGGCATCTGCATCGGCTGCACGATGCCCGGCTTTCCCGACAAGTTCATGCCGTTCATGGACGAACCGCCCGGGGCACGGGTCTCGACCCGCGCGATCGGACTCTACGGGTCGGCCATCCGCGGCCTGCGGAGCATGAC
>JBPCOK010000189.1:0-28916 GCA_051000335.1 Candidatus Limnocylindria bacterium | reverse complement strand
GCGCCGAGAATCCTCGCGACGGCGAGGCGGCGCTCAGTCGGCGTCGGAAACGATCTCGAGCTCGACGTGACGCCCATCCTTGGTGGCCATCACCTTGAGCAGACTGCGGATCGCGTTGGCGATGCGGCCGTCTCGACCGATCACGCGCCCCATGTCCTCCTGATCGACACCGAGCGTCAGGACAGTTTCGTCACCATCCTCGTCGACCTCGACCCAGACGGCGTCCGGCTTGTCCACGAGCCCACGAGCGACGTACTCCAAGAAGGCCTTCACGCGTCGGCCCTGTCAGCATCGTCGGCGGTCGCGGCTTCCGCTTCGGCCTCCGGAGTCGCCTTGGCCTCGGGAGCCGCATCCGGCTCGGCGATGGCATCGGCTTCGGGGGCTGCCGGTGCCTCCGCTTCGGCGCCGGCTGCCTTGGCCTTCGCCTTGGCGCTGGGCTTCGGCTTCGCTGCCCGGGTCGTGCGCTTCGGCTTCTCGGTGGTGGGCTCCTGCGCGGCCTTCTCGGCCTGACGCATGAGCTTGGCCACGGTATCGGAAGGCAGCGCGCCCTTTCCGATCCAGGCCTGGATCCTGTCGGTTTCGAGGTGGACGGTCGCCGGCTCGGTGAGCGGGTCGTAGTAACCCAGGATCTCGAGCGCCCGACCGTCACGCGACCGTCGCTTGTCGATGGCGACGACCCGGTACGCCGGACGCTTCGTGGCGCCGACGCGGGTCAATCGAATGCGAACTGCCAAGTGATGAATACCTCTTCGTTGTGAGTTGGGACTGGCTGAATCAGCGCCTACGGTTCGTCAACCGTCAGCACCGCGTGGAATTCGATCTGATCATCGTGGGACGGGGCGGTGAAGCCGAGCGTCCCGATGCGGGAAAGGATATCTCGCGCGTCGGCCGGCAGGTCGAGTGCGCCTCCCATGAGCTCGATGGCGCCGCTCACATCCACAAACCCCTCGTTCCCCGCTCGCGATCCGGCCACCTCGAACGCCCGGACGTAGTCGGCTGCGGAGGCCAGCGTGTCGCCGCTGGCGTGCGCGTCGAGGGACGCGATGACATCCTCGACGCCCGTGCCGATGATGATGATGCCGTCTCGCACGGCGTAGGCGAGCTCGATCGTATCGGGGATGGTCAGGACGGTGATCTCGTTGCTCTCGTGCATCTCCGTTCGAGCTGTCGCGCCGACGACCGCGAGGCGCTCCACCACCCGGCGGAGTGCCGCTTCGCCGGCCGCCGGATCCTCGGGTCGCAGGAGCACCTGGCCCCGCGGAAGCTCGCCGTCCAGACCGGAGAGCGCCACGCCCACCTCACGATCGAGGAGCGGCAGGAGGTCGGCGTCGACGTCGATCCCCAGGCCGAACGATGCGAGCGCGCGGAATGTGTCGAGCCCGCCGACCAGCTCCTGTCCCTCCGGGGTCGTGGCCGCGGCCGCCTCCGCGTCCTCGAGCGTCTGCCGGAGTCCGAAGACGACGAGCTCGGCGATGGTGTCCTGGGGCATCCAGTCCACGAGGCTCGAAGGCTCGCCGCCGAGGCCGAATCCTGCCGTGGCGGATGAAGCCGCACCGGCGACGTCGAACGGCGCGTGGCCGCTCAGCCGGAGCCCGTCGCGCTCGGCAACCAGCGTCGCGCCAGCCGTGCTGAACGCGGAAAGCTGCTGCCCCATGTCGGTGGCCTCGGCGATGCCGGCGATATCGACGAAGGCGCTCGCGAGATGATCGGACGGGAGGTCGGACATCGCCGACGCGTACTCCGACCGGCCCGAGAGCGAGGCGGCGCCGTTGCGCACGTCAACCACCGCCTCGATGTTCGCAGCCGTCTCGCTCATCACCAGGAAGTCGTCGACCAGCGCGTAGGCCCCGTCGTCGGTCGTTCGAATCTCCACGCCCTCGTAGTTTCCCGCGAGCGTGGCATCACCGGCGAGATCCTCGAGGGCCTGGCCGGCCGCATCGACGTCCTTCACGTCGATGATGGCCACCACGCCTGGCTCGGTGTCGGTCGCCCAGGCGGCCAGGGCGACCTGATTGCCCAACCATGGCTTGATCTGGGTTCGATAGTCGAGCTCGATCCCGGATGAAGCCAGGAGATTGCCGACGACCTGGTCGACCTTCTCGTCCAGCGAGGCCTCATCGGCGAATCCGGGCAGGCGTCCGATCAGGCCGCCGAGATTCATCTGCTGCCCGGCCGATGGTTGAAGGTAGATGTTGACGTAGACGTCGGTCTCGGCCGGCGACAGAGCGGCGGCACGGTCCGCGGTCGCGGAAATGAGGAGGAGGTATCCGGCGAGGAATGCGGCGCCGGCGAGGCCGATGAACGTGACGAGCGCGATGACGAGGCGATGCATGCGGTCGCTCAGCGGCCGAGCAGCGCGCCGATGCCGCCGCCCATCCGGGGCATCTTGCCGCCGGCCATCATCTTCATCATCTTCTGCATCTCGACGAACTGCTTGAGCAGCCGATTGACCTCGGCCGTGCTGGTTCCGCTGCCGACGGCGATCCGCCGACGTCGACTGGCCTTGATGATCTCGGGCCTTCGTCGTTCGTCCGCGGTCATCGAGTCGATGATGGCCTCGATTCGCTTCATCTGGCCCGAATCGACCGCTTCCTGGGCGGCCCCGGCGATCTGACCGGCGCCCGGGACCATCTGGAGGAGCTGGCCGATCGGCCCCATCTTCTTGATCTGGTTGAGCTGGCTTCGAAAGTCCTCGAGGGTGAAGCGGTTCTCCATCATCCGCTTCGCGGCCTGTTCCGCGTCGTCCTGGTCCACGTTCTCCTGGACTCGCTCGACGAAGCTCATGATGTCTCCCATCCCGAGGATTCGCTGCGCGAGCCGATCCGGGTGGAATGGCTCGAGACCATCGGTCCGCTCCCCCGTCCCGAGGAACGAGACCGGGATGCCGGTGGCCGCTCGAATGCTCAGCGCCGCCCCGCCGCGGGCGTCCCCGTCCATCTTCGTCAGCACGAGGCCGGTGATCGGCAGCTTCCCGTGGAATGCGTCGGCGACCGTGACGGCTTCCTGGCCGGTCATGGCGTCCACGACGAGCAGCGTCTCCGACGGCGTCACGCTGCCCACGATGCGGACGAGCTCGTCCATCATGGCTTCATCAACGTGGAGACGGCCGGCGGTATCGAGGATCATGACGTCGACGCCGCGTTGCTTTGCCACCTCGAGTCCGGACCGTGCGACCTCGAGCGCAGGGGTTCCCACCGGTCGGGTGTGGACCTCGACCCCGATCTGGTCGCCGAGCTGCACGAGCTGGTCGACGGCGGCAGGCCGGTAGACGTCAGCGGCCACGAGGAGCGGCTTCTTCCCCTCCTTGCGGAGACGGACGGCCAGCTTCGCCGCGGTCGTGGTCTTTCCGGACCCCTGGAGCCCAACCAACATGAGCACTGCGGGCCTGGCATCGAGGGCGAGGTGGTGCCGGGCGCCACCCAGGACCTCGACCAGCTCCTCGTGCACGATCTTCACGATCTGCTGGCCCGGGTTGAGCCCCGTCAGGAGATCGGCTCCGAGCGCTCGCTCCCGGAGGCGAGCGACGAAGTCCTTCACCACGCGGAAGTTCACATCGGCCTCGAGCAGCGCGAGGCGGATCTCCCGGAGCGCGACGTCGAGGTCCGCCTCGGTGATCTTGGACTTCCCGCGCAGGCGTTGGGTGATGCCCTGCAGGCGCGTGGAGAGAGATTCGAACATGGAAGGACCGATACAGGAGCAGGAGCGATGCCGGAGGCCGGCAAACGGCTGCCCATTCTACGGGCCGCCGGGCGTGGCGGCAACGGAGGCCTACTCCGCGAACAGCCACTCCACGAACGCCTCGGGGTCGAAGGGGGCGAGGGCGTCGATCTCCTCGCCGACGCCGGCGAACACGATAGGCACCCCGAGGCGCTCCGCAACGGCCAGCGCCACGCCGCCCTTGGCGGTGCCGTCCAGCTTCGTGAGGATGATCCCCGTAACGCCCGCCTCACGACTGAATGCCTCGGCCTGGAGCAGGCCGTTCTGGCCCGTCGTGGCGTCGAGGACGAGCAGAACGTGGCGCGGCTGCCCGGGAAGGCGCCGCTCGATCACGCGGCGGATCTTCGAGAGCTCGTCCATCAGTTGCTGCTTGTTCTGCAGGCGCCCGGCGGTGTCGACCAGGACGGCGTCGAGGCCTCGCGACTCGGCGGCCACGACGGCGTCGTAGGCCACGGCGCCCGGATCGGCTCCGGATCGCTGAGCGATGACGGCCACACCGAGCTGCTCCCCCCAGATGCGGAGCTGCTCGACCGCGGCCGCCCGAAAGGTATCGGCCGCGGCCAGGGCAAGGCTGTGTCCCTCGGCGCGCAGCCGAGCCGCCAGCTTCGCGATCGACGTTGTCTTGCCGGTGCCGTTCACGCCGACGAAGAGGATCACCGATGGGGCGGCACCGAGGTCGAATTGCCCAGATCCGACGCTCGCGAGACGGTCGCGGATCTCGGTCGCCAGCGCACGACGGGCATCCTCGCCGCTGCGTCCTCCCTCGGTGCGGAACCGGGCGCGCGCGGCATCGACCAGCTCGAGCGTGGTCGTCGCGCCGACGTCCGCCGCGATCAGGGCCTCCTCGACATCGTCCCATGTCGTCTCCGTGGCCGGCTCATCTGCGCCGAGGATCGAGCGCAGCCGTGCCCCGAAGCCTGACGGCCGGGCGCGGAGCCCCATCCCGCGCGCTTCGCGGGGGGGCCGCGCGACCGTCATCGGCATCGGCCCCATGGGCGCATCGGCCACGGGCGTCGGCGTCGGCTCGCCCGATGCGGCGGGTGGATCTGGCTCCGCCTCGCGCCGGCGCCAGAACATCAGGCGTTCGCCTCCACGGGCACGTCCGCGAGGCGCAGGGAGAGGACGCGGCTCACGGCTGCATCGGTCATGGTCACGCCATAGATCGTATCCGCAACCTCGATCGTGGCCCGGTTGTGCGTGATCACGACGAAATCAATTGCTTCGGAGAGCTTGCGCAGCGCGTCGGCGAACCGGCCGATGTTCGCTTCGTCGAGCGCCGCGTCGACCTCGTCGAGGATGCAGAACGGCACCGGGTTCACGGTGAGCATGGCGAAGAGGAGCGCCACCCCGGTGAGCGCGCGCTCACCGCCGGACAGCATCGACAGCCGCTGAAGGCGTTTGCCGGGAGGTCGAACGACGATCTCGATCCCGCCCGGTGCGTCGCCGTCGCTCTCGTCGGCCATCTGGAGCGATCCCGAACCGCCGGCGAAGAGCAGCTGGCAGTATTCGTCGAATCGGGACCCGATGGCGCGGAAGGCGGCGTCGAACTGCACGGCGATCTCTCCGTCCAGCGTGGCGATGAGCTCCTCCGTCGATGCGATCGCCGTTCGCAGGTCCGCGTCCTGGTCGGTCATCTCCTCGAGCCGCGTGGCGAACTCCGTGTGCTCCTCGACCGCGAACGGATTCACCGAGCCGATCTGGGACAGCGTGCGTCGGACGCGCCGAAGCTCCGTCTCGATCTGCTCCGCCTCGAGGGCCTCCAGCTCGGCCGTCAACCCGTCGTCCGCGAGCACATCGTCGCTCGCCTGCTCAGGCAGATTCTCCAGGGCCAGGTCCCGCTCGCGGATCAGGCCCGCAAGCGCCTCATCGCGACGCGACACCTCGACCGCAGCACTCTGCATCGCTTGCTCGAGGCGTGCGAGCACGTCCCCCGTGCCGCCGTGCTCGCGCTCGAGCGCCACGAGCTCGGCGCGACAGTCCTGACGTGCCTTCTCGGCGGCAACCTGCTCCGCGTCGGCGGCTTGCTGCCGTTCTCGGAGGTCGTCGGCCGGCGCGGACGTGCCGGAGCGCTCGGCAGTCAGCGTCTCCAGCGTGGTACGCAGTCGCAGCAGTGCCTCACGGAGCTGGGCCACGCGCACCTCGAGATTGGCGCGCTCACTGCGCATCCCCGCCGTGCGGGTCTCGAGGTGTTCGGCCGCGCGTCGCGTCATCGTCCATGCCTCTCGAGCCGCGTCGCGCCGCTCCGCCAATGCGTTCCGCCGCGTCCGAGCCCTGTCCGCGGCGTCCTGCCGCTGGTCCAGATCGCCAGCATCATCCACGTCGCCCTTGGGCAGCTCAGCCGCCGCGGGCGGCTCGGCCAGCTTCGAGGCCTGGGCGTGCACGGCCTCCAACCGCTGGTCGAGACGCCCGAGCGCATCTTCGGCCGTCAGCTGCGCATCGCGCGCCGACCGCGCTTGGCGATCTGCCTCGTCGTGCCGCCTCTGGGCGTCCAGGTGGCGGTCCCGGATGGCGCGGAGCGCCTCCGCCGCGTCGTGGGCCGCGCGCTGGCCATCGAGGAGGTCGCGTTCGATGGTGTCGACCGCCCCGATGAGATCGCGCCGTCGGGCGTGCGCGCGAGCCGCCGCGCTGCCCGGCGGATCCGCGCGGCCACGCAGCACGACGCCGCGGGCGTCGGCCAGCTCGCCGTCGGGCGTGACCGCCGTCCAGCCGTCGGGCAGGCGACGCCAGCCATCGAGGAGAGCGGAAAGGTCCGGTGCGACAACGGTTCTGGTCAGGGCGCGCGGTGCGGACGGGGCATCGATCCAGTCGGCCAGCGTCTGATGCGCCTTCACCGCGTCGAGTGCGGCCCGGCGCTCATCCTCGGATCCCGGCGACGACGGCGCGAGCAGTCGTGCCGCGCCCCGCCCATCGGTCACCTCGGGGATTGGGTCGCGATCCGACCACAGCAGCGCGCTGTCCAGATCACCACCGATGACGGCCTCGATCGCCGGCCACGCGGCCTCGGGCACCGAGATGGCATCGAGGAGCGTCGGCCACCCTGACGATGCCAGGCGCCGGCCGAGCCGCGTGGCTGCGTCGTGTGGCATCGCGAGCGCGTCAAGCTCGGCGCGGGTGGCCTGCAGCCGCTCGGTGAGCGCGACGACCGCGTGCCGGGCCCGATCATCGGCCTCCTGGGCTCCATCCCGTTCATCTGCGAGCGCCTCTAATGCATCGCGTGCGGCAGCCGCGGCGCCAGCTGCCTCGTCCGCGCGCGCGCGTGCACCGGCAGCCTGCGATCTGGCGTCGGACGCATGGCCCTCGAGGGCACTGCGCTCCTCCTGCAGCTGCCCGATCCGGGCGGCGTGGCGTGCGGACTCCTCGGATGCCCGGGCCCGCCGCGCGATGAGGTCGCTGTGCCGAGCCCGAAGCTCTGAGACGGCCTGCTCCGCCCCCAGCAGCTCGTCGTCCGCCGACGCGAGGCCGACGACCGCGGATCGCCACTCGGCCTCTGCCGCGGCAGCAGCTGCGACTGCGGGCTCGATGTCCGCGCCCGGCCCACGCTCATCGATCGACGCCAGCGATGCCTCCGCGGCCGCGAGCTCGTTCGTCTCGCGATCGAAGGTCTCGTGGACCTCCGACACGCGCCGGTTGATCGACTCCAGCCTGCCATCGAGGCGAATGAGCTCCTCCCGGATCTCCTGGCGGCGGATGGCGGCAGCGCGCGCTGACTCCTCGGCCGCCCAGTAGCGCTCCTCGGCCGCCGTCACGGCCGCTCGTCCGGCCTGCTGCTCGTCTCGGTGCGTGACCAGCGCCGACTCCGCCGCTGCGGCCCGCCGCCGCGCATCGCCGAGCTCCGCGCGTGCCGCCCGCTCGCGGCGCTGGATCGAGACCGCGACCAGGGCGCGCGCTCGTGCACCGAGCGTATCGTGCTGCTGCTGATGCTCCGCCTGGAGCGCCAGCCGACGGACCTGCGGCTTCAGCTCGCCGATGAGGTCGCTCACCCGCGTCAGGTTGTCCAGCGTTCGCGTGAGGCGTCCCGACGCCTCGTTGCGCTTCACCTGCAGTCCCTTGACGCCGGCGGCCTCCTCGAAGAGCTGCCGGCGCTCCTCCGGTCGAAGGGAAAGCGCCGCGTCCACCGTGCCCTGGCCCACCACGACCAGCTCGTTCGCGCCCAGGCGCCCCTGCCCCAGCAGCTCCACGACGTCGCGCAGGCGGGCCCGCGCCCCATTGATCAGGTACTCGCTCTCACCCGACCGATAGGCTCGCCGGCCGATCGAAACCTCGGTGAAATCGATGGGGAGCCATCCATCGGCATTGTCGAGCGTCAGCGTCGCCTCGGCCATTCCCTGGGGTTTCCGCTGATCCGAGCCGCCGAAGATCACGTCGTCGGCGCGACGCGTGCGCAGCGATCGGTTCGACTGCTCGCCAAGAACCCAGCGCACCGCATCGGCCATGTTGCTCTTGCCCGATCCGTTCGGCCCGATGACCGCGTTCACCCCAGGTTCGAACACAAACCGCGTCTGATCGGCGAACGACTTGAACCCGTGGACGCGGAGCTCGCGCAGGCGGCTCACGACGCGGCCGGCTGGAGCGGTCCCTCGGGGATCTCGGGCAGCCCGGCGAGCGCCGCCTGCGCCGCCCGCTCCTCCGCCCGCTGGCGGCTCGTCCCCGTTCCCGTGCCGAGCACGATGTCGCCGATGGCCACCGTCACCTCGAATACCTGGTCATGAGGCGGTCCGGTCGTCGAGCCGAGCCGATAGGCCGGCTTGGAGCCACGGAACCGCTGGCTCCACTCCTGGAGCAGCGATTTCGAGGACTTCGGTGGTCCCGAGACCGCGGCGAGGGCCTCGAGCGCGGGTGCGAAGAGTCGCGCGAGGATGGCATCGGTCTCTTCGGCTCCCTGCGTCAGCGACAGCGCGGCGGCGAGCGCCTCGAAGCACGCGGCGAGGACGGATGGTCGCGACGCGCCGCCCGCATCGGCCTCCCCTCGGCCGAGCATGAGATAGCGGTCGAGGCCGATCGACAGCGCCATCTCGGCGAGCGCCTCGCGATTGACAAGTGCCGCACGTCGTGCGGTGAGGAAGCCCTCGTCCTCGTCGGGATACTGCTCGTAGAGGAGACGGCTGACGGTGACCCCGATGACGGCGTCGCCGTAGAACTCGAGCCGTTCGTTGTGGCCGGTCGCGACGGCAGGGTTCTCGTTGTGAAACGAGGTGTGCACGAAGGCCTGGCGTATGAGCTCCTGCTCTGGCAGAACGGTGCCGAGATGGGCGCTGAGCTCATCCAGGGGAGGAGCATCCATGGGCGAACCCGTCTACTGCTGGTGCTCCTCGATGAAATCGACGGCGTCCTGGACCTTCTGGATCTTCTCGGCGTCTTCGTCCGAGATCTCCGTGCCGAACTCCTCCTCGAGGCTCATGATGAGCTCGACCAGATCGAGCGAATCGGCATTGAGGTCCTCGACGAACGAGGCCTGGGGCTGGACCTCCTCGTCGTCGACGCCGAGCTGCTCGACGATGATCTTCTTGAGGCGTTCGTATGTGGTGCCGTCTGTCACGAGTTCAGGCTCCTCCACCCGATGATCTGGAAACACTTCCTAACACGCCATTGACGAGCCGTCGCGCGGCGTCTCCGGCGTAGATCCGGGCGAGGGATACGGCGTCACGCATCGTCTCCCCGCTCGGGGTCGCGGCGGAGTATAGCACCTCGTAGATCGCGCTCCGGAGGATCGTCCGCTCGACGCGACCGAGTTCGGCAACCGGGATGATCGGAGCCTCGACCGCGATCCGGGCGTCCAGCTCCTCGCGGTGCTCGTCCACTCCCGTCACGATCTCGAGGGAATGCGCACGCACCGCGTCGGGCACGTCCCGCTCATCGGCGAGCCGCCCGAGGGCCGCGACGGCGGACCCGGGCCGAAACTCCCCCTCGAACAGGGCGAGGAGTGCAAGGCGTCGGGCGAGGAGCGTCGCGGAGGATGGGCGGCCGCTCGTTCGCGCCGACACGGTCAGGTCCGTTCCCGGTGCAGGCGCGCGGCGATGCGCGACCGGACGCCACGATGGACGAGCGCCGGATGCTCCTGGGTCCACTGCGCGATGAGCTCGGGGACCCGGGCGGCCGCCGATTCGGATGCGACCCGCATGGCATGCTCGATCATGCGAGCCTTGGCCCGGCCGTGCGTCACGATGCTCACGCCCTTCACGCCGAGCAGCGGGGCGCCACCGTAGCGCTCATAGTCGAAGCGGCCTCGCAGGCGCTCGAATCCCGGTTTGAGCGCCAGAAGGGCGATGGGCGCGATCGGTCCCTGCTGCAGGTCCTCGCGCATGGCGCGGAAGATGAAGCTCGTGACGCCCTCGAAGAACTTGATCACGACGTTGCCCACGAAGCCGTCGCACACGACGACATCCGCCCGGTGGGCGATCAGGTCGTGGGCTTCGACGTTCCCGACGAAGTGGAGATCGAGCGAGGCCAGCTTGGCGTGCGCTTCGCGAGCGACTTCGTCACCTTTCTCCGGCTCCTCGCCGATGTTCAGCAGGCCGATACGGGGCGTGGTGACGTGAAGGACATGCTCGGCGAAGATGGCGCCCATCGCCGCGAACTGCACGAGGTGCTCCGGATCCGAGTCCACGTTCGCCCCGACGTCGAGGAGCATCACGGGGCCGGTGGCGGTGACCATGTGCGCGGGCAGGGCCGGGCGATCGATGCCATCCACCCGGCCGAGACGCAGGATCGCAGCCGCCATGGTGGCTCCCGTCGATCCGGCGCTCACGACCGCATCCGCGTCACCATCGCGCACGAGATCGGTCGCGACAAGGATCGAGGAGCGGCGCTTCGTTCGGAGTGCCGTCGCGGGATGGTCCCCCATCCCGATCACCTCGGGGGCATCCACGAAGCGGACGTTCGCCGGCGTCCCCCGACCGTGGGCCGCGACCTCCCGTTCGAGACGCGGCACGTCACCGACGAGGCTGATCTCGTCGGTCGGTTGCTGGATTGCGTAGTCGATGGCGCCGCGGACGATCTCGCGAGGGGCGTGGTCGCCGCCCATCGCGTCGACCGCGATGCGCATCGTGGTTAGCGCTGGCCTTCGACCGGGGCGACCGGTTCGATCGCGACTGCCTCTCGGCCCGCGTACCAGCCGCAGGTCGGACAGACATGATGCGCGCGCTTCAGCTCATGACAGTGGTCGCACTCGACGAGCGGTGGCGCGCTGATCGCGAGGTGCGCGCGGCGCTCGCCCTGCCGGGCCTTGGATACCTTGCGCTTGGGAACGCCCACGCGGAACTCCTACCAGTGTGTGACGGGACGCCGCAGTATAGCCGGACGTGTGATCGGCTGGCGAATGGCGATTTCGTGCGGACCTACTGGGTCGTGTCCCCATCCCGAAGCAGTGCTGCGAGTCCGGCCAGTCGCGGATCGATCTCGTCATCGGCGTGGGCGTGCACGCCGATGTCGAGCCGCTCCCCGCATTCGACGCACAGGCCCGGGCAATCGGGGCGGCAGAGCGGGTGCATCGGCTCCGTCAGGGCCAGCTCATCGTGGAAGACGTCACCCAGGTTGATCTCGTGGTGCTCATCGATGTGCAGGGTTGGCACCGGCTCCGCGTCGTCCGCCGGAAGACGGGCACCGCTCTCGGGGTCGATGGTCGGCAGGAACTCCTCGTCGACGGCAACGCGAACGTCCTCGACGTAGGCCTCGTTGCAGCGCGCGCAGGTTCGCCGCAGCGGCGCCCGGACCGATCCGCGCGCCAGGATGCCGCGGTTCGTCCGCTGGAGCCTGAGGTCGGCGTCGAGGGGACCGGCGAGCTCGATGTCATGACCGAGCGCGACGTAGCGATCGCGCAGCCGGACATCACGAACCGCGCCCGCCGGCTCGTGGAGAAGCCCGGCGACATTGAACGAGATCATGGACGGGAGGCGGCGCTCGGCTGCTCTTCGGGATCAACCACGATCGCATCCGTGGATCGCGACTGGCCGTCACCGGACGACATCGGCCGATGACGCTCGTCGAGCATGTCGATCCCGCGCTTGATGCTCGTGAGCGCCTTGATGCATTCCCCCTCGAGCCGGATCAGCACGCCAGCGGCGTACTCGTCGGCGCCACGCCGGACCTCGCCGGCCTCGCTCTGAGCCCGCTGGAGGAGTTCGCCGGCCCGCTCCTCGGCGGCGCGCACGAGCTCACGCTCCTCGAGCATCTGCGCCGCACGCTCCTGGGCACGGGCGATGATCGCATCCCCCTCCTCTCGAGCGCGCTCGGCGATGCGGCTCGCCTCCTCGGTGATGCGACGGGCCTGGCGGACCTCGTCGGGCACGGAGACGCGCAGCTGGTCCACGAGCTCGAGCACGGTGGCCTGGTCGAGGACGACGTTGTTCGTCAGCGGCAGCTTCTTTCCGGCTGCCACGATCGATTCGAGCCGTTCGACCAGGAAGATGATGTCCGTGGCGCTTCCCCTTCCTCAGGCCGATTATACGCGTGGCTCTGCCGCGAGGCGTTCGGCCAGCGCCGCGGCAACGGGGGGTGGAACCATGGGCCCGATGTCCCCGCCGAATCGGGCGACCTCCTTCGTCAGCGACGAGCTCACGTACCCGTACTCGAGGGCCGTCATGAGAAACGTGGTGTCCACCTCGGGCGCGAGCTTGCGGTTGGTGAGGGCCATCTGCAGCTCGGCCTCGAAATCGCTGACGGCGCGGAGTCCGCGGACGATGAAGCCAGCGCCGTGACGCCGCGCAAAACCGACGGTCAGTCCGTCGAACGCGTCGACGATCACGTGCTCACCGAGGTCCGCGACGCTCGTCGCGATGAGATCGACGCGCTCGTCGATGGTGAACAGCGGCTTCTTCTTCGGATTGTTCAGCACGCCGATGACGAGCCGATCGAACAGGCCCGATGCCCTGCGCGCAACGTCCAGGTGCGCGTTCGTCATCGGGTCGAACGAGCCGGGAAACACGGCAACGCGCGTCATCGATCACCTGCCTCCAGGAAGCTGAGCATCGTCTCGCCGAACCTGCGCTGGCGGAAAGGCTCCAGGCCCGAGATGTCGGGGAGCTGGGTCCGCCAGAAGTGCTTGACCACCACGATTCCGCCCTCCGGCAGCGCCGGGGCCAGGGCGCGGAGCGGCGCCACGATATCACGCACCTCGTACGGAGGATCGAGGAACGCCAGGGTCCACCGCCTCGCGATCGGCAGCGCGAGGAACCGGATGACGTCGCCGGCAACGATCTCGGCGCGGTCCGACGTCCCGGTCCGCTCGAGATTCGTGCGCAGCGCGACGAGCGCGGGCCGGGCCTGCTCCACGAAGGTGGCGTGCTCGGCACCGCGCGAGAGTGCCTCGATGCCGATGGCTCCGCTCCCGGCGTACAGGTCGAGCACGCTGGCCCCGGGCACCCAATCGCCGAGGATGGCGAACAGCGTCTCCTTGACCCGATCGGTGATCGGTCGCGTCTCGCGCCCGCGGGGAGCGATCAGCGCGAGGCCTCGGGCGTCACCCGCGATGACCCGCATCAGGCTGCGTCACCCTCATCCTCCAGCGGCGCGAAGTCCCGTTGCAGGCCTGCCAGCAGCGGGCGCTCACCGAGCGACGGGTCCGCACGAACCACGCGGTCGGCGAGGTCGCGAGCGCGCTGGGCCAGCTCGACGTGGCGGGGATCGAAGAGGGACGCGACGCGCAGCGGGGGCAGTCCCGACTGACGGGTTCCCAGCAGGTTGCCGGCGCCGCGCAGCTCGAGATCGGCCTCGGCGATCGCGAAGCCGTCGTTCGATCCGCGCACCATCTCGAGGCGTCTCGCGGCGAGCTCGTCGCTCGCGTCCGAGAGGAGGATGCAGAACGACCGATGACGTCCTCGCCCGACGCGGCCACGGAGCTGATGGAGCTGTGCGAGCCCGAAGCGCTCCGCGTCCTCGATGAGCATGACGCTTGCGTTCGGAACGTCGATCCCGACTTCGATCACCGTCGTGGCCACGAGGAGGTCCATCTCCCCGGCCGCGAAGGCGGACATGGTCACGTCGCGCTCGTCGGCCTTCTGCTGCCCGTGCACCATCCCGATCCGAAGCGTGGGCCAGGCGGCCCGGAGCCGCTCGGCCTCGGCCTCCGCGCTTGCCGCTTCGAGACGTGGCGACTCGGCGACCAGCGGCACGACGACGAAGGACTGACGGCCTGCCTCGGATTCCGCGGCGAGAAACGCCTCGATCTTCGGCAGCGCGCGTCGGTCGCGGATCTCCGTGCGAATCGGCTCTCGACCCGGTGGCAGCTCGCGGATCGTGCTGATCGCGAGGTCGCCGTACACGGTCAGGCCGAGCGTCCGGGGAATCGGCGTGGCCGTCAGCGCCAGGACATGTGGCTCTCCCCCACTCCCCTTCGCCTGGAGCGCAGCTCGATGTCCGACTCCGAACCGATGCTGCTCGTCGACCACGACCATCGCCAGTCGAGGAAACTCCACGGCGTCGCTGATCACGGCATGGGTGCCGATGACCACCTCCGCCTCGCCGGACGCGATGGCGTCGTGGATCTCGCGCTTCCGAGCCCGCGGCAGGGACCCTGACAGGAACTCGGCACGTACGCCCAGCGCTCCGAGGAGCGGTGCGAGACCCGCGTGATGCTGGCGCGCCAGGATCTCGGTCGGTGCCATGAGGGCGCCCTGCCATCCGGCACGAACGGACGAAGCCAGGGCTATGGCCGCGACCGCGGTCTTGCCGCTGCCCACGTCGCCCTGCAGGAGGCGCCGCATCGGGCGCTCGTGCGCAATGTCGTGCTGGATCTCTGCGACCGCGACCGCCTGGTCGCCGGTGAGGGCGAAGGGAAGCGCATCGACGATGGCCGACAGCTCGGCCTCGGTGACGGCGATCTGCGGCGCCCGCAGCTCGTCACGGGCAGATCTCGCCTGGGCCAGGGTCAGCTGGAGTGCCAGCAGCTCGTCGAAGGCGAGCCGATCCAGCGCTGCCTCGACGTCGGTCGCCTCCTCCGGGAAGTGGGCCGTCCGCAGCGCATGGGCGAGGGTCGGCAGGCCAGCGCGCTCGGCATCGTCCAGGGGGTCATCGATCGCCGGCAGCCCGCGTTCGAGCACGCGGGCGAGGAGCTCCCGCAGCCGCTTCTGTGTGACGCCAGCCGTGAGGTGGTAGATCGGGACGACGCGCGCCGTGTGCACCGAGTCCCGGCCCACCGGGCTGAACTCGGGCGAGGTGAACTGCGGACGCCATCCGCGCTGGGTCACCTTTCCCGACACGATCACCTCGTCGCCGGCCTCGAGCCGACGCTCGACGAACCGGCGCCCGAACCAGATCGCCTCGGCGCTGCCGGTCTCATCGGTCAGCTGCGCGATCACTCGCTGGGGACGCCGCCCGAAGCCTGGCTCGACGCGAACCGCCGCGACCGTCGCCCGAGCCGACTGCTTCTCATCCGGCACCAGGTCGCCGAGCGGGCGCAGGTCGCTGAAGTCGTCGTAGCGGAACGGGAGGTACCACAGGCCGTCGCGAATGGTCTCGATGCCCAGGCGCGCGAGGGTGGCGGCAGCGCGGGAAAGCTCGGGCATCGCGACGCGGATCGGCTGGTCGAGCGCATCCGGGGCCAGAATGCTCACTCGCCCGGGCTCCGGCTCGATTGCATGCCTCGATCGTACCGTGCTACCATCCCGATCGCCCGGCGCCTCGCGCCGGTTCCCCGTGTTTTGGAGATGCATTCGACCATGGCTCGCGTCTGCGACATCTGCGGCAAGCGTCCGATCACCGGCTGGAACCCCCAGTCGGTCGGGATGAACCGCAAGCGCGCCCTGCGCCGCTGGCTGCCGAACCTGCAGCCGATGACACTCGTCACAAACGGCAAGGTGTCGAAGGTCAAGGCCTGCAGCCGCTGCCGGCGGACCGCTCAGAAGGTCCGTGCCTGACGGCCTGACCAGCCCGTCGCCCGCGTCGAGCAGACGCGGGCGTTTCTGTGTCCGGGTGAGGTGGCTCAGGCGAGGTCGTGCGCGGAATCGATCACGAGCGTGAACGGACCGTCATTGACGAGCTCAACTCTCATTCCGGCGCCGAAGCGGCCGCTGGCGACGGTGATCCCGGCCGCGCGGATCCGCTCGATGCAGCGCTCCACCAGCGGTTCGGCCACTTCGGGAAGGGCCGCGGGGGTGAAGCCGGGTCGCCGTCCACGGCGGACGTCCGCGTAGAGCGTGAACTGGCTGACGACGAGCATCTCGCCGCCCGCGTCGGTGATCGCGAGATTCGTGCGTCCCTCGGCGTCCTCGAAGTAGCGGAGCGAGACCAGCTTGTCCGTCAGGCGGTCGACGACGGTACCCGTATCGCCCGTCCCGATGCCCACCAGGACGAGCGCACCCGGTCCGATGCGCCCGATCGTCTCGTCTCCGACCGTGACGGTGGCATGCGTCACGCGCTGGACGACGAGGCGCATCGGTCTACGGAGCGCTCGAGGGGGCCGGCGATGGGCTCGTCGCGGTGCCGGCGTCCTCGTCGTCGCGCGGCGGGCCGAGCGCAGCCTCGGTGAATGAGGCGCGCGCATTCCAGATCATCCAGCCCTTCGCCCCGTTCTCGGCGGCGGCCTGGAACTCGGCTCGCACCTGGTCGGCGGTGTACGGCGGGAACGGTCCGTACCCGAAGTCTTGGATCCACGGTCGGATGACGACCGGCAGCCCATCGGCCTGGCGGCTCATGATCTGGAGGGTCTCGTCGATGACCTCGTACGGGAAGTTGTTCGGCACCTCGAATCCGAAGACGCCGGGCCCGTAATGGGATGGATAGACCATCGGGTTGAAGTAGTCGACGTACGGCATGATGACCTCCGGACGCTGGCCGATCCCCTGATCATCCGGGACGATGAAGCTGATCGGGAACACGTCCGCCCCCAGGAACGTGCGGGTCATGTCGAGCTTTGCGCTCACGACCCGCAGCACTCGCTGGATCGCCGGCAGCCGGAATGACTGGGTGTTCGGCAGATTCGTGTCGGCGACGGCATAGGGACCGTCGCTGAAGAACCGGATGTAATCGAGCTGCACCTCGTCGAATCCCTTCGACGCGAGGTCGCCCGCGATGGCGGCCACGTACTCGGCCACCCCGGGCGCGGACGGGTCGAGCCACGCGCCGCCGATGTTGTCACGCCAGGGCTCGCCCGTGGCGCTGTTGCGAACGGCAAGCTCCGGCCGCGCCACCGCGCTCGTGTTGTCCTTCATGACGACCATGCGGGCGATCGTGTAAACGCCCCGCTCCTTGAGCATGGGGAGCAGCTCCTCGAGATCGAAGATCGGGGCATCGCGGATGGCACCCACCTCGGCGGCCTCCGGCAGGTCCGTGACGTAGTAGAGCCGGCCGTCGGTCTCCTTGACGTCGATCACGAGGGCGTTTGCCTCGGTCCGATCCAGGAGGTCGAGCATCGCATCCAGCCGACCCGGCGCCTCGAAGATCGCCGATGGGGCGTAGAGGGCACGGGCCTCGAATGGCTCGAGCGTCACGTCGATGGCGAGCGAGGCATCGGTCGCGATCTCCGCGATGCGGAAGCCAGGGCGCTTGACGAGGAGCGTCGCGCCTTCGGGCACCCCCGTGAGCTCGTAGGCACCGGAGTCGTCGGTCTCGGCCATGGCGTCGCCGCCGTCCACAAAGATGCGGACTCCCGCGACGGGCTTCCCCGCCGGGTCCGAGACGACCCCGCGCGCCACGTTCTCACGCAGCTCGAGAGACAGTGGGCCCTCGTCGGGGACCTGCCCCTGCGCCGGATCGTGCCCGTCGAGCGTGGCGTCGATCGTGGCACCGGGCAGCAGCGTGAGCGTGGCCTTGCCCTTCTCATCGGTGACGGCAGCTGATCCCTCGGCCACCAGGGAGACCCCGGACAGCGGCGCATCGTCCGCGGAGTCGGTCACCGTCACGACGACGTCGCGAGGGGGCTCGGGTGTGGGGTCGGGTGTGGGGCCGAACGGGAGCGGCGGTCCGCCGTCGCTGCAGGCGGCGAGCCCCAGGCAGATCAGCCCCAGGCTGATGATGAGCCTCGTGGCGTGACGAGTGAGCAGGGGACAGGTCCTTTCAATCGGCGGTGATGGTCGGAAGTGTATCGGCTGCCCGTCGCAGCGCGGAGAGCGCAGGGCCAAGGTCGCCGTCCGTACCGTACAGTGAACTGCCGGTGACGAGGACGTCGCCGCCGGCGGCCCGAGCCAGGCCGATGGTCTCGAGGTTCACGCCGCCATCGACGCCGATCGACACGTCAAGGCTGCGGCGCTCGATTTCCTCCTGCAGGCCGCGCATCTTGGGGAGCACGTCGACGATGAACGACTGGCCACCCCAGCCCGGATGCACGGTCATGACCAGGACCATGTCGACGCGCTCGAGGTACGGGTGCACCGCGTCTCCGGACGTCTCAGGATTGAGGGCGATCCCCGCGCGACGACCTGCCCGCTCGATGGCGGTGATCACGGCGTCCGGATCGTCGTCTGCCTCGACGTGGAAGACGATGAGGTCACTGCCGGCCTCGGCAAAGCGATCGGCGAATGCCAGCGGGTTGCTGATCATGAGGTGGCTGTGGAACGGCAGCGTGGTCACCGGCCGCACCGCACTGACGATGACGGGGCCCAGCGTCAGGTTGTCGACGAAGTGCCCGTCCATCACATCGAGATGGATCGAATCGACGCCGGCGTCGGCGGCCCGCTCGACCTCCGCGCCGAGACGGCCGAAGTCGGCGTTGAGGATGCTCGCGCTGATCTGCGCCGGGCGCGTCATCGGGTGGCGGCCGCGCCGTCCCGCACTCCCTGCAGCGACCGCCCGGCGAGCTGGGCGTGGAGCTGGCCACACGCGGCGTCGATCTCGCGGCCCCGGGTATCCCGCACGGTGACCGAGACGCCGCCGGCGCGCAGCAGCTGGGTGAATCGCTCGATTCCCGCGGAGGTCGTGCCGCTCCAGCGCGACCCGGGCGTCGGGTTCAACGGGATGAGGTTGAGATGCGACCTCCAGCCTCGCGAGATTTCGATGAGTCCGGCAGCCTGGGCGTCCGTGTCGTTCATGCCGTCGATCATCACGTACTCGAGACTGACCCGACGCCCGGTGCGGGCGGCGAAGCGGCGGCCAGCGGCGGCAACCTCGCTGATCGGCCACTTGCGGTTGATCGGCACGAGCTCGTCACGCAGCTCATCGGTCGCGGCGTGGAGGCTGATGGCGAGGTTCACCTGCGGGAGCTCGTCGATCATGCGATCCATGCCCGGCACGACTCCCGACGTGCTGACCGTGATGTGGCGCGCGCCGATGCCGAGGCGTTCCGGGTCATTCAGGCGGCGAACGGCCTCGAAGACCCGGTCCGCATTGTTGAACGGCTCCCCCATGCCCATGAACACGACGTTGTAGTGGCCCCTCGACCCGTCACCGAGCGCCTTCCATGGCGACCGGTGCCAGTGGAGGACCTGGTCGACGATCTCACCCGGCGTGAGCTGCCGGCCGAACCCGGCCTGGCCCGTGGCGCAGAACGGGCAGTTCACGGCGCAGCCAGCCTGCGAGCTGATGCAGATCGTCGTCCGCTCGGACATCGCGCCGTGCGCGGGGTATCGCATGAGCACGGACTCGATGCGCTGGCCGTCCACCAGCTCGTGTACGGCCTTCGCGGTCAGGCCGCCGTCAGCGCGGATGACATGGCTGTCCACGATCGAGCTGAAGCGGAACGATCCCGACAGCGCATCGCGCATGCCGGCGGGCAGATCCGTCAGGTCTCCGAAGCTCGAGACGTCGGGGCGGTGAATGCCGGACAGGACCTGCGCCATCCGATATGCCGGCTCGCCGCGGGCTGTGAGCCACGCGGCGAGCGTTGCGCTGTCGCTGTCGCTGATGGCCGGCAGGTCGCCGACCAGGGCGAGCTCAGTCACGCCGGCCGAAGATCAGCCAGGCGTAGTACAGGAACGTGAGCAGCGCGGTCAGCGCTCCGGCGACGTACGTCCATGCGGCGGCCTTCAGCACGGCGCGGGCGCCGTCCTGTCGCTCCCCCACCATGCCGAGGTTGTTGACGAAGGCCAGCGCCTTGCCCGACGCCCCGATCTCGACCGGCAGGGTCGCAAACGTGAAGATGACGGCCGCACCGAAGCCGATGAGACCGACGATCGCCAGGCCGGTGATCTGAAGGAAGACGCCGGCGATGACGAGCCACGGCGCGACGCCGGAGCCGAACTGTGCGGCGGGCACGATGGCCTGGCGCAGCTTCATGGCGGGGTCACCGGCATGGTCCTGCAACGCGTGGCCCACCTCGTGGGCGATGACGGACGCCGCGGCGACCGACAGGCGCGAGCTTGCCGTGACGACTCCGGCCGTCTCGAGGGCGGTTGCATCGGCGACCTGAGTGCTCACGCGCAGCACCTTGCCGCGCGGGTCGTAATGATCGGTGAGCTGACCGGGGGTCGGCTCGATCTTCACGTGGGACAGGCCCTGCCGGTCCAGGAGCTTGCGCGCGAAGTCGAACGCATCGAGGTTGATTCCCGAGTCGACCTTCGACCACTTCGAATACGTGGAACGGACACGCCACGCCGCCCATCCGGTGATCCCGAGTGTGACCACCAGCAGGACGATGTAGATCGGATCAAACAGCATCGTTACGCCCACCTCCGTGAGGGCTCATTCAAGTATATCCGACCTCGCCGATGCCGCCCGAATCGCCGCCTGGCGGTGTCCGTCGCCTCGCGGCGCATCTCAGCCGGCGGGCTCGAGCGGCCCCCCTGCCCCGAGCAGCACGTGCTCGCGATCGAGACCGTGTCGCCATGCGCGGGCCGGGATGGCCGCCTTGCCCTCGGGCTGCACGACCTCGAGCGAGAGGGCGCCGACGCCGCATGCGACGCACGGAGGATCGCCCGGGAGCAGTGCCCCGATCGGGACGTCGTCCACACCCGTGACCGGCCTCGCCCGTCGGATGTGGATGCGGCGCCCGGCGACGGTGCTCCAGGCGCCGGGCCATGGCTGCAGGGCGCGCACCTGTCGATCGATCTCGGCGGCGGGCCGCTGCCAGTCGATCCAGCCGTCGGCACGGGTGAAGGGATGCACATGCGTCGCCGAATCGTGATCCTGCTCGGCCGTATCGATCGGCCCGGACGCCCATCGTGCGAGCTCGCCCGGGACGACGTCGGCCGCGAGGTCCGCCAGCCGGGCCTCGAGCTCGGGGGTCGTCTCACGACCGGAGAGCGTCACCGGCCACTGTTGCACGATGGGTCCGGCGTCCAGTGCGGACACCATCACCATGAGGGTCAGACCGCCCTCGCGATCACCGGCCATAATCGTCCCGGCGACCGGTGCCGCGCCACGATGCCGTGGCAGCAGGGATGGATGGACGTTGAGCGGTGGCCTGCCGGCGATCTCGAGCAGATCGGGCGGAACGAGCTGCCCGTAGGCCACGAGGACGAGCCCGTCCGGCGTGAACGCTCGGATCGCATCTCGAGCCTCGTCCGATCGCAGGCGGCGCGGCGTGAGGACCGGCGTGCCCTGCTCGCGCGCGAATTCCGCGACGGGTGTGGCTCGGAGCTGCAGGCGTCGGCCGGCCGGCCGGTCGGGCTGGCTCACCACCAGGAGATCATCGGCAAGCTCGGTGACCCGGGCGAGCAACGGAACGCCGAACGATCCCGTTCCCAGGAACGCGATCCGACCGATGCCGCCCACTAGATGCCGGCGGCGGCCTGCTCCTCGACCTCCTCCGACTCGCGAACGTGGACGAGCTCGTCGAGCGAATCGAGATGATCGATGTAGAGCACCCCGTTCAGGTGATCGATCTCGTGCTGAAGGGCCCGGGCGAAGAGCTCGGTTCCCTTCGTTCGGAACTCACGGCCGTGACGGTCTCGCGCCTTGACGGTCACCTTCTCGAAGCGTCCGACCTCGGCGACATATCCGGGAATCGAGAGGCAGCCTTCCCAGTCGAGCTGCTCGCCCGCCCCCTTCACGACCTGCGGGTTGACGAGCTCGGTGATCCGGTCATCGACCTCGATGATCGCGACCTGCAGCGGCACGCCGATCTGGTTGGCGGCCAGGCCGACGCCGGGGGCGTCCCGCATCGTCTGGAGCATGTCGTCCAGGAGCCGATGCAGGCTGGCGTCAAACCTCGAGACGCGCTTCGTACGCTCCCGGAGCATCGGCTCCTCGGCGGTCAGGATCGGGCGGATGGCCATGGCGGTGGGCATTGTACCGATCAGAGCAGCGACTCGGGGTCCACGTCGATCGCGATTCCCGGCGGCACCTGCTCGAGTGCCGTGAGCCGGGTCGGGGCATCGGGGGCTCGGATCACGACCTGCATCCGGTACCGGCCGGCGCGACGCGCGACATACGCCGGGTGCGGTCCGAGGACCTCGACGCCGGGCACGCTGACGGCGTTGACGGCCGCCCGGCCACGCTCCTCGGCCCGAACCCGATCGGCATCCGCGATCAGCAGTCGGGCGAGGACGCCGAAGGGCGGATAGCCGAGCAGCCGCCGACGAAGGAGCTCCTCGTCCGCAAACCCGTCGACGTCGAGGGCGGCAGCGCTCCGCACGGCGTAATGGCCGGGCGCATAGGTCTGGATGATCACCCGACCCGCATCGGGCCCGCGCCCCGCCCGCCCCGCGACCTGCGCCAGCAGCTGGAACGTGCGCTCGGCGGCACGGAAGTCCGGCAGGTTGATGGTCACATCGGCCGCGACCACGGCGGCCAGCGTGACCGTGGGCAGATCGAGCCCCTTGGCGGCGAGCTGCGTCCCGACCAGAACGTCGGTGCGTCCCTCGCGGAAGTCGTCGTAGATCGTCTCGAACCCGCGACGAGCGCTCAACGCGTCGGAATCCAGCCGTGCGATCCGGAGTGCCGGGAAGCCGCGAGCGAGCTCAGCTTCGACGCGCTGTGTTCCCGCTCCGAAGTAGCGGATCCGGCTGCTTCCGCACCCCGGGCACTGCTCCGTCGGGACCGCGCTGCGCCCGCAGTGGTGACAGCGCAGTGCCCCGCCGGCGAGGTGGAAGACGAACGGGAGGTCGCAGTCCGGGCAGCGCAGGCTCTCACCGCAGTCCCGGCACAGGATGAACGTCGCCGCGCCTCGGCGATTGATGATGAGCACGGCCTGCTCGCGTCCGGGCCGCAGCGTGCCGAGAGCATCGGCCAGCGGCTCGGAGAAGATCGATCGATTCCCGCGCGCGAGCTCGGCACGGAGGTCGACGATCTCGATGTCGGGCGTGGAGCCCACGCGCCGCTCGACGAGCCGCGCCATCTCCGCGTGCCCACCCCGGACGCGCGCCATGGTGACGAGATCGGGGGTCGCGCTGCCGAACATGACGCGCGACCCGGTGATCGCGGCTCGCCGACGCGCCACCCATCGCGCGTCGTAGCGAGGGGTGCGGTCCGACTTGTAGCCGCCGTCGTGCTCCTCGTCGACGATGATCAGCCCGAGATCGGGCAGCGGCGCGAAGATGGCCGATCGCGTCCCGATGACGAGGCGGACCTCCCCGCGCAGGATTCGCCACCACTCGTCGTGCCGCTCCCCCGCCGAGAGCCCCGAGTGGAGCACGGCGAGCGCGTCCCCCAGCATGGCGCGCAGGCGATCCGCGATCTGCGGGACGAGGCTGACCTCGGGGACCGCGATGATGACCGAGCGCCCGGCATCGATCGTCTCCTGCGCGGCGGCGAGGTAGACGTCGGTCTTTCCCGAGGCCGCCACGCCCTGCAACAGCAGCTCGCCTCCGGCGGACAGCGTCGCGAGCGACCCGAGGGCGTCACGCTGCTCCTTCGCAAGGTCGTGCCGCAGCGCGGGCAGGGGCATCCGATGCCCCAGGGGCCGGCGATCCTCGATCCGCCACCCCATCTCGGCGCGGCCGATGGCAACGAGACGACGGGCAGGACCAAGCAGTGCCGAAGGCTCCGCCTCGAGGTCGGCGGCCAGATCCTCGAACGAGCACTCTTCGTCACCGAGGGCCTCGAGCAATGCCCGCTGGACCGGCGCGCGGCGAGGCGGCTCCGCATCGCCGGCAACGGGACGAAGGACGCGCACGCGACGAGGTCCCTGCTCGGCGGAACGCAGCGACCACCGGGACCGAACCGCTCCGGTGTGTCGCAGGCGCTCGAGCCAGCCCTGGCGGTTCCGCTTGGGCCCCGCCCGCAGGAGCGCCGCATCGGAGATCAACCCGTCGGGGTCCACGGCCGATGCGAGCTCTGCCGGGAGCAGGGAGGCGTCGAGCACCTCCCACGTCCGAGCAATGCGCGACTCGAGGCCGGGGGGCAGCATCGCCGCCAGCGTAGTGCCGATCGGGGCGCGGTAGTAGGTGGCGATCTCCTCCGCGAGCGTCAGGAGGTCTGGGGTCAGCATCGGGTCGGAGACCACCGCCTCGATCGGTTTCAGGTTCGCGGCCGTATCGGCGAGACCGACGCCGAGCACGTAGCCGAGGGCCGTGCGCCGCCCGTAGGGAACGAGGACGAGCGACCCCGCAGCCGGGACCTCGCCGCCGTCGGGCACGAGGTAGCTGAAGCTGCGGTCCGGGCGGTCAGAGAGGGCATCCACGGCCACGCGCAGCACGCGGGGCGACGGGGTCACCATCGAGCTAGACCCGGGGTCGGCGCGGCGGCTCGCGGCGTGCTTCCGACTGGATGATGTCCCAGATCAGCTCGGCCGCCTCCTCCGGATGATCGGTCTCGTTGACCACGACGTGGTCGTAGTCCCGGGTGTCGGCCATCCAGCGCTCCGCATCGCGACGGCGACGCTCGAGCGACTCGGCCGACTCGCTGCCACGGCCCACGAGGCGGGCTCGCAGGTCGTCCATGCTCGGCGGCTTGACGAACACGAGCAGCGCGTCCGGCACGGAGGCACGCACCTGCCTGGCTCCCTGGGGATCGATCGTGAGAATCGCATCGCGGCCGGCGGCGAGGATCCCGCGCACCTGGTCGACCGGCGTCCCGTACAGGTTCTCGTGGACCTCGGCCCATTCCAGCAGCCCGCCTCGATCGCGCAGGGCCACGAACTCGTCGCGGCCGAGGAAATGATAGTGGACCCCGTGCACCTCGCCATCGCGCTGCTCGCGCGTCGTGGCGGTCACGATCGGGATGACCTGTGGGTGCCGACGGGCCATCTCCGCCACGATCGTGCTCTTCCCCACCCCGGAGGGCCCTGAGACGACGACGAGCATCGGGTTCGGAAACGTCATGCGCTTCCTGTCGTCGCTCACCGGCGCCTCGTCGGTCATGCGGCCACCTCGGCACCAACCCCGGTCGGGAGGCGGCCGTCCGGCACCCGCATGTCGGTTGTCTCGAGGCACGCGACGAGGTCAGTTGGCAGCTCGCTCCACGCGTGGAGTCGTCGGCCGTCCGACGGTCGATCCAGGCGCAGCCGGGCGGCATGGAGGAACTGGCGTCGGAGCCCGCCCGGACCCTCGCCGCCGCCGTATCGCAGGTCACCGGCGATGGGCAGCCCGAGGTACGTCAAGTGCGCGCGCAGCTGGTGGGTTCGACCGGTGAGCGGCCGCAGGACGAGAAGGGCATACCCGCCCCCGGCGGCCATCACCTCGTACTCGGTGGTGGAGGCCCGGCCACCGGCCACGACCGCCATCCGCTGGCGGTCACGAGGATCTCGCCCGATCGGCGCCTCCACACGTCCGCGGGGCGCCGGCGCGTCGCCGCGGACGAGCGCGATGTACTCCTTCTCGATGCTCCGATCGCCGAACTGGCGCATGAGGCTGGACTGCGCGAGATCGGATTTGGCGACCACGATCAGCCCGCTCGTCTCCTTGTCCAGCCGATGCACGATTCCCGGCCGTCCGACGCCCGCGATCGACCCAAGCGATTCACCGCGCGCGATGGACCGACCGAGCAGGGCATTGACGAGTGTCCCGCCGCCGTGGCCGGCCGATGGGTGGACGACGAGGCCGGCAGGTTTGTCGACGATCATCATCGTCTCGTCCTCGTATGCCACACCGAAGTCGATCGATTCGGGGACGAGGGATTCGTCGGGCGGCGCGCTCAGCTCCACGCGTACCGTCTCCCCACCGACCAGCCGGTCGCTCGATCGCCGCCGAGCTCCGTCGATGAGCGCCCGGCCATCACCGATGAGCCGCTGGGCGTGGGCACGGCTGATTCCGCCGACGCTCGCGACGGCGAGGTCGACCCGGCCGATCGGCGCGGGACCCTCCACCGTCCGGCTCTTCGGTGCCATCACCCGGTCTCTCCACCGGCATGGGCTCGGTCCGCGAACGTCAGGTACGCCACGAGGGCGCCGATGCCGAGGACGACGGCCGAATCGGCGACGTTGAAGGTCGGGAACCGCGTGTCGCCAATGCCGAGGCTCACGAAATCGATGACGTATCCGAGGCGGATGCGGTCGGTGAGGTTGCCGAGCGCACCGGCCAGGATGGCCCCGAGGATGACGTGGATCCACGCGCTTCGATCGCGCAGCGCCCGATGGAAGTAGATGACCATCCCGATGGCCGCCAGCGTGACCGGCACGAACAGCCACGTCGCCCCCGGCAGGATGCTGAACGCGGCGCCCGTGTTCCTGACGTGCCACAGCTGGGCAAGCGTCCCGATGACATCGAGGCGATCGCCGAATGGCAGGTTGGCGACGACGAGCTGCTTCGTGACCTGGTCCGCGGCGTACAGGAGCGCGGCAGTGCTCGCCAGGACGAGCACCGGCCTCGATGAAGCGTCTCGTTCCGCGGCGGCCTCCACCGCCCCACTCTAGCCGACCGGCCGCGCCTCAGGTGCGGGCGGTCGAGAGCCGCAACTCCACGCCGTCGAGGGCCACCGCCTCTGAGGCATCGGCGCCATCGACCACGGCGCCTGGCCCGATCTCGAGCGAGGAAGCCAGGAGCTCCTCGGCCAGCCACTCGCGATGAGGCTCCAGCCGCGCCGCGGCGTCCGGCGCCGCGGCGATCGCCACCCGCACCCGGTCGCTGATCTCGTAGCCCGCCGACTTGCGCAGCGCCTGGAGCCGATGCGCGACCTCGCGCGCCAGCCCCTCGGTCGCCAGGTCCTCGTCGATCTCCGTGTCGAGCGCCACGAGGACGTCGCCCTCCTCCGCGACCTCGTGGCCGGGACGGGCGCGCGCGGTGAGCTGGAACTCGTCGGGTTGCAGCGTCACACCGCCGACGCTCGCGGTACCGTCGTCATTGAGCTCCCAGCTCCCCGATCGCGTGGCCGCCATGATCGCCCCCACGGCCGCACCGTGGCGCGGCCCGATGACGGGAAGCAGCGGATAGAGGGTGCGCTCGACCATCTCCGATTCGTCGGGGAGGATGTCGATCCCGTGCACGTTGAGCTCCTCCCGGATCTGACGGCGCAGCTCTGCATCCAGGTCGGGATCCGTCGCGAACCGCGATCTGTCGGCCGGCAGCTTGACGTGGACCGCCCGCAGCGGCTGGCGCGTGCGCAGCGACGTCGCTGCGCGAGCCGCGCGCCCGAGGGCGACCGTGCGCCTGGCGAGATCGACCGAGGCGTCGAGGATCTGATCGGCTCGCCCCGGGACGCGGGTCGGGAAGTCCTCGAGATGCACGCTGTCGGGTCGAGACCCATCCACCGTCGCGACCAGGTTGTCCCAGATCGCGTCCGCGAGGTGCGGGGTGATCGGGGCCATCAGCCGGCACAGGGTCGTGATCACCTCGTACAGAGTGGCGTACGCGGCTCGCTTGTCATCGTCCAGCTCGCCCTTCCAGAAGCGGCGCCGGTTGCGTCGCACGTACCAGTTCGAGAGGTCCTCGACGAAGGCTTCGATGGCCCGCGTCGCGCGCTGGGCGTCATAGGCCGCGAAGCCGTCCCCCACCTCGGCCACGAGACCGTCGAGGCGAGACAGGATCCAGCGGTCGAGCACGGTGCGGGCGCCGTCGCCGCCGACCTGGTCCGGTGTCCAGCCGTCCAGGCGGGCGTACGTGACCAGGAAGCCATAGGTGTTCCAGAGCGGCAGGAAGAAGCGGCGCACGACCTCGTGCCCGGGACCGTAACCGAATCGAAGGTTCACCGCGGGATTGGCCGAGGCGTACATCCAGCGCATGACATCGGCGCCGATCTGCTCCGCGGCCTCGTCGAATGGGATGCTGTTGCCCTTGCTCTTATGCATCTCGTCGCCGTGCTCGTCGAGGAGCAGCGCATAGCTGAAGAGCGTGCGCATGGGCGCCTCGCCGGTCATCACCGTGGACTCGGTCAGGAGCGCGTAGAACCAGTTGCGGAACTGGCCCGGGAAGGATTCGCTGATCCAGTCGGCCGGGTACCACTCCTTCCAATAGTCGCGGTCCGTGTTCCACTTCAGCGTCGAGAGCGCGACGATTCCGGCGTCGAGCCAAGGGTTCCCGACGTCCGTGGTACGCCTCGCTCGGCCGCCGCAGCTCGCGCACGCGATCTCGACACCGTCGATCCATGGCCGATGCGGCGAATGGCCCGCAAACGCTTCCCATCCGGTGACGGCGCGCTGCTCGAGCTCTTCCTTTGAACCGATGACCTCCCAGCCGTCGCACTCGGTGCACTCCCAGATCGGCAGCGCCAGCCCGTAGTAACGCTTCTTGCTGATCATCCAGTCGCCCATGTTGCGGAGCCAGTCGAGCTCGCGCTCCTCGAGGCCGATGCCGTCCGGGAGCCACGTCACCGCCCGGGTCGAGTCGCTGATCGGCGCCCGCAGCGGATCCATGGCGATGAACCATTCGTCGACGAGACGGAAGATGAGCTGCGTCCCGCACCGCCAGCAGTGCGGGTACGAATGCTCGTAGCTCTCCTTGGCGACGAGCAGCCCGCGCGCCTCGAGGTCAGCCGCCACATCGCGGGCCAGGTCGTTCGACGCATCGGCGCTCGCGCCCGCGTAGCGTCCCGCCTGCCAGCCGAACGCCTCGCCGAAGATGCCGAACTGGTCGATCGGGTCGATGACCGGGAGGTCGAACGTCTTGCTGAGGGCAAAGTCCTCCTGGCCGCAGCCCGGAGCGATGTGGACGATGCCGGTCCCCTCGGCTTCCCCGACGGCGTCCCAGGCGATGATGCGGTGGATGGCGCGGGCCGATTGTTTGGGGCCCCATTGCTGCCTGAGGACGATGTCGGCGATCTCGACGGGGAAGCCCGCGGGATGCCCCTGGGCGAACAGCTCATCGTAAGGCCCATCGTAAGGCATGCCGATGAGGGCTTCTCCCTTCAGCTCGGCGAGGATTTCATAGCCCCCTTTTTCCTTGAAGATCTGCTCCAGGGTCTTGAGCTTGGGGACCCCCTCGATCCATTCCTTCTTCTTGAACTGTTCCTCGAGCCGCTGGGTTGTGAAAGCTCCCTTGACGAGGTAATAGATCTCGTCCTTGTGCTTGACCTTGAGATAGGTG
>JBPCOK010000171.1:0-6743 GCA_051000335.1 Candidatus Limnocylindria bacterium | reverse complement strand
CCCTCTTGCTCCGACGTTGGTTGAGCGCAAGCGCGACGGCTCGCCGCGTCCTCGCGCCGGTGTGGCTGGCCGGAGCGCTGGTCCCCGCCGTCGCCGTGACCCGCGCTTTCATCGACACGACATCGGAGGGACTCGAGGGCGCCCGCGCGCCTATCGACTTCATCGGCGCATTCCTCCGCGGCCGCGTTCCCCTGGTGGTCTGGGACGCGCTTCCCTGGATCGTGGCAGCATCCCTTCTGCTCGTCCCACTGGCGTTGCTCTGGGGACTCCTCCGGGCTCGCCTCGGCCAGGCCGCAGTCAGCGTCCTGGCCGTCGAGCTACGTCAGCCGGGGCAGACGACATCCCTGACCGAGAGCCTGCGCCGCGCCCTGCGCGACAGCTCCCTGGAGGTCCTTCTCTGGTCGCGCCCCGCCGGCGAGTACGTGACGACCGATGGCACCCCAGTCCCGACGCCGGTGGCGAGCCCGAAGCGCGCGGTCACGCGCCTGGACAGCGACGACGGACCGCTGGCCGCGCTCGTTCACGATCCCTTCCTGGAGGAGGAGCGCTCGCTCGTCGACGGCGTCTCGGCGGTTGCCCAGTTTGCACTCGAGAACGAGCGACTCCATGCCGAGGTGAAGGCGCAGCTCGAGGAGGTTCGCGCCTCCCGCGAACGGATCGTGCGGGCCGGGGACGAGGAGCGTCGCCGCGTCGAGCGCAACATCCATGACGGTGCTCAGCAGCGGCTCGTCAGCCTTTCCCTCGCCCTGAGCATGGCCCAGGCAAAGGCGGCCAAGGCATCACCCGAGGTGGTGGAGACGCTGGCGGCTGCCGAGGTCGAGCTGAAGGAGGCAATCGGAGAGCTGCGGGAGCTCGCGCGCGGCATCCACCCCGCCATCTTGACTGAGGCCGGCCTGCGCGCCGCGCTGGAGAGCCTCGCCGAGCGTTCGCCGGTCCCGGTCACCCTCCACACGAATCTCGACGGTCCGCTCCCGCCGCTGGTCGAAGCGACGGCCTACTTCGTGGTCGCGGAGGCGCTGACCAACGCCGCACGCCACGCGTCTGCGTCGACCGTGATCCTGACTGCAAACGTCACCGATGGATGGCTACGGTTGATGGTCGAAGACGATGGCCATGGCGGTGCCGACCCGTCACGCGGTAGCGGACTGCGCGGGCTCCTGGACCGTGTCGCGGCGCTGGGCGGCCGGCTCTCGATCGAACCAGGCGGGACGAGAGGGGGGACCCGCCTGCGGGCCGAGATCCCGTGCGCGTAGGCATCGTCGACGACGCGGTCCTCTTCCGGGAAGGGCTGGCGCGTCTCGTAGCGGAGCTGGGATTCGAGGTCGCCTTCAGCGTTGGGACAGTCGAGGAGCTGCTCGCTGCGGTAGAAACTGACCCTCCGGACGCCGTGATCGTCGACGTGCGACTGCCGCCGTCGTTCACGAACGAGGGCATCGTTGCCGCTCGCCGCATCCGGTCGGAGCTGCCCCAGGTCGGCGTCCTCGTCCTATCGCAATACGTGGAGGGCAGCCAGGCCGCGAGACTCTTGGCGGAGAATGGCCGCGGGGTTGGCTATCTGCTCAAGGACCGAGTGGCTGACCTCGACACCCTGTCCGATGCCATCAGTCGCATCGCAACCGGCGGCACGGTCATCGATCCAGAAGTGGTCTCGCGGCTCCTGTCACGGCGCGGCGAGCGCGACACGCTCGACGAGCTGACGCCGCGGGAACGCGAGGTCCTGCGCCTGATGGCCGAGGGCCAATCCAACACCGCCATCGGCGAGCAGCTGCACATCGGTCACAAGACCGTCGAGACCCACATCAGCATGATCTTCAGCAAGCTCGAGCTATTTCCCGGCGACGAGGTCGATCGGCGGGTCCATGCGGTCCTCACGTACCTGCGCGGCAACTAGGCGATGCCTGGAGCTAAGGCTCAACGCGCGTAGCGGACGCCTCCGCCGCGGCGGTCCTTGTTGAGCCGGCGGTTGAGATGCAGACCCTCGAACACGAACTCGACGGCCGATGCGATGCCGGCCGGCGACTCTCCGGCATCGAGGCGCGCGACCGCCGTCGAGAGCTCCGGAACGGCGTCGGCCAACTCTCCGTGCGAACGAGACGGCGCCATGTCCCCGACTTCCGCCTCCAGGCTCTCTTCCTCGAAGCGCTCGAGCAGCGGCACGAGCTCGGAGATGGCGAAATGGCGGTTGAAGACGTTCACGACCGCGCGCGCCACCAGCTTCTCCACGACGCGATCCTCGCGCGTCTCGTCCCCGAGCGTCTCGAGCTCGATCTTGCCGGCGGTCGAGGCCACCACCGACGGCAGGTCGCTGATCCGCGGCGCCGCTGACGGCTCCCCGAGACGAACAGCGCGCTTGAGCGCCGCCGCGCCGAGCGTCTCGTGGTTGGCAATCGTCACGCGCACCGACACGCCGGAGCGCTGGCTGACCTCGGAGGATCGGCGCGCCAGCTGCGACAGCTCGGCCACGATCTCCTTCATGAAGCCCGGGACCTGGACCGGCACCGATCCGTCATCGGCTTCGACGAACGCGGCGGACTCGCCCTCCATGATCGCGATCTCGGTCTCCGTCTCCTCGGGGTAGTGCGTTCGAATCTGCGCGCCGAATCGGTCCTTGAGCGGGGTGATGATCCGTCCGCGGCTCGTGTAATCCTCGGGGTTGGCGCTCGCGATCACGAACAGGTCGAGCTCGAGGCGCACCCGGTAGCCACGGACCTGGACGTCGCGCTCCTCCATCACGTTGAGCAGCCCGACCTGGATCCGCTCGGCCAGGTCCGGCAGCTCGTTCAAGCTGAAGATGCCCCGATGCGTCCGTGGCAGGAGCCCGTAGTGGATCGTGAGCTCATCCGACAGGTATCGGCCTTCGGCGACCTTGATCGGATCCACCTCGCCGATGAGGTCGGCAATGCTGATATCGGGCGTGGCGAGCTTCTCGCTGTAGCGGTCGGCGGCCGCCCACCACCCGATCGGGGTCGCATCGCCCTCCTCGGCCACCATGTTCCGTGCCAGTGGGGAGACCGGCCGCAACGGGTCGTCATGGAGCTCGGTGCCCGCGATGTACGGGACCCAGGGGTCCAGCAACGAGACCAGGCCACGCGCAATGCGGCTCTTCGCCTGGCCGCGCTCGCCGAGCAGGATCACGTCCTGTCCGGCAAGGATCGCGTTCTCGAGCTGAGGAAGTACCGTCTCGTCGTAGCCCAGGATCCCGGGCAGGAACGAGGTGCCGTCGCGCAGGAGCGTCAGCAGGTTGGCTCGCAGCTCCTCCTTGACCGAGCGGGGTCGGTAGCCGGCGGCGCGCAGCTCGCCCAGCGTGGTGTCGACGGGTCGATCGGTCATGCGGGCTGCTCCTGGGGTGCGGGAAAGTCAGGGTAGCCGCGAATGGCGAGCGCCACCGACGGCGGGTCGCAGATCCCTCGTTCGGCGAGTCCCTCGAGGAAAGTCGACCGCGCGGACAGCTCGGACTCGAGCTCGTCGGCGCCGATGCCGAGGCTCGTGGCCAACACCGCGTACGCGTCCGGATCGTGCTCGAAGGGTCGGGAGGCTCGGCCCCCGTCGTCCGGCAGCATCGGCGGCGACGGGAGTCGTTGCGCGCCCGTCAGGCTGGGCGATCGGTCACCGGCAATCGCCCCCAGGCGGACCGGCGCGAGCGCCCCCGCGTCATCCAACCGCAGGTGCCAGGCCTCCTCGATGCGCCGATACACCCCTCCCGGTGTCTGGTAGGCGGAGTACTGGAGGTAGATCGTCATTCCGGCGAGGTCGACGTCGGTCGCGCCGAGCTGACCCCGCAGCGCATCGAGCGCCTCCGGCAGCGAGTCGGCGTGCATCGTGGCACCCATCCCCCATCCCTTGCCGGCCAGGATCAGGGCGCCACGGGCGGCCCGGCCCCAGACGTAGATCGGCAGGTGATCGCTCATCTCGTTGATGAGCAGATAGCCCGTACCGGCCGGAATCTCGTCCAGCCAGTCGTACTCCTCGACCCAACCGCGCACGAAGATGCCGGTCGTGTCCTCGGGCAGGAAGTCGACGAGCGCCGACAGCGCGGTCGTCTTGCCGGCCTGCGGGGCTTCGGAGCTGAGCATGACCGACCTGCGGCGGCTGACGACGGCCCACAGCATGGCCATGGTGCGGGTGTCAACCGTCGGGGTGCCGATCAGCTCGACGGCGCTCATCGGTGTCGGCGGCGCCCAGTGGTAGCCCCACCAACCTTCGGGGAACCGGTTGAACCACTGCGCGAGTGAGGCTGTCATCTGTCGGTCCAAGGTACGCGCGGTGCGGTCCGAGGCGCAAGCAATGAGGCTGGCCGCGCGGACGGCGCAACCAGCCTCAGAACATCACAAGACGAATGGCCGCTAGGCGACGGCCTCCTCGTCATCGGTCGCCGCGCCGAGCCATCCACCGAGCGTCGCGGCAGTCGCCGCCAGCGCCAGCGAGATGAAGCCGATCCACGCCGCGGTCTGAGCGCCCTCCGCGAGCGCCTGCGGGTCGACCTGGCCGGTCCCGACGCCCCGAAGCTGCATGAAGTTCTCCGTGAGCACGCCGAACAGCTGGCCGAGGCCCAGGCCGGCGAAAACGAGCATCAGGGCGAGCGCCAGCGCCCAGACCAGGAAGCCGTTCAGGGCACCAGCCTCATGGCCGGCGGCTCCACTTCCCAGCCCGGTGATGTATCCGCCGACAAAGAAGGAGAGCAGCGCCAGAACGGCGGAAACGACGCCGGCGACACGGTTCACGTCACCTGCCGCGACCTGCGTCTCCTGCGCGGCCGTGATGCCGATGGCCGCCGCGAGGACCGACAGCAGGATGAACAGTCCCATCGCGGTCAGCAGACCACCCCAGATTGCCCCCCAACTGACTCGATCCCGATAGACCCCCGAGAATCGGGACGCGTACCTCGCCGTCGTGGCGCGAGACACCGTTTGGCCGGCGGGCGATTCGGACACCACCGTGCGATCGACGCGACCGATTTGGTCGTTCGTCATGCGATTACCTCCCTCTGCGTTCTTCTGATCCGTCGGGGAACTCCGCAGGAAGTGCGCCAGTTTGGAGCGGTTGCGGCGATCGGGAACGAATCCTGCAGCGATCTGTACACACACGCTCAACGGCTAAACAACGCACGGGACGCTTGAAAACATGTTTGGATTTGGCATCATCGGAACAATCCTGATCATCCTGCTCGTGCTCTGGCTGCTCGGCGTCCTCTGAGGGGCGTCCCAGCCTGCGGACGTCGCGGACGACCGTGGAGTATTCGGCGCTGCATCGCGTGGCGCCAGACAAACGTGAGGCGCATCACCATCACGGCGACCGCATTTATCACCGAGCCGAGAGTCCCGTCGGGGCCCACGTGGAAGTCGATCCGGTCCTCGATCCAAGTCCCACGGCGGCCGGCCGTGAATGTGTGGGAGTGGTGGAAGCGGGCCATTGGGCCCGAGACCGTCTCATCGACGAACCGTTCCCCGGGGACCCGGTCCAGCAGCCTGACGGTCCAGCATCTTTGAAACAGGCCCAGTCCGTAACGGAACTCGAAGATCGAGCCGGGATGGGGCGGAGCGGGCTCGATTCTCACGAGGCGGATCTGAACCGGGGGCGGCATGAGCCGCGCGAGGTTTGCCGGGTCGTCGAAGAACGCGAAGACCTCGTCGATCGGCGCGGAGACCCAGCCCCGTGCGTGGATTATCGGCATCAGCGCCGCGTCTTCCGCCCGGCGAACCGGTTGATCGTCCGAATTGAGCCGGACGCCACGTTTACGCGGGGTTTGGCCAGTTGACTGGCCGACATTCCACCGGAATCGGCGCGTACACCCCCCTGCGAGCGCGACGCTGACCATTCAACCGGCCACATCGCGCGCCAACGAACGCTCCGGTGCGAATCGGCCAGCAAACCGGCCCGCTCGGCCGCAGCAGAGCCCAGCATCAGATGCCGAACGGGTTGATCGGCTTGGGCGAGGTGCCCTGGAGGATGGCCTTCGTCTCGGTGTAGAGGTCCAGCGCCTCGATCGACTGCTCGCGACCGTAGCCGGACTCCTTGAAGCCACCGAACGGCACGCCCGGGAACGCGACGAACGGCGTGTTGATGCCTACGGCGCCCGATCGGATGCGCTGCGCCACGCGGTGGCCGCGGGCGGCATCGCCCGTCCAGATCGACGCCGCCAGCCCGTATCGCACGTCGTTGGCGAAGGCCACGGCCTCCTTCTCGTCGCCGAAGCGGGTGAGGGTCACCACCGGTCCAAAGACCTCCTCCTGCGCGATCCGCGAATCGTTCGTCACCCCGCCGATGACGGTCGGCGCAACGAATGCATCGGCATCCAGGCCGTCGCCTAGGCTGACGCTCTCGCCCGCCAACAGCTCGCCGCCGTCGGCCAGGCCCATCTCGACGAAGCCGCGCACCCTGGCGGCATGCGCGCGGCTGATGAGCGAGCCGACCTTTGTCCCGTCGGCCAGGGGATCGCCGACGGTCAGTGCCTTCGCCTTCTCCGCGAAGGCCGATGCGAACGCGTCGTACACCTCGTCCGCCACGAGGATCCGGGAGCGCGCCTCGCACGACTGCCCGGCCGAGTAGTAGATCGCCCACAGCGAGCCGATGACGGCGGCCTCGAGGTCCGCATCGGCGAACACGATGCTCGGGCTCTTGCCCCCGAGCTCGAGCGAGACGCGCTTCAGGGTCTTCGCCGCGGTCTCCGCGATGCGCCGGCCGGTCGAGGTCTCGCCGGTGAACGCCACCTTGTCGATCCCGGGGTGCGCGGCGATCGCCTCGCC
>JBPCOK010000153.1:0-5029 GCA_051000335.1 Candidatus Limnocylindria bacterium | reverse complement strand
ACGCCGAGCACGATCGTGGCGTTGCCCTGCTTCAGGAATCCGCCCGACGAGTTGAACCGCGTGGCGCGGAACTCCTTCTCGAGGAGCGCGTCGACAAGCGTCGCGGCATCCTCGCTGTGCACGATGGCGGTGACGAGCTTCATCGGTGGACGGCTCCTTCGTTCGTCGCGAATCCCTGGGCGGGATGCGGTGGGCGAGACCGATTATGGCGCAGGGGAGCACCCGAGGGCCACCCGTCATTCGCCCCGCGTCCCGTTGTGCGGGGCGTGCTCTCGAGCGCGCTCAGCCGATGAGCCGCCGCGCGACGGCGGCGGAGATGGCGGCATCGGCCTCATCCACCGACGCCGAGCCGTCCACGACCTCGAATCGATCCGGCTCGTCTGCCGCGAGCCCGAGATACGCCGCGCGCACCTTCTCGAAGAACGCGGTCTCTTCGGTGTCCTCGAACCGGTTCCACTGCGCTCGGCGGCGCGTGCGCTCCAGGCCGATCTCGACCGGCACGTCGATGAGGATCGTGAGGTCCGGCCACAGCCCGCCGGTGGCGAACTCCTGGAGGCGCCGCATCTCGTCCATCTCGTTGCCGTAGCCGGCTCCCTGGTAGGCGAGCGAGGAGTCGGCGTATCGGGCGCAGACGACCCAGTCGCCTCGCTCCAGCCCCGGCCGAATGACGCGCTCGACATGCTGCGCGCGGCCGGCGGCGTAGAGGAGGGCGTCGGCGCGCGGCTCGAGATCGTCGCTCATGCCGCGCATGTGGAGGACGATGCGCCGGACCTCGTCACCGAGCGGGGTGCCCCCC
Source organism: Candidatus Limnocylindria bacterium (assembly GCA_051000335.1). GTDB lineage: Bacteria > Chloroflexota > Limnocylindria > QHBO01 > QHBO01 > JACDBZ01. Next base: position 4,233 of record JBPCOK010000153.1, on the reverse strand, counting down.
GGCTCCTGCGTCAGCACGGACCGAATGCCGCGCGCCCGCAGCCACGACACCAAGTGCCGGGCTGCGGTGGACTTGCCGCTGCCCTCCGGACCCTCGAGCGTGATGAACCTGCCCGGTCCGTGCGACGCGTCGCTCACGCGAGCGGACGGATCGGTCGGCTCATCGCCAGCTCCGCTTCTCTTCCGGGATCAGCTCCACCCGTCGGTTGGGCTCTGACCCGCGCGATCGCGACATCAGCGCGTTCTTCTCCGCCATCTGGTGCTGGAGGCGGCGCACGTAGGCGTTCTGCGGGGCGAGCTCGAGCGGATGGCCGGAGGCCTGCACGAGGCCGATGGCCTCCGCCGTCTCGCGCAGTGCGGCCTCCTGCGGGTCGGCCTCCAGCTCGAAGAGGCTGGCGAGCATGTTCTCCATCTGGAGGAGGGTGTTCGTCTTCAGCACGTAGATCGGAACGCCGTGCGACTCGGCGTCGCGGAGCGCCGACGGCTTGCGACGGTAGTAGTTCCGCAGGGTGACGACGGCGTCCGCGTCGTCGAGCTCGCGGGCGACCGTCACCGGGACGCCGAGCTCGCGGACGGCCTGCTCGAGCCGCTTGCGGCTCACCCCGAAGGCGAAGACGCTCATCGGGCGATGCGACGACGCCCGCTCGCTGGTCGGGCGCTGCGCGCCGATCGGACGGTCCGTGGATCCGGCACGCTCCATCTCGGCCAGCGCCCGCTCGAACTCGCCGCCGGAGTCGGACGCGGGCGAGCTCCCTCCCGTGATTCGCTCGCCGGGGAGGCTCCGACCGGCTCGACCGGCCTCGCCCCCCGGCAGCGCTCGGAGGCCGCCTCGCTCGAAGCGAGCACCGCCGGTCCCGCCGCGACTGCCACGACCGAAGGCCCCGAAACCGCCGGTCGGCTCGACCGGCGCGAAGGCCGCGTTCCCGGTTGGCGTCTCGCTGATGCGATAGTCGTACTTCGTCATCGCCTTCAGCTCGCCGGCGTCGTCGCGGTAGCGCGCCTCGGGCGGAACCATGTGGCCGCGCAGGATGGCGTCGACCGTCTCGGCGACATTGCGATGCACGATGACGTTGTCGCGTTCCACGATCTCGACGAGCACGTCGAACGTCGGCGGGGCCTTGCGCTCGAGCACGGTCTTCTGCGTGCCGCGCCGGCGGGCCTCCTCGTCGCCGAGAGTCACCGGCTGGATGCCGCCGACGAGGTCGGAGAGCGTGGGGTTGAGCATGAGGTTGTCGAGCGTGTTGCCGTGCGCCGTGCCCACGAGCTGCACGCCCCGCTCGGCGATGGTCCGTGCCGCGCCGGCCTCGAGCTCCGTCCCGATCTCGTCGATCACGATGACCTCGGGCATGTGGTTCTCGACCGCCTCGATCATGACCTGGTGCTGCTCGGTCGGCGTCCGCACCTGCATGCGCCGCGCGTCGCCGATGCCCGGATGCGGAATGTCCCCGTCCCCCGCGATCTCATTGCTCGTATCGACGACGATCACGCGCTTGCCGAGATCATCGGCGAGCACGCGAGCCACCTCGCGCAGCATCGTCGTCTTGCCGACGCCCGGACGGCCCAGGATGAGGAGCGACTGCCCCGCCTCCGTGATATCGCGGATGATGTCGATGGTGCCGAAGACCGCGCGGCCGATGCGGCACGTCAGCCCCACGACCTTGCCCGCCCGATTGCGGATCGCGCTGATCCGATGGAGGGTGCGCTCGATTCCCGCGCGGTTGTCGTCCCCGAAGACGCCGATGTGATCGATGACGTGGGCGATGTCGGCCTCGGTGATCTCGCGATCGAGGAGGTCCTCCTCGCCGGTGGTGAACCGCGCCTGCGGGCGTCGGCCGAGGTCCATCACGACCTCGAGCAGGTCCGTGCGGTTCGCGAGCCCTCGCAGCCGGTCGCAGATCTCCGGCGGCAATGACTCCATCAGGGCATCGAGGTCGTCGGTAGTCTCGCGGCGTCCCACGTCTCGTCTCGCCTTCCCTTCGCTCGTCACCGGATCACCGGAACCATCGCCGGCTGGCGGACCTGTGCGCGGACCTCGCGCACCAGCAGTGTGACCCGACCGATCGGCTCGAAGCCGGCCGCCTCTGCAGCGCGCGTGCCCGCCGCCTCGTATGTTCGCACCGGAGCGAGGATTCCCGCAGCGATTGCGACGCCGCCCATCCGGTCGAGCACGGCCCGAAGGAAGCGGGCTCCATCGGCGCCTTCCCGAACGAGGAAGCGCAGGTAGTGCGGGCCGGAGCGGCAGGCTCCGTGCTGGGCGAAGCCGCCAGCTCGCTGGTCGACCGGCAGAAGCCATGTCTCGACCTCGCTGAAATGGAGGATCGGGTTGAGCGCGGAGCGGGGGACGATGGCCTCTCGGGCCGCCGATTCCCAGTCGACCGCCCCATACCCTTCGATCCGGGCGATGGCCGGCGGCGTCGCGTGGCTCCAGAGGTCGAAGAGGTGCCACGCGTCCGGGGCCCCCGCCGGTTGGAGATCGAGCGTGTCGGATGGCCGGTCCCGCCCGTCACGGCCGACGAGGCCGCGCAGCCACGACCTGGCGCCGCGGCCGGGCTCCGGCGGCCGCCACCAGATCTCCTCCTGGGCGTACGCCATGAAGCTCGACTGGCCGAAGAGCTCGAGGTTCTCGCGAACGTCGGCGCAGGCGGCATGGAAGCGGGCGACGCCTCGACCCGCCCCCTCGTTGACGAGGGCGTGAAGCAGGTCGTGGCGGATCTCCGCGGCCATCGGTCCATCCTCGGCATCGAGCTCGGTGATCGTCCAATCCTCCCGGTGCGGCTCCTCGATCGCGCGGCAGCTACCGACGATCTCGCCATCCGCCTCGGCGACCAGGTGAACCGATGGCGCCCGAAGCGGAAGCCAGGACGGCATGAGCGTCGACAGGCTGATGCGGGGCGACTCCGCGCTCGGTGCCGGAACGCCCAATGAGCGGCGATGCGCGTCCCCGGCCGCGTGGACGCGCCGCGTGAGCTCCGTCAGCGCCTGTCGATCGGTGATGCGCGCGGCTCGGATCGTCCGCTCGGTCTCGATCACGCCGGCCGTCCCGCGCCCCTCCCCACCATCTCCAGGAGGAGCCGGTGCAGCCGTCGATCGGCCGTCAGCTCCGGATGGAAGGAAGTGGCCAGCACGCGCCCCTGGCGAACGGCGACGGGCGTGCCATCGGGGTCGCGCGCCAGCACCTCGACGTTCGGGCCGACATTGGTGACGAACGGCGCTCGAATGAAGATCCCGTGGAGGTCCTCCGAGCCCAGGGCCGGGGCCGCGAGATCGGCCTCGAACGAGTCGAGCTGCCGTCCGTACCCGTTGCGGCGAACCTCGATGTCGAGGAGCGGGAAGACCGCGTCGTCGCCATCGGCGATGCGCTCGGCCAGCAGGATCATCCCGGCGCACGTGCCGAGCATCGGCGTGCCGGCTCTCGCCAGGGATGCGATCGGCTCACGCAGGCCGTACGCATCGATGAGCCGGCGCATCGTCGTCGACTCGCCGCCGGGCAGGATGAGCGCATCGAGATCCACGAGGTCACGCGGAAGGCGAACCTCGACCGCTTCCGCACCGACGTCACGGATGGCGTCGACGTGCGGCCGCACCGCGCCCTGGACGGCAAGCACGCCGATGCGCGGCCGTCGCGCCTCACCGGTCAATGGAATCTCCCTACCAGCCGCGGGCGGCCATTCGCTCGTCGGGCGGTATCTCTCCGAGGGAGGTGCCACGCATCGGCTCGCCGAGGCCCGCGCTGACCTCGGCCAGGATCTCAGGATTGTCGTACTGGGTTGCCGCTTTCACGATCGCCCGGGCCACGCGCTCGGGGTTCTCGCTCTTGAAGATGCCCGATCCGACGAAGATTGCCTGGGCACCGAGCTGGCGCATGAGGCTGGCATCGGCCGGCGTCGCCACCCCGCCCGCACTGAAGTTCGGGACAGGCAGCTCGCCGAGCTCGGCTGTCTGCTTCACGACGTCATACGGGGCCCGCAGCTCCTTGGCCGCCGCGAACAGCTCGTCACTGCGCATCGACTGCAGCTGGCGGATCCCCTTCTGCACCGCGCGCATGTGGCGCACGGCCTCGACGATGTCACCCGTCCCGGCCTCGCCCTTCGTCCGGATCATCGCGGCTCCCTCACCGATCCGGCGCAGCGCCTCGCCCAGGTCTCGGCAGCCACACACGAACGGCACCTTGAACGCGTGCTTGTCGATGTGGTGCTCCTCGTCGGCCGGGGTGAGCACCTCGGACTCGTCGATG
>JBPCOK010000108.1:0-7701 GCA_051000335.1 Candidatus Limnocylindria bacterium | reverse complement strand
CTCATGGGTGCCCCATCGTCCGCCGCGAGGTCTGACCACCCGGCGAATGCCGAGCTGCCCGGTACCGGCACTGCGTTTAGCGATGCTTTGGCGGCCGGCGCCACGCTGGACGCCACCTTGACCCGCCTGCCTACCGTGGGGACGAGGGACGCAAGGAGAAGGAGACACCGTGCAGGACGTGACCACTGACCGCGAGGCGAATGAGATCCGTTCGGAAGAGGAGCTAGCTCGACGGTTGGATGGGACGCTGATCCGACCGACTGACGATGAGTACGAAGCCGCGCGAGCGGTCTGGAACGGCATGATCGACCGGCGCCCTGCCCTCATAGCCAGGTGCACGAGTGCTGACGATGTCATCGCATCGCTCGCATTCGCCCGGCAGCACGGCCTGCCGATCACGGTTCGCGGAGGCGGCCACAGCGTCGCCGGTCGGTCGATCGCCGATGGCGCGCTGCTGGTCGACCTGTCGTCGATGAATAGCGTCGAGGTCGATCCCGACGCGCGAGTCGCTCGCGTCGGGCCCGGCGCGGTGGGTGCCGACCTCGACTCCGCGACCCAGGAGCACGGTCTGGCCACCACCGGCGGCACGTACTCGGCCACCGGAGTGATCGGGCTCACGCTCGGCGGCGGCATGGGCTTCCTCGCCCGTCGGTTCGGCATGGCGGTCGACAACGTGATGAGCGCGGACGTCGTGCTGGCCGATGGGAGCCAGGTCCAGGCCAGTGAGACGGAGCACCCGGATCTGTTCTGGGCGCTGCGCGGCGGTGGCGGCAACTTCGGGGTCGTCACCTCGATGGAGCTGCGGCTGCATCCGGTCGGTCCCGAGCTCGCGGTCGCCCAGGCCTTCTATCCGTGGACGGAGGCCAGCGACGTCCTGCGCAGGTTCCGCGAGTTTGCCGCCGACGCACCCGACGAGGTGGGTTGCTATGCCCTTGCCGTCAACGTGCCACCGATTCCCGACTTCCCGGAGGAGTCGCATGGCGCCACCACCGCCGCCCTGGTGGCGAGTCACGCGGGACCCGTCGCCGACGGCGAGCGTGCCCTCAGACCGTTGACCGAGTTCGGGAGCCCGCTGTTGGCGGCGGTGGTGCCGATGCCGTACGCCACCCTCCAGCAGAGCTTCGATGCCGCCATCCCGGTCCACCAGCGCTACTACTGGAAGTCGGCGTACGTGAGCGGCATGCCGGACGAGGCGATCGACACCTTTGTCGCCCATGCGAGCCCGCTGCCCGGACCCTTCAGCTCGGCGTACTTCGAGACCATGGGTGGCGCGATCAGCCGAGTGGATCCGGCAGCGACCGCCTTTCCGCATCGCGACGCTCCGTTCAACCTCGGGATCAATCCCGGATGGGCCGATGCCGCGGCCGACGAGGCTGCCATCGCCTGGGCTCGGGAGTTCTCCGATGCGATGAGCCCGTATTCGACCGGCGGGCTGTACGCCAATTACGCCGGCCACGACGACCTCGACCGGCTGCGCGCCGCGTACGGCGGGAATCTCGAGCGGCTGGCAAGGGTCAAGGACCGCTACGATCCCGAGAAGGTGTTCGGCCGCTTTGAGATGGCGCAGTGATCCTTAGCTGAGCGGCACGTCCGCGCGACGCGCGACGGCATCGATCTCGTCGCGCAGGATCTGGGCCCCCATCTCCGACGCCTGCTGCCATGCCAGCCGGAGCTCCCGCGATCCCTCTTCTCCCTGGCTCGCGGCGAGCAGGCTCTCCCCCAGCCGGCAGCGCGCGTAGAGGCGCCAATACGCATACCAGGGGCGGTCGAGCAGGGCGCGCCACAGGTGCGGCTGCGGGTCGGACGCGCGCGTGACCTCGGCCTCGCACAGGAGCAGATACGTGTCGGCGATCTCGAGCTGAAGCCCGGCCAGGGTGGCCGGGGGAAAGCGCTCGATCAGATCGCGGATCGTATCGATGGCCTCCTGCGCACGCCGGAGGTGGTCGGCGTGGTCTGACCCGGATGCGTCCAGGGCGGCGTCGACCTCCGCTCGGACGAGAGCATGGAGCGTCCCGGCCTTCGTCGACTCCTCCATGGGCCCCACCTCGGTGGTCAGGTGCCGCTCCGCTGTGGTGCGAACGGCATCGATACGACCCTCGTCGGCCCGGATGCCGGCCTCGATCGGATAGAGCAGCCGAAAGTAGCGCGACGGTGGAGCGGTCTCAACAAGCGCACCCAGCTTTTGCGCGGCCTCGTCCAGGTTCCCGCGCATCCAGTCCTGGAGGGCCCTGAGCGACAGATAGGACATCTGGACGGCGCCTTCTCGGTGGTACCGGGCGCACCGCTCGAGCGTCTCTTCCGAACGCGCCCAGTCGCCGCTTCGCTGGAAGCCCATCGCGAACCAGCTGAGCAGTGCCGCGGAACCGGCCCATCGCTCGCCGCCGGCGTCGAGCCAGGCGATCGCCTCGTCGGCCAGGGCATTGGCCTCGGCTTGACGCTGCGCAAAGTCCAAGAGGGTGATGTACAGGCGCAGGTACACGCCGAGAATCGCCGTGGGGTTGCCGGTCTCGCGCGCCATGGCGAGCGCCTCGCGCAGTCGTTCGACGCCTTCGTCGACCTGGCCGGCCCACGAGAGCGCGACTCCGAGCTCACGCAGGGCATGGCTCTCGGCAAACCGGTCTCCGATGGCCCGCGCGGCGACGATGGCCTCCCGCGCCGCCGAGATGGATCTGTCCGCATCCCGCTGGTTGATGCGCAGGTGCAGGGTCGCGAACTCGGTCAGAGCGCGGACCTTCACCGCGGACGGCTCGGCGTCGGCCACGAGAGATCGGGCTCGCTCCGCATCGGCAAGGGCACCCTGGTCACCCATGCTGTACCTCGTGCCCGCGAGCCGGACTCGCAGTTCCGCCTCGCGTTCGGGTTCGGCCTCTGGATCGAGATGCCCCAGGGCAACGCGCATGAGCTCGACGCCCTGCCGGTAGTGGCCCTGCTTGACGCGATACCAGCCCAGGGCTTCCGCGAGGTTCGCCGCCTGCTGATCGCCGCCGTCCCGCACCGACCGCTCGAGGGCTGCCTGCAGGTTGTCGCGGTCGTCATGGAGCCGATCCAGCAACGCCAGCTGGTCGGAGTCGTCCAGATGGGTACCCGCAGCCTGTGCGACCGCAGAGAACCAATCTCGATGTCGACGCTGGATCGAAGCCATCTCTGCTTCGCCCAGGTGGTCCTGCGCGAACTGCCGAATCGTCTCCAGCAGGCGGTAACGGCCGGTTCCCGCGGGCGTCAGCTCCAGGACGACGAGGGACTTGTCGACGAGGCGGGAAAGGAGCTCGAGGATGTCGGCGCGCTCGAGGCCGTCTCCGGAGCAGATCGCCTCTGCGGCGTCGAGCGTGCATCCGCCGGCGAAGACGGAGAGCCGGTCGAAGAGAGCTCGTTCGTCATCGGTCAGCAGCTGGTAGCTCCAGTCGATGGCGGCATGGAGCGTCTGGTGGCGAGGCGGGGACGTCCGACTGCCGTCCCTCAGCAGCCGGAACCGATCCTCGAGCCTGGCCGCGATGTCCTCCGGGGTGAGCGAACGAACGCAGGCCGCGGCGAGCTCAATGGCCAGTGGCAGACCGTCGAGGTGGCGGCAGATATCCGCCACCACGCCCGCGTTGCTCTCGGAGAGCACGAAGCCTCGCGAGACGAGTGCCGCGCGGTCGGCGAAGAGGCGCATCGCGTCGAAATCACCGATCCTTTCGCCGCTCGATTCGTCGGCCGGCGGCGTCGCCAGCGGGGGAACGGCATAGGTGACCTCACCGGGCACCCGCAGGGCCTCCCGGCTCGTTGCCAGCACCGAGATCCCCGGGCCGGATTGCAGGAGCACCTCGGTGAGATGGGCGCATGCCGCAAGGAGATGCTCGCAATTATCGAGCGCCACCAGGACTCTCCGGTTCCGCAGCGATTCGCGGAGCGTCTCTTCGGCACTTGCGCGCTCGACCCTCAGACCCATCGCCTCGGCGGCATCCGTGGCCACGAGTCCGGGATCGTTGAGCGCGGCGAAGCTCACCAGGTAGACGCCGTCCTGGTGGTCGGTGAGGACGCTCTGCGCCAGCTCGATGGCGAGCCGGGTCTTGCCCGTCCCGCCGACCCCGGTCAGGGTGACCATCCGCGAGTCCGTCAGTGCTTGCTTCAGCTGGTCGAGTTCCATCCGGCGGCCGACGAAGGTCGTGAGCCGTTGCGGCAGGTTGTTGCGAACCCGCGAGGGCACCAGGATCGGGTCCTCCTGGAGGATGCGCTCCTCGAGCTCACGAAGCCGAGGGCCGGGCTCGAGGCCGGCATCCCCCAGCTCCCTCCGCAGATCGTGGTATGTCTCGAGTGCTTCCGACACCCGTCCGAGGCGCGCCCGCGCCACCATGAGGTGCTCGCGCAGTCGCTCGCGGAGGGGGTAGTCCACGACGAAGCGCTCGAGGTCGGGCAGCGCGTCCTCTGTCCGGCCCACGGCGAGCAGCGCCTCGGCTCGCATCTCCACCAACCCGATGCGCAGCTCCTCCAGGCGCGTGATCTCCGGCAGCGCGAAGGCGTCGAGCTGCAGCTCGGCGAATGCCGGGCCCCGCCAGAGCGCGAGGGCACGTTCCGCATGGCTGAGCACCTCGTGCCAGGCACCGGCCGACAGCGCGGTCCGGGCCGCCGAGCCAAGCGCTCCGAATACCTGGCTGTCGAGATGGTGCCCACGCAGGTCGAGCTGGTAGCTGGAGTGCGAGGTGACGATGACGCCTTCGCCCAGCAGGCGACGAAGCTGGGAGACGTACGTCTGGAGCGCCGCCCTGGCGGTCTCGGGGGGCTCGTCGCCCCAGAAGCGGTCGATCAGGACCTCGGTCTCGAGCGCTCGGCCAGGCTCGAGCAGCAGAATCGACAGCAAGCGGCGGTGCGCCGGCCTGCTCAGGACGATGTCGGATCGCGAGATGACCCGCAGCTCGCCTAGGACGGTGAACCGCACTTCCGCGTAACTCCTCCGAGGCGTGTTCGGGGTTCCGGCCCCATGCTACCCGGCTCGCCAAAGGTTCCCGGGCCGGCGGTCGGGCCTAATCGCGGGTTTTAGCGGCGGTATAGCCGCGGCTCCTACGGTCGGCGGGAATGTTCGCCCTGCGTCCGACGAGAGGAGGTCAGCCCTGCGTATCGGTATCGTGATCGCGCTCCACGGCCACGAGGGAGAGGCTCCAACCTGGCGCCATGTCCGCGACCAGGTACTCATCGCCGAAGCCGTCGGGTTCGACTTGGCGGTCATCGAAGACGCCCTTCTCCAGCCTGCCGCTCAGCGGCCGACGGGATACTGGGAGTCGGTCTCGATGGCCGGCGCGCTGGCTGCGGTAACCTCCCGCATCGAGATCGGGCACTCGGTCATCAACGCTCCGTACCGGTCCGCCGGGCTCACGGCCAAGATCGCCGAGACGTTGGACGAGCTCGCCGGCGGGCGGTTCTTTCTCGGCATCGGTCTCGGGAACACTGCGGACTACAACCACTTCGGCATTCCCGCCGATCGGCGCTACGGGCGCTTCGCCGAGACGATCCAGATCGTGCACCAGCTGCTCAGGATCGGTCGGGCGGACCTCGACGGCACCTACCAGTCCGTCAAGGACGCCCGGATGGTGCTCCGCGGTCCGCGGCCGGGTGGACCGCCGATCGTCATCGCGGCGCAGGGGCCGAAGATGCTGCGCCTCGCCGCTCGCTATGCCGACGGTTGGAACTGGTGGAGCTCCGGCAAACCGGACCTCGACCGGCTCGCGCCCATCGTTGCGGAGCTCGAGCGGGCATGCGACGAGGTCGGGCGTGACCCCTCCACCCTGCGGCGGTCGCTCGACGTCTACTCGGTCGATCCGCTCGGCCGGTTCGCCGGGTCCGAGGATCCGGTCGGCGGCACGCCCGCCGAGATGGCCGACACGCTGCTGCGCTTCGGCGAGCTGGGCTTCGAGGAGGTCCGGGTGAACGTGTTCCCCATCGACTCGCCGGATGCGCTGCCCCGTGCCATCGAGGCACTGGGTGAGGTCGTCGAGCTGCTGCACGCCGCCTCGGACGGTGAACCACGAGCGTTGACTGCGCCGGCTCCGCAGGGGGGAGCACCAGGTGAATGACGTGGTCCCGGGCCGGACCCCAACTCGGAAAGGAGACACACCGATGAGACTTTTAGGAATCCATGGCCGTGGGTGGCGTCGGCTGTTCGTCGCGCTGATGGCCGCGGCGCTCACGACGGCTCCCTCCTCGGTCGCGGCGGCCGAGGAGTATCACTTCGACGCGGTCGTCTTCGACATCGCGGCGGCGCCGGGCGGCGGCATCCTCGTCGCCGATGCGTATGGTGGCACCATCCACGAGATCCGCCGGGGGACGTCAGCTCCACTCGCATCGGTGCCGGTTCCCGGCACCGGCGACGTCTTCCCCTCGGGAGTCAACGGGCTGGCCGCCATCGGGCGGGGGAACTTCTTCGCGACCACGGGCGGGGGAGACCTGGCCGCAGGCGCCAAGCTGTGGCGCGTATCGCCGGGCGAAGCCCGGATGGTGGCCGACATCGAAGCGTACGAGGCGGCGCACGATCCGGATGCCTTCGTCGGTCCTCAGTGGAAAGACCAGCGCTGCGAAGCGACCGGCGGTTTCAGCGCCGGCCCGCAATCGAACCCGTATCACCCGGCGGCGCTCTCCGGCGGCGAAGCGCTCGTGGCCGATGCGGCCGGCAACACGCTGCTCTCCGCGCGCACGGACGGTCGGATCGAGGTCGTGGCGATCTTCACGCCGCCGGTGGCCGGTGGCGGCGCTTCGACCGATCCGGCCGACTGGATGCCCCTCTTCCAGCTGGACGCCAGCACGACCTGCTTCGTCCAGCCGGTGCCGACCTCGGTGGCCATCGGTCCGGACGGCGCGTACTACGTCGGCGAGCTCACCGGAGCGACGCCGGACCTCGCCGATGCGCCGGGCCTGTCGCGCGTCTGGCGGATCGCCCCCGGCGCCCGCAATGTGACATGCCCCTCGGCGGAATGCGAGATGGTAGTGAGCGGCCTGACCTCGGTCATCGATGTCGAGTTCGGCCCGGACGGCGCACTCTACGTCGTGGAGTGGGACGCGGCCGGGTGGCTGTCCGCTCTGCTCGGCGCCGGCGCCGGGGGAACGGTGCAGCGCTGTGATGTCGGTACTGGGTTCTGCGGCGTCGTGGCCGGCGGGCTCGCGCTGCCGGGAGCGATCGCCTTCGACGCTGCCGGAACGGCCTGGCTTCTCGAGAACACGTTCGCGCCGACCGTCCGGACCCTGCCCTGACGGTCGTGGCGATGGCGGGGCGGGAGCCGGGCTCCTGCCCCGCCACTCCGTCCACGGGCGAGCGCTGCGGCTGGAGTAGTCGACTGCTCACACCCTTCTTCCCCTGAGACTCTGCAACGGACGCATTTTGCCGGTTATCGGCGAGTCCGCTGTTGCGTATAAGCGGGTGAAATCGCGTTTAGCCCGTGTTTGGTGATGCGATCTATGGTCCGTCCAAACAAAGCCAGGCCCGGGTCGCGTCCCAACGATGCTGGAAAAGTCCTGACGGCCTAGGCTCCTCTGCGACGTGATGTTAGGCCACTCGCTGCCCGGTCGACGGCACGGAGCGAGCAGCGACGAGGGCGGCGATGGCATGGTGATCGGCGATGGTCAGCCCCAGGCCACGGCCGCCAGCGATGACGAGGTCCATGACCGCCCAGGCCAGCGAGAGGCAGCTCGTCTCGCCCGGAAAGCGGCCGATGACCTTGGTGCGCCGCTTGACCT
>JBPCOK010000091.1:0-7169 GCA_051000335.1 Candidatus Limnocylindria bacterium | reverse complement strand
CGCGACTGCAGCATCCAGCGCCGGCACCAGAAGATCATCGAGGAAGGACCGTCCCCGGCCATGGACGACGCCGCGCGGGATCGGCTGCGCGACCTCGCCATCCGCAGCGTCGTGGCGTCCGGGTACGAGAGCGCCGGCACGCTCGAGTTCCTTCTCGACGCCGAGGGCAACTTCTACTTCATCGAGATCAACTGCCGGATCCAGGTCGAGCACCCGGTGACGGAGATGCTCACCGGGGTGGACCTCATCGCCGAGCAGATCAGGATCGCCGGCGGGGAGCGTCTCAGCCTCGGCCAGGAGCAGATCACGTTCCGCGGCCACGCCATCGAGTTCCGCATCAACGCCGAGGATCCGAGCGACAACTTCTCGCCGCAGACCGGCGAGATCGAGAGCCTCCACCTGCCCGGCGGCCCCGGGGTTCGCGTCGACACGCACCTCTATCCTGGGTACGAGGTTCCCCCGTACTACGACAGCCTGCTGGCGAAGCTCATCGTCTGGGGCGAGACCCGCGAGATCGCCCTCGCGCGCTCCCGACGGGCGCTGGCCGAGATCGAGATCGGCGGCGTGAAGACGAACATTCCCTTCCATCGTGGGATCATCGACAACGACGCATTCCTCGACGCACGCGTGAGCACGAACCTGCTCGACCGGGTCGGCCCGGCCGCGTTCGTCGGCAGCTGAGGAGACCCGATCCGAACCGATGACCACCAACAGCGCCCCGACCGCGACCCCCACGCTGCCTCTCGAGGCGGCCGACATCATGCGCATCATTCCGCACCGCTACCCGTTCCTGCTCGTCGACCGCGTCGTGGAGCTCGAACCGGGCAAGCGCGCCGTGGGGCTCAAGGCGGTGACGGCCAATGAACCGCAGTTCACCGGTCACTTTCCCGAGCGCCCGATCATGCCCGGTGTTCTCATGGTCGAGGCCCTGGCCCAGACCGCCGGAGTGGCGGTGATGACGCTCGACGAGTACCGCGGCAAGCTCGGCCTCTTCGCCGGCATCGATGACTGCCGCTTTCGACGCATGGTCGTGCCCGGTGACCTGCTGCGCCTCGAGGTGACGGTCGAGAAGCTGCGCGGGATGTTCGGACGGGTGCGCGGCGTCGCGAGCGTGGACGGCGAGGTCGCCGCGGAAGCCACGCTCTCGATCATCATCCCGCGCGACCAGGAGATGGGCGGAGGACAGGGCGATGCGTGACGGAGAGCGCCGGGTTGTCGTGACCGGCATGGGCGCCCTGACTCCGGTCGGGAACGATGTCCCATCCTTCTGGGATGGCCTGGTCAACGGACGGAGCGGGATCGGCCCGATCACGACGTTCGACCCGGTGAAGACCGCGAGCAAGGTGGCCGGCGAGATCAAGGGCTTCGACGCTGATATGGTGATGCCGAAGAAGGAGGTCCGTCGCAACGACCGCTACGTCCACTACGCCTGGGCCGCCTTTGCCGAGGCCATGCGCGACGCGGGCCTCGAGAACCCGATCCCGACCGACGAGCTGGCCTGGCGCACCGGCTGCATCATCGGATCCGGCATCGGCGGCATCAACACGATGATCCGCGACGTGACCGAGGCCGCCCTCCACGGCGTCGAGCGCATTGGGCCATTCCTGGTCACAGCGCTCATCCCGGACATGGCCGCGGGATACGTGGCCATCTACGCCAACGCCCGCGGGCCGAACTACGCGACCGTCAGCGCATGCTCGAGCGCCAACCACGCGATCGGCGACTCGATGAACATCATCCGGCGAGGCGACGCCGACATCATGATCGCCGGCGGCGCGGAGGCCGGGATCGGCGAGATCCCGGTCGCGGCGTTCAGTGCCATGCGGGCATTGTCGACGAAGCGAAACGACGATCCGGAGGCGGCGTCCCGACCCTTCGACGCGGAGCGCGATGGATTCGTCATGGGGGATGGCGCCGGCATCCTCGTCCTCGAGGCACTCGACCATGCCCGCGCCCGTGGCGCGACCATCCACGCCGAGGTCGTCGGCTATGGCGCCACCGACGACGCCTCGCACATCACGCTCCCTGCGCCCGGCGGGCGAGGAGCGGCCGAGAGCATGCGCGTCGCCATCGCCGATGCCGGACTGACGACGGACGACATGGACTACATCAACGCCCACGGGACGAGCACGCCACCGAACGATCGCTCGGAGACGGCCGCCATCAAGACGCTCTTCGGCGAGCGCGCCTACCAGGTGCCGATCTCGAGCACGAAGTCGATGACCGGGCACCTGATGGGCGCCGGCGGCGGCATCGAGGCCATCGCCGCGATCAAGGCCATCAAGACCGGCATCGTTCCGCCCACCATCAACCTCGATCACCCCGACCCGGAATGCGACCTCGACTACGTGCCCCACGAGGCGCGCGAGGTGGACGTCAGCGTCGCGATGAGCAACAGCTTCGGATTCGGCGGACACAACGCCACGCTGGTGGTCCGGCGGTACGACGGCTGATGGCGGATCGCGATCCGATTCTGCGCGCGGTCGACCTCCTCGCCCCGGCCTTCGAGCAGGCCGGCCTCGACGAGCTCGAGGTCGAGGTCGAGGTGGGGGACCTCCACGTCCGCCTGGCCCGTCCGCGCGCCACCGCGGCCGCCTCCGTCGCGCCCGCGACTCCGCAGCCACCGCCGGTCGCCGCGACGCCCGACAACCTGACGCCCTTCGGCGAGCCGTCGCCCGGCATGCGCTTCGTGAGCGCGCCGCTCACCGGCGTCTGGTACTCGGCACCATCGCCCGGTGCCCGCCCCTACCTGGCGGACGGCGACGAGATTCACGAGGGGCAGGTCGTCGGCCTGATCGAGGCCATGAAGCTGTTCAACGAGATCAAGTCCGACGCCGCCGGCACGGTCACCCGCATCCTGGTCGAGAGCGGGACGCTCGTGAAGCGCAAGCAGCCACTGCTCGAGATCGACCCACGATGACGCCGCGGCTCTCCGCCGCCGAAGGAGCACCACGATGACCACGAACGCCCTGATTGCCGGCTGGGGGATGTATGCGCCGTCACGGGTGATGACGAACGACGAGCTCTCGACATTCGTCGACACCTCCGACGAGTGGATCACGTCGCGGACCGGGATCCGGGAACGCCGAATCGCCGCGGACGACGAGACGGCGACGACGCTGGCGGTGCATGCCGCCCGCGACGCCATGGCGGTTGCCGGGCTCCATCCTCATGAGCTCGACCTCGTGATCGTGGGGACCTGCACCCCCGACTACCCTATGCCCGCCACCGCGGTGCTGGTGGCCACGGAGCTGGGCGCGACCCGCGCATCGGGCTTCGACCTGCAGGCTGCATGCTCCGGGTTCCTCTATGCGCTGGCCTCCGGCCACAGCTTCATCCGAAGCGGGATGTATCGGAACGTGATGGTCATCGGCGTTGAGGTGCTGAGCCGGTTCCTCGACTGGACGGATCGGAGCACGTGCGTGCTGTTCGGCGACGGGGCGGGCGCGGTGCTCCTGCAGGCATCGGATCAGCCCGGCGGGATGCTCGGCTTCGACCTGTTCAGCGACGGCACCGGCTGCGAGGGCATCATCATGCCCGCCGGGGGCTCGGCCCGGCCCGCGTCGCACGAGACGGTCGACGCGCACCAGCACGCGATCCGGATGCTCGGCAGCGAGGTGTACAAGTACGCGACGCGGCAGATGGGGGACTCGGCCATTGCGGCGCTGCGCGATGCCGGCCTGACCGTGGACGACGTCGACCAGTTCGTGTTCCACCAGGCGAACCTGCGGATCATCAACAGCGTGCAGAAGCATCTGAACATCCCCGCCGAGAAGACGTACGTGAACATCGAGAAGTACGGGAACACGAGTGCCGCCTCGGTGCCGATGGCGCTGGTCGAGGCGGTCGCGGCCGGCCGCATCCATCCCGGTGACAAGGTCCTGATGGTCGCGTTCGGCGCCGGCTATACCGCGGGCGCCGCGCTGATGGAGTGGACCGCCGATCCGACCCGCGCGTTCCTGGCGCCCGGCGAGCAGACGCGAGCGGGACAGCCTCGGCGTGAGCTCGAGGGAGCCTCGGCATGATGTTCGACCTGACCGGCAAGACAGCGCTGATCACCGGCGGCAGCCGTGGCCTCGGGCGGGCGATTGCCGTGGCGTTCGCCGGCCAGGGGGCCGACGTGGCGATCAACTATCGGGGCAACGTCGAGGCGGCCGAATCCGTCGTTGCGGAGATCGCGAGCCTGGGGCGGCGGGCCGTCGCCGTCCAGGGCGACACGAGTGCCGGCCGCGAGGCGTGCGAGGCGATCGTGAAGGCCGGGATCGATGGCCTCGGATCGGTGGACATTCTCGTCAACAACGCCGGGATCACAAGGGACAATCTGCTGGTGCGGATGGCCGCCGACGAGTGGGACGAGGTCATCGGCACGAACCTCGGCGGGCCGTTCTGGATGACCCGCGCCATCGCGCGGCCGATGATGAAGGCGCGCGGCGGCAGGATCATCAACATGTCGAGCGCCGCCGGTCGGATGGGCAACCCGGGCCAGGCGAACTACGCGGCCGCCAAGGCGGGGCTCATCGGCCTCACGAAGACGACGGCCCGCGAGCTCGCCAGCCGGGGGGTCACCTGCAACGCCATCGCTCCCGGACTCATCCAGACCGATCTCACCGCGGACCTGCCGCAGGCCGCCACCGACGCGCTGACCGGCATGACCCCGCTCGGGTACGTGGGGTCCGTCGACGACGTGGCCGCGGCCGCGGTCTTCTTCGCCTCCGACGAGGCTCGCTACGTCACCGGCCAGGTGCTGGGCGTCGACGGCGGCATCGTGATGGGCAGCTGATCACGCTCCGCGGACATCCCGGCAGGCGGCTTGCAACGGCATAAGATGGCACCACGACTACCAGCAGCCCTTACCTGAGAGGATACCGATGCTGACGCTCCGATCCATCCTGCGCCCGACTCGCGTGGTCGACGCGCATTGCGACATTCCCTGCGGCGTCTACGACCCCGAGCAGGCCCGCATCGAGGCGGAGTCATGCCTCCGCATCATCGAGAAGCACGATGCCAGCGACGACGCACTGTTCCGCGCGCGCTGCATCAACGTCAAGGAGGAGCGAGCCGAGCTCGTGAAGCACCACCTCGACGTCCTGTGGCACGACTACTTCAAGCCGGAACACCTCGAGAAGTATCCCGACCTGCACGAGACGTTCTGGAAGGCGACGAAGCAGGCGAGCAAGGTGAAGCAGAGCCTCGACGCAGGCGCCGCCAAGGAGCTGCTCTCGATGATCGACACGGTCGACGAGATGTGGAAGGCGACCGGCGGCCTCGAGAAGACGCGCGTCAACGGCCGCCCATCCTAGGCGGTCCGCCGCGGCCATGATCCGGCGAGGTGCCCGCTGGGCGCTCCTCGTCCTCCTCGTCGCGCTCGCGCGCCGCTGGCTCGACGTGGTCGAGGTTCGCGGACGCTCCATGCGACCGACGCTGCTGCCCGGCGATCGGCTGGTGCTCGTCCGACAGCACGGGCCACCGCGCCGTGGCAGCGTGGTGGTGGCCCGCGATCCGCGGGCACCGGCGCGGGAGCTCGTGAAACGCGTCGGTCGGGTGGATGCGCGCGGGATCGATCTTCGGGGAGACGACCCGGGCGGAAGCACCGATGGCCGCACCTTCGGCCGCGTCCCGGCATCGGCCGTCGGCTGGCGCGTCGTCGGCCGCTACTGGCCCCCGCGGCGCGCTGGTCGGCTCGCCGCCGCCCCACCGGTCGAAGATTCGGGGGGCGAACCCGCGTGCGCCGTTCCGGCCGCTCTCGTCGGCGTGGACGACTGAGTCAGGGGCACCCGCAGATCTCGGCCATGGCATCGACGCACGCGGCGACCTCCGCGGGAAGGAGGCGCACATCGGCGCCCGCCTCCGCCTGCAGCAGGTGATCGACCCCGACGGTCGGGCGAATGGAGAGTTTCGCCGCCGGTGCCCGGTGCCGAAGGAAGTCGAAGACCGGGCCGAGCCCGGCGTCGCCGTACTCCTCGCGAACCGCGCCCGTGTCGACAACCACGTGGGCGGGCGCCCGCAGCATGACCGCCTGATGCAGCCGTGCCGCGTCGTTGAAGAAGAAGGCGATGGCACCGGCAAGGCGCTCGTCGAGGCGGAGCGCGAGGTCGCGGTCCCGGGTCAGGCAGTACACGATCGGTTCAGGCGGCATTCGTGGGCGAAGGGTAGCAGGGGGGCGACCGCTACAATGCATGGTCCATGAGCACGACCACGCCCGCGCACGTGAAGCCAGTGCGCGACCTCACCAGCGGACGACACCAGCACCTGGGCAGCCTGCTCGGGCGGGTGTGGGCCGTGGACGCGGTGGGTGTCGAGGAGCGTGCCGCCTCCCTCGCGAAGCGCTCGATCAAGAAGGACGCCAAGCTGTGGGCGCTCGACCTGACGATCCGGATGATGGACCTCACCACGCTCGAGGGAAAGGACACGCCGGGCAAGATTCGCGCGCTGGCCGGGAAGGCCCGCCGCCCCGATCCCACGGATCCGAGCATCCCGCACGTGGCCGCGCTGTGCGTCTATCCGAACATGATCCCGACCGCCGTCCAGGCGCTGAAGGGCTCGGGCGTGAAGATCGCATCGGTGGCGACGTACTTTCCGTCCGGCCAGGCGCCGCTCGAGGTCAAGCTCGCCGATGTGCGCGGTGCGGTCGAGATGGGCGCCGACGAAATCGACATGGTGATCGATCGTGGGGCGTTCCTCGCCGGTGACTATGGCTCGGTCTACGACGAGATCGTCGCCGTCAAGGACGCGTGCGGCGACGCGCACCTCAAGGTGATCCTCGAGACGGGCGAGCTGGAGACGTACGACAGCGTGCGTCGCGTATCGGTCTTGGCCATGGCGGCCGGTGCCGACTTCATCAAGACATCAACCGGCAAGGTGCAGCCCGCGGCCACCCTGCCCGTCACGCTCGTCATGCTCGAGGCGATCCGCGACTTCCACGCGCAGACGGGACGCGTCGTGGGTATGAAGCCAGCCGGCGGGATTCGCACGTCCAAGGAGGCCATCTCGTACCTCACCACCCTGTACGAGACGCTCGGCCCCCAGTGGATGACGCCGGACCTCTTCCGCTTCGGCGCATCGAGCCTGCTCAACGATGTGCTCATGCAGATCCGCAAGGAGCGCACGGGCCGATACAGCGGCGGCGACTACTTCACGCTCGACTGACCCGATGCAGGTCGATCCGGGCA
>JBPCOK010000051.1:0-3402 GCA_051000335.1 Candidatus Limnocylindria bacterium | reverse complement strand
TCGTAGAAGCGGTAGAGGTCCTCGTGCGCCCAGGTGCGATCGGGCAGCAGGGGGAGGTCCGTCCCGAAGCGGGCGTTGAAGATGATGCGGAACGCGTTGACCGGCGTGATGGCGTCATGGAAGCCCGCGGACTCGACATCGGCTCCGGGGACCCGCATGGCGAACAGGACCCCGAACTTCTCCTCCAGCTCCGCGTTCGTCGCGTCACGCCACTCGAAGCCCCATTCGTCGGCCTGGTAGCGCTCCGGGAAGGGGCCCTCGTCACCCTGGAGCATGATCACCGCATCCTCGCCCGACTGGCTCACGATGCGATCCACCAGCGCCAGCATCTGGTCATTCGTGAAGCCGAGCTGGCGCCGATAGCTCTCGTTCCGACCCTGGGCCGCGACCTGCGGCCGGTCCATGAATGAACCATCGCGATCGAAGACGTAGGGATCGTGGGGGATCAGCAGGTGCGCGAACACGAACTTCGGGCCGGGAAGGCTCGGGATCTCTGCCAGCCGCGCCAGCTCGTAGCGGGTGTGCTCGCGAAGGACGCGCCAGTCCCACGGATCGGTGGGGGCGACCTCGGGCGCGGTGAACGCGCGAAGGATCGTCGTCTGCGCGAGGACGCTCGAGAACTCGGACTGCCCCTCGTAATGGAAGGTCAGGTCCGCATCCACGTTGGTGATGGTCGGCGTCCACCAGTTCGACACGTGGACGTAGTGGTACCCGACGGCCTTCAGGGCCGATGGGACGGCCAGGTGATCACCCAGCACGCGATGAATCGGCTCGCGATCCTCGCCGCCGCTGGCCTGCGATCGCAGGGCGGACGCGTCCAGGAATTCGAAATTCAGCGAGCTGGCCAGCGAGAGCGGCGTCTTGATGTAGTTGCTGTGGGCATCGCGGGCGACGTTGAAGCCGCGGGCCTCGAGCGCGGTCAGGAACGGTTCGTTGTCGAATTCGAACGTATCGGCCAGGGCGGTCGACCCGGCGTATCGGTCGAGGATGATGTAGTACACGTCCGGCAGCTCGCCGTCCGCGTTCGGGCTGAGCTCAATGGGAGAGGCGCCGTCCGCCGGCTGCGTCACCGACCCGAAGGTGACGACCGACCCCGCCACGCCCCACGCGTTGAGCAGGAGCGCGATGCCGGCCACCACGTTCAACGCCCGCGTGGCCGTTCGAGCCTTGCGACCAAACCGCCATGCGAGCGCGAGCCCGACGATCAGCGCCACCACCCACGCCCCGATGAGCGGCCATTGGCTCGTGAGCACCGGCCCGACGGCGTTCCAGGCATGGCCGTATCCGAAGAAGCCGATCAGTAGGACGCTCGTCAGCAGAGCCGCCCGATGCCAGTCGCGAACCGCCGCGCCGAGGATGACGAGCACGAGCAGCGCCGCGCCGACCGCGAGGGCCAGGGGTGTGAGCATCGGCTCGATCGTGACCTGGTCGGCCGCGTTGATGGCGTACAGGAAGACGATGGGATACGCGGCGATGAGGAGGGGATGGATCGGGATCGCCCCCCAGTCGATTCGCCTCCGGTGGTCCATGCGCCGCCATGCGGGTACCATTCCGACAACACTACCCGAGGCTTACCCTTGATGCCGTTCCTGGCTTATATCGATCCCGGCTCGGGCAGCATGCTGCTGCAGGTCATCCTGGCCGGCGCGCTTGCCATCCCGTTCTTCTTCCGACGCGTGATCAGCGACGGATGGCATCGGATTCGCGGCACGCGCGGCGAGACCGAGCATGCCGAGGGCGGCGAGGACGCCAGCACCGATCGCTGACTCGCCGACGGCGGATCCCGGGTCGTTTCGGGATCTCTCCGGACTCGTCTTCCGCCGCGGGGACGTGCTGTACCGGCAGATCCACAAGGCCGGCGCAGCAGACTGGGCCGCCTTTCGCTCGTCGGGACTCTACGACCGGCTCGTTGCCGACCGCCTGATCGTAGACCACGTCGACGAGCCGATCGAGCTGGCGGCGACCTCGGACGCGGTGGGGGTGATCCGGCCCCGACGCATCGCGACGATCTCGTATCCCTACGAGTGGGCGTTCTCGCAGCTGAAGGAGGCCGCGCTCCTCACCCTCGACCTTCAGCTGCAGGCGCTGGACGCCGGGATGCGGCTCAAGGACGCCAGCGCCTATAACATCCAGCTTGAGGACGGGCGCCCGATCCTGATCGACAGCCTGAGCTTCGAGGTCGCCCCGGCGACCGAGCCGTGGCCCGCGTACCAGCAGTTCTGCGAGCATTTCCTCGCGCCGCTGGCGCTCATCGCGCATCGCGATCCGCGGTGTGGCCTCATGCTCCGGGAGTTCATCGACGGCATCCCGCTCGATCTCGCCGCGCGACTGCTGCCGGGCCGGACGAAGCTCAACCTCGGCCTCTCGGCGCATATCCACGTCCATGCCGGCGCGCAACGCCGCGCAGCGAAGGAAGCTCCCCCGGTCGACGGCGCCGCGCGGCCATCGCGTCGGGTGAGCGAGACCGGCCAGCGCGCGCTGCTCGACTCGCTGCGCCGCACAGTCACGAGCCTGCGCTGGAAGCCGGAGAGCCACTGGGCCGGGTACGCGACCACCACCTCCTACTCGGACGCCGCCACTGCCAGCAAGGGTCGGATGGTCCGGGAGATGCTGGCGGCTGCCGGGGGGCGCACCGCCTGGGACGTTGGCGCCAACACTGGCGTGTACAGCGCGATGGCGGCCGAGGCTGGATACCGCGTCGTTGCGTGGGACCAGGACGCGGCAAGCGTCGAGGCGCACTGGTTGCGCGTGCGCGGCGATGGCAATCCCACTGTTCTGCCGCTGGTCCTGGATCTCGCCAACCCATCGCCGGCCATCGGCTGGGCGCTCGAGGAGCGCGGCTCATTCCTCGAGCGAGGCGAGCCCGACCTCATCCTCGCCCTGGCGCTGGTGCATCACCTCGCGATCGGCAACAACGTGCCGCTGCCGTCGGTCGCCCGACTCTTCGCCCGCATGGCGCCGAAGGCCATCGTCGAGTTCGTGCCCAAGGACGACCCGATGACCCGTCGCCTGCTGGCCGCGCGGCGCGACATCTTCGACGACTACACCCTGGACGGGTTCCGCCGTGCGTTCGAAGGGTCGTTCCGCATCGTGAGCGAGACGGCGATCGAGGACTCGCCGCGCACGCTCTTCCTCCTCGAACGCCGATGATCCGATGAACCGTGAGCGCCTCAGCTGGCTGATGGACATGGATGGCGTCATCGTGCGCGAGGAGCACCTGGTTCCCGGCGCGGATCGATTCGTGGCGCGCCTGACCGAGACCGGCCATCCGTTCCTCATCCTCACCAACAACTCGATGTTCACGACGCGCGATCTTGCCGCACGGCTCGGGCGGCTCGGCCTGCACGTCAGCCCGGACCGGATCTGGACCTCGGCGCTGGCCACCGCGAAGTTCCTCGACGA
>JBPCOK010000046.1:0-4297 GCA_051000335.1 Candidatus Limnocylindria bacterium | reverse complement strand
AGCCCATACGTCCAGCCGTGGTATCGGCACTGGAGTGACTTCCGGTTGCCCTTGGTCAGTGCGACCTGCCCGGCCCGATGCCGGCACACGTTGTAGAAGGCCTTCAGCTCTCCGTCCAGCCCGTGGGTGATGACGATCGGCTCGTCGAGGACGGTGACCGGGATGAAGTCGCCGATGCGCCGGAGCTCGTCGGCCCGTGCCGCGAGCTGCCAGGTGCTGCCGAACACGCGCTCCTTCTCCGCCTCGAGAATGTCGGCGTCGAGGTAGTAGCGGGACGGAAGCGTCGCGGCGCGGCTGAGTGGCGCGACGGCCGCGTCGCGTTGGGTGCTCGTCATGCCCAGAGTGTACCGATGCTGGTATCCGACCGATACGATATCGTCGTGGACAAGCCGGCGGTGATCCTGGCGGTGGCCGCGATGCTCTCGACGAGCTGCGCAGCACCCGCGTACGAACGCGTCTGCGATGAACGGATTTCGGAGGACGAGTGCAATCTCGTGACGCAGGCGGCGCTGGGCGCGATCGTCGACGACCCGGGCGACTTCGGACAGCTGCGGCGCGTGGAGGTCACGCTCGTTGACGACTGCACGCGAGCCGCGCGGGGCATGATGCAACCTGCCCTCGCGGACCCAGCTGTGATCAAGTGCTGGGCCATTCGCACCCGGTGGCAGCGCGGCGGACCATCGGTCATCGTTGCCCAACGGCTGGATGGCGAATTGGTCGCGTTCCGATGAGGCGATGTCACGGGTTGCCACCTTGCCCGGCATGGGGCGAAAGTGCTACAACGTGCCGGACCCGGAAAGACGAGATTGGCGACGGCGAGTCGCCGCGATCCCTGATGAGGAGACCATGAACCACCTGCGACGATTTGCGATCCTTCCGATCGCCATCCTGATCCTGGCGGCCTGCCAGAGCAACGACGGCGGATCATCCGCCTCCGCCAGCCACGACGTGTCCAGCGGCGAGCCCTCCGGCGGCGCCGTGTGCGAGTCGTCCGACGTGGACGGCCACCTCGCGGAGATCTGCGAGGCGGGCGTGCTCGTCGTCTCGACCGATCCCGCGTATCCGCCCCAGTCGTTCCTCAACGAATCCACGGGCGACTACGAGGGCTTCGACATCGACGTGGCGCAGGAGATCGCCGATCGACTCGGCGTCACCCTCGAGCTCACCGATCCGACCTTCGATGCGGTCGTCGCCGGGAGCTGGTCCGGGCGTTGGGACGTGAGCGTGGGGTCCGTCACTGTCACCGAAGATCGCAAGGAAGTGCTCGACTTCACCCAGCCGTATTACTTCACGCCGGCCCAGATGTCGGTGCTCGAGGGCAGCGACATCACCAGTTTGGACGGCCTCGCCGGCGAGACCGTGTGTGCCGGCGAGTCCACGACGTACGTGTTCTGGATCGACGGAACGCTGAGCCTTCCGGCGGAGGCCGGCGACATCGCCGATGTCCCGGATGGGGTGACGTCGACGACCTTCGCGACCGACCTCGATTGCGCCGAGGCGTGGCGATCCGGTCGCACCGACGACTTCGCCGGTTGGCTGACGGCGCTGCCGACCGCCCAGGGCGCGATCGATGAGGACTATCCGGTCACCCTGGTCGGCGATCCGGTGTTCTTCGAGCCGCTCGCGGTGGCGTTCGACAAGAGCGTCGAGAACAACGATTCGCTCGTGGCCGCCGTGGACGCCATCATCGGCGAGATGCACGACGACGGCACGCTGACCTCGTTCTCTGAGACCTGGTACGAAGGCGTCGACCTGACGACGCAGGAGTAAGTCCCGCATCCGTGGGGGCGTGACGCGAACCGTCCCGCCCCCACGGTCATCATCGAGGTATGCCGATGGCCGCCGCCGCGGGGGCTGAGCCCAGGGGCGTCGCGCCCATCGTCGAAGAAGTCGCTCGGGCGCAGCGTGGTGCAAGGCGACGATTCAGCGCTGTGTTCGCGACCGTCTGGATCGCGCTGATCCTCTTCATCGGCGTCGGCATGTGGGTCGCCGCCGGGGCGGACCTCGAGTTCGTCTTCGTCTCGGGACCGGTCATCGTCCTCCAGGGCGCCGGGATCACGATTCTCGTCTCCGCCCTCTCGATCGTCTTTGCGACGATCCTTGCCGTCCTCGGGGCGCTGGGCCGGCTGAGCGGGAACCCGGTCATCAATGGAATCGCGTCGTTCTACGTTTCCCTGATCCGAGGGACGCCACTCCTCCTCCAGATCTACTTCATCTTCTTCGCGCTGCCGCAGCTGGGGATCGTCCTCCCCGCCATCCCGGCCGGCATCGTTGCGCTCAGCATGAACTACGGCGCCTACATGACCGAGATCTTCCGCGCCGGGATCCAGGCAGTCGCTGGGGGTCAGCGTGAGGCCGCCGAGGCGCTCGGCATGCCCGAACGGCTCGTTATGCAGCGGATCGTGCTGCCCCAGGCGGTGCGCATCGTCGTCCCGGCCATCGGCAACGAGTTCATCGCCATGATCAAGGACTCGGCACTCGTCTCCACCATCACCGTGCACGAGACCCTGTTCATGGCCCAGCGCATCGGCCGCAGCGCCTTCGAGCCGATCGCGGCGCTCATGATCGCCGGTGCGGTGTACTGGACCCTCACGATCATCTTCAGCTTCTTCCAGGAGCGACTCGAGCGTCGCCTTTCCCGGGGTGACCGATGACGCAGACCGACATTCCCGACCACGGGCAGCGGCCGGCGACGGCGACGAGCGGCTACGAGCGGGACTCCACGCTCCCGTCGCACATCGGCGAGCCGATCGTGAAGGTCGAGGGGCTCGAGAAGTATTTTGGCGACAACCACGTGCTGCGCGGCGTCGACCTCGAGGTTCGGCAGCGCGAGGCCGTGATGATCATCGGCCGATCCGGGTCGGGCAAGACCACGCTGCTGCGCTGCATCAACTTCCTCGAGGAGCCGACGATCGGCGCCATCGAGGTCGACGGTGTCCGCGTCGAGGCCGATCCGCTCCATGCGCGCGACCGCCGGCATCGCGAGCAGATCCGCCAGATCCGGCTCCGCGCCGGCATGCTTTTCCAGGAGTTCAACCTGTTCCCGCACATGAGCGTCCTGGCGAACTGCATCGAGGCGCCGACCCGGGCACTGGGCCACTCCCAGGAGCAGGCGACGAAGCGCGCGGAGTACTACCTCGAGGTCGTGGGCCTGGCCGAGAAGCGGGACGAATACCCGTCGCGCCTTTCGGGCGGCCAGAAGCAGCGCGTCGCGATTGCGCGAGCACTGTGCATGGACCCCAAGGTGCTCCTGTTCGACGAGCCGACATCGGCGCTTGATCCGGAGCTCATCGGCGAGGTGCTCGGGGTCATGGAGGATCTCGCGCACAGCGGGACGACGATGATCGTCGTGACCCACGAGATGCACTTCGCGCAGGCGGCGGCGGATCGGGTCGTGTTCATGGAGGACGGAGTTGTGATCGAACAGGGGCCGCCCGAGCAGGTCCTCAACGACCCACGCCACGAGGAGACCACGCACTTTCTGCGCCGATTCCTCGACCGCTGACGGCGCTCGCCTTGGCCAAGCGCGCCGGTCGAAACCTCGCCGCTTACGTCGGCGCCTGACCGAGCTCCTCGCGCCGCTCCTCGGATCGGCGGCGCAGCGGGAAGACGACGTCCCGGATGATCACGTCGATGACGGCGACGAGCGGAATCGCGATGATGCCGCCCACGATCCCCGCCAGCGACGTCCCGGCCACGACGGCCAGGAGCACCACCACGGCGGACAGGTTGATGATCTTGCCCTGGATGTAGGGCGTGATGACCGAGCCCTCGAGCTGCTGGAGCACCACGACCCAGCCCAGCATGAGGAGGGCCGCGAGGGGCGACACGGTGAGCGAGACCAGGACGATGAGCCCGCCGGCCAGGAACGCTCCGGCCAGCGGGATCGCGGCCGTG
This sequence comes from Candidatus Limnocylindria bacterium, assembly GCA_051000335.1. Taxonomy (GTDB): domain Bacteria; phylum Chloroflexota; class Limnocylindria; order QHBO01; family QHBO01; genus JACDBZ01. The sequence goes on along the minus strand of JBPCOK010000046.1, from coordinate 400 downwards.
ATGAACGACAGCGCACCCAGCGGAACGGCGAACGGCAGCGGCGCCCCCTGCACGATGAGCCCCACCACCACGAGCCCGATGAACGAGCCCATGCCGATCACCGTCATGACGAGCAGCTGACCACGGACGTAGGCCCCGAGCTTGAGCAGCGCGCGCCGCGCCGATTCCATGACCGCCTCGCGGTCCGACTCCTTCACGAAGCGGAGTAGGTAGTCCCGCGACTTGTCGCGCTCGATGAGCATGAGCGCCGAGAGGAACAGCACGATCACGAGATTCGCGATGATCCCGGCGACGGTCAGCGGCACGCTGAGCAGCGAGCCGATCTCCGGCAGCCCGCTCCCCGCCCCGGACGTCAGGCTGTTGATGATCTCCTCGCCACGGCCCGCTCCGGCGATGCCGT
>JBPCOK010000008.1:0-15418 GCA_051000335.1 Candidatus Limnocylindria bacterium | reverse complement strand
CGGCAAGCTCCTGCGGCGACTGGGGGACCTCCATCATGAGCAGTCGCGCCGATGCGCGGATTCGCTCGAAGTGCGGGATGAGCTCGAGCGCGAACAGCTGCTCCTCGTCCGCGTTCCAGTACGCGCGCACGCCTTCGAAGACCGCGGTCCCGTAGTTGAACGCGTGGGTCATCACGTTGACGTTGGCGTCACGGAGGGGCACGAAATCGCCGCGGAAGAACGCCCACAACTCGGTGGTGGTCTCCACGGTTGCGCCGTGCGGACGGTTCTCCTGCTCCAGCACTCGATTTCTCCTTGCGATGGGTGTCGACGCCGACCGCGCTGAGGCGGATGGCGTCGGCCTCCGTGGGCGGCGAGAAGTATACCCGGGTAGGCCGACACGAACGTCACGCCCGTCCGGTCGGCGCGTCCATCAAGTGCTCGGCGGCGGCGTCTCCGGTTCCTGCTTACTGCGTGTGGCGAGGAGCGATACGACGACCGAGGTGACGAGGATCGCGACGATGATCCCGAGCGAGACCCAGACGTCGAGATGGACGACGTCGGTGAGCAGCATCTTCACGCCGGCAAAGGCCAGGAGCGCAGCGAGCCCGAATTTCAGGTACTCGAAGCGGTCGATGAGGCCGGCAAGGAGGAAGTAGAGCGAGCGCAGGCCCATGATCGCGAAGGCGTTCGAGGTGAACACGATGAACGTATCGGTCGTGATCGCCAGGATGGCCGGAACGCTGTCGATCGCGAACATGATGTCGCTCGTCTCGACCACGACGAGGGCGGCGAAGAGCGGCGTGGCCCATAGCTTCCCATTGCGGCGCGTGAAGAACTTCTGACCCTCGAACTCGTCCGTGACGGGGATGAGGCGCCGCATTACCCGGAGGACGGGGTTTGCGCTCGGGTCGACGAGCTCGGTCCCGGTGGTGACCATCCGATACGCGGTGAACAGGAGGAGCCCGCCGAACAGGTAGATCACGAACTGGAACGACGACAGCAGTGCGGTGCCCGCGAGGATGAAGACGGCGCGGAACGCGATGGCGCCCATGACACCCCAGAACAGAAGCCGATGCTGGTACGCGGCCGGCACGGCGAAGTAAGAGAACAGCACGGCGAAGACGAAGACGTTGTCCATCGAGAGCGAGTACTCGATGAGGTAGCCAGCGAGGTATTCGGCGCCGCTCGTGGCACCGCGGGTCAGGAAGATCCAGCCGCCGAAGGCGAGACCCAGAGAAACCCATACGGCCACCCAGGTGGCCGCCTCGCGCATCCGAACGGCACGGGCCTCACGATGGAAGACGAACAGGTCGAGGGACAGCAGGCCGCCGACGGCGACCACGAAGATGATCCAAGAAACGGCATCGGGCAAGAGACAGTCTCCTTACAGCAAGCCACACCATGCCGAAGATCTCTCCCGACCACCGTGAGTGTCGGCCGATGCCGCCAGGCGGGATCCTGACCCGCCGTCATGACGACGACAACTTGACAGCGGCACTCCCCCTCGGGCGGGAACGGTCCTCGAACTACGGGCGCATGTGCTGCGGCGCGTAGGGCAGGAGTGCAACGTGACGGGCGCGCTTGAGCGCCGTCGTCAGCATCCGCTGGTGGCGGGCGCAGGTGCCGGTCTTGCGACGCGGCTCGATCTTCGCGCGCTCGCTCAGGTAGCGGCGCAGGCGGTTGACCTCCTTGTAGTCAATGCTCTCCGCCTTGTCGACGCAGAAGTTGCACACCTTGCGGCGGCGGCGGTCGCGGTAGTAGTCGGCCGACTCGCGTCGGGATCGTGGGCTGGCCATGAATCGGTCCTCGTGTGGTCTCTTGATCAGAAGGGAATGTCGTCGACGTCCATCTCGGCGCCCGGTGCGCTCGATCGCGCCGGCTGCTGGCCGGCGCCCCTGGGCTTCACCTGCGGCGGCGCGTCGTCGAAGCTCCCCTCGGAGCCCTCGTCACGAGCGCGTCGCTCGAGATTCACCACGCGCGCGAACCGCAGCTCGAGGCTCGTCCGCTTCTGTCCGTCATTTCCGTCGTACTCGCGGGCACGCAGCTCGCCTTCGGCATAGACCTTGTTTCCCTTGCGGAACTGCTCCGCGGCACGCTCCGCCGCCTGGTCCCAGACCTCGACGCGCAGCCAGAGGGTCTCCTCGACCCACTCGCCATCAGGTCCGCGTCGGTTGCTGTTGACCGCGACCCGAAGGTTCGTGACGGCCTTTCCGCTCGGCGTGTAGCGCAGCTCCGGATCGGCTCCCAGATTGCCGATGATCATCATCTTGTTGAGTGACATGGCGGGTTCTCCTTGCGCGGTGCGGCGTTCAGCCTTCGGCGCGATCCTCTTCAGCCGTCTCGGTCGCAACGTCGTCTGCCGTCGCGGCATCAGCCGGGGCCTCATCAGCCGGGGCGGCATCAGCCGGGGCGGCATCGGGGGCGTCAGTTCCGGCGGGTGCCGGAGATCCATCGGCCGGGGATGCCGTCGCCGTGACTGCACCATCGGCGGCGGGGCTGGTCGGAGTCGATGGGTCCGGCGCTTCGGACGGGCCGTCGGATGGGGTGCTTGTCGCACCTGGATCCTGCTCCCGGGCGGCGGCGGCCGGCGCGAGCTCTTCCGCTGGCCCCCGATCCTCGAGAACGGTGACGAGATGCCGGAGGATCTCCTCGCTGATCAGCATCCCGCGCTCGATCTCCCGCACGGCGCTGGGCTCGATATCGAAATGGATCAGGAAGTAGCTCGCTTCGCGGTGGCGCTGGATGTCGTAGGCGAGGCGTCGCTTGCCCCACGGGGACACCTTCGTGAGGCTGCCGCCACCATTGACGACGGCCCGCGTGACCTTCTCGACGGCGGCCTGGAGCTTGTCATCCTCGAGGTCGGGCCGAAGCAACAGCATGAGTTCGTAACGGCGCATCGGTGGCGTCGTCCTCCTCTCTCTGGGTTTGCGACACGCTCGGCGGGAGCCGATGTGCAGCAGAAAGGGGCTCAGAATCGGACATGAACCACGCCCCCGCACGGAGGCGCCGAACGAGTATACGCGGAGGCCCTCCGTCGTGCGAATGGCGGCTTGGCCCGTATACTCCGCATCCAACAACTCGCCGCTCGAAGTTCATGCCCTCGAATCCGATCCTCATCTGCGCGCGCGACTCGGGCCTGACCGAGCAGCTGGAGACCGCATTGTCGGACGCCGGCTACCCGACCTCCACGGTCCGGTCTCCCGCCGACGCCGTCGCCGCCATGCGCAGCCGGCCATATGACCTCATCGTGGCGGAAGGCCTCGCCGCATCCGGCGCGATCTCCGCGTTGCGGAACTCCGGATCGAACGGTGTCGTCCCCGTGGTCGTCGTGGCCCCGGCCAATGACGTCGAAGCCCGCATCGCCTTCCTCGAAGCTGGCGCCGATGACGTGATCGTGGGTGGCTTCGCTCCCTCGGAGCTCGAGGGTCGGGTCATGGCCCAGCTGATTCGAGCCGGAAGCGTGCAACCCGCGTCCGGATCGGGGAGGGGCACCGCTGAGCTGATCGCCTTCTTCAGTCCGAAAGGAGGCGTCGGCACCACGACGCTCGCGGTCAACACGGCGGTCCTGCTGGCCGGTGGCGGTGTCTCACCCACGCGCGGGACGCGCGCACCCCAGCCCGCGAGCGTCACGTCGCGAGTTCTTCTCATCGACCTCGACCTCCAGTTCGGCCAGGTGGCGACGCACCTGAACCTGACGCCCCGCTACGGGATCGACGGCTTCGCGGCCGACGAGCCGGCGCTCGACGATCTCGAGCTCGCCGAGATGTACCTGACGCCACACGGCTCCGGGATCAAGGTGCTGGCGGCACCGGCGCGGCCGGAAGCCGACTTTCGCATCACCGTCGAGCACCTGGACCGAATGCTCGAGGTGCTCAGGCCCGCATTCGACCACATCGTCCTGGATCTCGGGAGTCGCCTGGACTCCAGGACGGTCTGGGCCCTTGAACAGTCCAGCGCGCATGTCTTCGTGCTCTTCCCGGAGATCGCCGCGCTCCGGGCGATGAGCCTCCTCATGAACTTCCTGACCGAGACGACCCCGCTCCGCGCTCGAAATGCGATCGTCGTCAACCACGTTTTCCCGAAGGAGCTCCTCAGGACGCGAGACGTTGAGAATCTGCTGCGCACGAAACCCGCTGCGGAGGTTCCCTACACCGAGGTCGAGATGATTCGCTCGGTCAACGAGGGGATTCCGCTCGTGATCGGTCGACCGGCATCACCGGCCGCCGAGGCGATGCGACGGATTGCCGAGGCGGTCGTCGGCATCGAGCATCAGCCACTCGCGTCACCGAAGAAGCCGCGCCGGGGGATCTTCGGCCGCCGCTGATCGGTTCGGCACACCACGTGCGGTTCGATGGCGGTCATGGACGACACGAACGAGCTCGAAGCCCGCGCGGGCAAGACGCGCGAGGACGCCCATCCGGCAATGGACGGCGATGAGGCTGATCCCGACCCGTCAGACTTCTCCGATCCCCGCGTTGCCCAGCCCGGTGAGGATCCGGCGGGCGAAGACGCGCTGCATCCGCCGGAGGACGCAGACCGACGCTGAAGCCAGGTTGCGTTGGTGCCGGAGGAGGGATTCGAACCCCCACGCCTTTCGGCCGCCGGGTTTAAGCCGGCTGCGTCTGCCATTCCGCCACTCCGGCCTGCGCATTGCAGGTTCGATGGCCCAAGCCTATCGCACGCCTCGCGCCGACCCGTGATTCTCGCCCTCAGTTCACGATGAGATCGGCGACACCATACACGGACCCATCGACGTAATCGATCATGACGATGGCTCCTCGATCATCCCGCACGAGCATCACCTGCCAGACATATCGGTCACCGGGTAGGTCACGTGCCCACTCCGAACCCTCGGCAACCCCGAAGTGATCGAGCTGCCCGGCGTGCCGTCCGGGAATCCGCAGGCTTCGGATGCCTGCGCACCGCCTGGGAGCGAGCACCCGATCAACACGAGGCCGCTGAAGGCGACCCGGAACATCTTCCCCACCCCGCCATCATGATTGTCGCCATCTGCGGCCAGCCCTACGGGTGGACCCCGTTCCCGTTCAGGACGATCTCGCCTCGATCATCGACGAACTCCCATCCGACCTCCGGCGGCTCGAGCTCGCCGCGGTAGATCACGGACAGCCACAGTCCCTCGTGGACGGTGCCGCCGTCGACCCGGGTCGCACCCTCCTCGGCATCGGACTCCGGCACCGTGACGATGACCTGGATCGTGCCGGCGGGCGCCGTACCGAAGACATAGGTATGCGGTTGATTCGACGGGGCCTCCTCGGCCACGAACTGCACGCTGGCCGCCTCGTCGGCAGCGGATGCGCTCGCCAGGACCTGGACCGCCCACTCCGTGCCGGCGGGCGAAAGGCGGACGAGCTCGATGCTCTCCGCTGTGCGCCGCAGACCGATTCCCTCGGAGCTGCTGATCTCGCTGAGCAGCTCCTCGGGGATGCCGAGCGAGGGCGCCGCATCTGCCAGCTCGGTACGGAGAAAGCCGCACCCGCCCAGGCCGGTCGAAAGGATTCCAAGGAGGAAGGCAACAACCGATAATCGCCTGGCGACGCACGATCGACCTTCGCTCAACATCCCGTGCCGGTAGGGGCCATATTCACGCTCAAAAGTATGGAGGCGACGACGGGAATCGAACCCGTGTACGCGGTTTTGCAGATTGACCGGAGCGTGCTCAGGATGGGCCATTTGAGCACGAATCCGAACCGCTAGCGTCCGTGATTATCCGCTGATATTCGGCAACTAGGCATTACTTTAGGCATTATTCCGCCGCAGTACGTGGCCGGGATAAGCTTCCTCGATTGCGGCCACGGCAGCCTCCAGGTCCGCCGCGTCCCGCACGTCATGCGGTCGAGTCGGCATCCGGACGAGCCGCTCGCGTTCCGGCCGCCAGTGACGCTGAAGCCACCGCCGCCCCGCTTGCTCGGACTTCGGGGCCATCCCGCTTATGAGGTGCCCCTCCCTGAGCAGTTCGAGCATGAGTGTCCTGGCGCGCCGCACCGCTACTTCCTCATGGATCGCCTCGCGCGCGCTGTCATTGAGGAAGTAGCGTTTCTGGTCGTCGTGCGGAGCGTGATTCTCTAGGAGCCGATACGCCGCCGAGCGGCTCACCCCGTGACGCTGCATCACGTGCTGGAGCGGCGGCTCCGTCCACACGACCACCCGGCTCTGTTCTCCGGATGCCACCCGCTCGGCAACCTTCGCTGCCTCCTGCCGCGCGCCGGCCGCATCGAGATCGGCCCAGAGGTGCCCCGCGTGTCGGAGGAGCTGGTCCGTGATCCGCTGGACGCGCTCGGAGTGTCGCATTTCGGGACTCGGCATCGCCCGGAGTGTACGCGTTCCCCGACGCTGTAGGCACCGCTGAATCGCGGTGGACGAAAGAGGACGGGAGCCGAATGAGCCGACTACTGAAGATTCCCGAGGCTGCGGCCGAGCTGAGCATCGGCCGGTCGCACCTGTACGAGCTGATCGCGGGCGGCCACGTCAAGGCCGTTCGGATCGGAGAGCGCGGCGTGCGTATCCCCGCCTCCGAGCTGGACCGATTCGTAGCCGAGCGCCTGGCCCAGGCCGTCGAGGCCGCCTAGATAAGACAAAGGCGGCCCGGTTACGACCCCGGACCGCCCCGCCGCTGTGCGGCGGATTGTACCCCCGGAGAAGCCGCTGTGACCATCTACAACGAAACGCTACGGCACCGATTCGGCTACCTGGTCCGCACCGGACCACCGAGCCCGGTTATCGGACTGTTGCAGCGTGCCGGCACTCGACCTCGCCCGCTGAACCGCGCCTACCCGGCTCGCTCGACCTACTGCGGGGAGTGTCCGTTCTGTGGCCGCGAGGATGCCTGCTACGTCGAGCCCGACGGCGAGACCTGGATGACCGTCTGCGGATGCTCAGCCGGTGGCGGCCTGCTGGAGCTGCACGCGGCGCTGATCCTCCAGGCGGCGGCCGCATGATCGCTGCGCAATCCGACGAGGGGCGCGTAACGCGCCCCCTCACACATCCCCGCTGGTCGCGTTACGCGCCGTTACGGTGCTGTCAGTCCTGCCGAATCACCTTCCGACCGAGGGTCGGCTGCTACAAGGTGCCAAGTCACGCCCAGTATTGCTCGAACGCATGCCGGCAACGCGCCTACCGCGCGAGGAAGGCCGCCGCATGACCGTTACGACTCACTCCCCGGACTCATCCGTAACGCCGGACTGTTGCCTCCGGTGGCGGGATTCGATTGACCGCCATTGCACGTCCTGTCACTCGGACATGCACAACCGCTGCGAGGGATGCGGACGATGCATGGACGGACCGCCTCGATACTGGGACTACCTCACCGTCCGCACGATCGACCGCCCGTGGGAGCGCGGACCGAAGCTCTACCCCCACCGCGCCGATCGTCGCTACTGCGGGAATGCCTGTCGGCAGCGCACATACCGGACGAGGGCATCATGAGCAACGCCTACGCCGACTCGCTACTCCCTCGCCGCGCCGGCAACGGAACGCCCGCGCCGAAGGTCGAGCTACGACCACTGGAGCCGGTCCCCGAGCCGAGCGAGCCGTCCGCTGCCTGGCATGAGCCGGATTGGCTCGACGCGCCGGACCTGCCCGCCTTCCCGACCGATGCCCTGCCCGAGCCGTTCGCGTCATTCGTGGCCGCTGAGGCTGAGGCGACCCAGACACCCGCGGACCTGGCAGGCATGCACGTTCTGTCGGTTTTGTCGGCAGTCTGCATCGGATACGCGACGGCATCCCCGGCGCATGGATGGTCCGAGCCCCTGGCCCTATGGACCGTCGTGGCGATGGAGCCCGGCAGCCGAAAGAGCGCCCTACATCGGGATACCACCGCTCCCCTGCTCGACTATGAAAGGGAACTGATCGAAGGCGCCGGAGCATCGGTGGCGGATGCCGCGGGCCGCCGCCGGATCGCCGAGCAACGGCTGACACGAGCTGAGAAGCGAGCCGCCGATGCATCCGGCCCTGAGGCTCGGGATGCCGAGCTGGAGGCGCGTGCCCTAGCCGTCGAGCTGGCCGAAATGCCGAGCCCGTCCCTGCCGCGCCTGTTCACCGCCGACGCGACCCCCGAGGCCATCGCGTCCCTCATGGCCGGAAACGGTGGAGTTCTGTCGGTTTTGTCGGCGGAAGGTGGCGTGTTCGGAATGATGGCCGGCCGCTACTCGAAAGCACCGGACCTCGAAATCTATCTCAAGGGCCATGCCGGAGACTCGCACCGGATCGACCGCAAGGGCCGGGCCACCGAATACCTAGAGGCCGCCGTCCTGACCCTCGGACTAGCCGTGCAGCCTTACGTTCTGAGACAAGCCGCCCGCAATGAGGAGTTCACCGGCCGCGGCCTGCTCGACCGCTTCCTCTATGCCCTGCCCGTCCCGACCGTGGGATACCGGGCCATCCGTCCGGCCCCTGTTCCTGAGGAGCTGAGGACCGCATACCGTGAAGCCGTCATTGACCTCGGACGGGCCATGAGGAGAGAGCCCGAGCCCGTAGCGCTCACCTTCGATGCTGAGGCCGCCGGCACCTTCGATGCATGGAGCGCGGAGCTGGAGCCCCGCCGCCGCCCGCATGCGGACCTCGGACCGATCGCGGGCTGGAGTAGCAAGCTCGACGGGGCCGCCGTACGAATCGCGGCGCTACTGCACCTTGCAGCAAACGCCCGACAAAACCGACGAATCCCCGCCCGGACCGTCCTGGCCGCCCTCTCGATAGCCGACTACCTCATCCCCCACGCTCAAGCCGCATTCGGTGCGATGCGCGCCGATCCCCGCCTGGAGGATGCCCGCCACGTCGCGCGCTGGATTCGCTCCACCCACCGCGAAGCTTTCACCCGCCGGGATGCCCACCGCGCCGCCGAGCACCGGTTCGCCACGGTGGAGGAGCTGCTCCCCGCCCTGGCCGAGCTGGAGGCCCGCAGCTACATCCGCCGCCAAGAGCCCGAGCCCCGACCCGGCCGGCCATCCGAGGCATACGAAGTCAACCCCGCCGTACTCGACGGACGAAACGTACGAAACCTCGGGAGGATCGTCGCATGAGCGCCACCCTGCGCCGTTGCGTCGAGCGCGACTGCTCCGAGCTGTCGCTCGCCACCCGCTGCCCCGCCCATACCCGCACCGCCGATGCCCGTCGCGGCACGCGCTACCAACGCGGCTACTCGGCTGCCTGGCGAACGCTGAGCGCCAAGTACCGCAAGGCGTACCCGCTTTGCGAGTTGCGCTACCGCGGCTGCCAACTCGTGGCCGTGGACACCGACCACCGCGTACCGCTGCGCGCGCATGGCCGCAGCGTATGGAGCAACTGCGTCGCGGTTTGCCGAGCGTGCCACGCGCGAAAGACGCGAGAGGACGCGACGCGATGGCCGATATGACCGCAACCCCGGGTATCCCCCTTCGAGAGCTGGCGCCGTGGGACGAGGCACCCGCGGCCAGTGCGCGTCGACCCGCTACGGGTTCGACCGAAAACCCTCTCGGGCGATACATGCGCGGCGACGGTCACCGCGCATTCCGGAAGGGCCGCTGAGATGCCCGGTCCGATGCCGAAACCCGCCGCACGGCGCCAGCGCCAGAACCGCCCGGCGCTGATCACCCTGCCGACACGGCCCACCGTGGCGCCCGATGCACCGGACGGCCTGCTCGCGGCCTCGCGCGCGGCCTGGGACGCCCTGTGGCAGTCACCCGTCGCCTCGACCTATCTCCCGAGCGACCTGCCCGCGCTGCGCCGCCTGTTCGCGCTGATCGACGAACGCGAGCGCGCCTTCCGCGTGGCCCGCAAGTCCGGCCGCATGACGGAAGGCCACAAGGGCCAGCCGGTCCTCAATCCGGCGCTGCGCTACGTCGGCGACCTCGACGCCGAGATTCGCCAGCTCGAGGACCGCTTCGGACTCACGCCGCGCGCCCGGATGCAGCTCGGCGTCGCGTTCGGAGAGGCGCACCGATCCCTCGACGCCCTCAATGCGGAGTTCCTGGAGGCGAGCAATGACGAGCCCGAGTAAGACGCGCGGCGCCATCGTGGCGGACTGGATCGAGCAGTACCTGGTCCATGCCGAAGGCGACTACTACGGCCGCCCCTTCCGGCTGCACCCGTTCCAGCGTGACTTCCTCGAAAAGTTGTACGCGACCGATAAGGCGGGCCGGCGCATCGTGCGCCGCGCGCTGCTCGGACTGCCGAAGGGCAACGGAAAAACCGAGCTTGCGGCGGCCATCGCCATCGCCGAGCTGGCCGGCCCATTCGCCCCCACGAGCCCGCTCGTCATCATCGCGGCGGCTTCATTCGAGCAAGCCGACATCCTGTTCGGTGCAGCGCGCACCATGATCACCGAAGGGCCACTGGCGCCGTACTTCGATGCGTATGACACCGAAGTCATGCGGCGCGATGGCAAGCCCGGCGTCATGCGCCGAGTAGCGGCCGCGGCCGGCACGAATGACGGCGCGCGTCCGACGGCGGTTATCGCGGACGAGCTGCACGAATGGACCGGCACGAAAGAGCGCGTGCACCTCGTGCTAAGCAACGGCCTGGCCAAGCGCCTCGACACGCTGGAGCTGAACATCACCACCGCCGGCGCGGGCCTGGACTCCCTGCTCGGCCGCCTGCATGGGTACGGCCAGCGCATCGCGTCCGGCGAGCTGCATGACGCCTCGTTCCTGTTCGACTGGCGCAGCGCCGATGAATCACGCGACCTCTCGGACCCCGAGCAACTCCGCGCGGCGATCACCGAGGCCAATCCCGCCGTGGAGGCCGGCTTCCTCGACATCGAGCGCCTCATCGCCCGCTACTCGGAGATCCCGGCCTGGGAGTTCCGCCGCTATCACCTGAATTCCTGGGTGACGAGTGATGAGGCGTGGATCAAGCCCGAGCAATGGGCGGCATGCGCGAAGCCCGGTCCATTGCCGGCCGATGGCACCAAGCTCGTCGGCGGCTTCGATGGCAGCGCCACGAGGGACAACACCGCGTTGACGTTCTCGACCGTCGAGAAGGTGCCGCGCCTGTTTGTGTGGGGTCATTGGGAGCGCGACCCGCGCGACCCCGATTGGGTCGTGCCGCGCGAGGAGGTCGATGCCAGCCTCGACGCCGCGCTGAAGCGCTGGGACGTGCAGGCCGTGGGCTGCGACCAGAGCGGCTGGTATGGCGAAGTCGATGCCTGGGCGAAGCGCTACGGCGAGCGAATCATCCTCAGCGTTCCGCAGACCGCCGAACGCATGGCACCCGCCGCCGATGCATTCCGGGCGGCGGTCCTGGCCGGCGAGCTGGAGCACGACGGCAACCCGGTCCTAGCCCGTGCCATTGCCAATTGCCGGACGCGCGAGACGCGGTTCGGAATCTCGATCAAGAAGGACCACGCCGCCAGCCCGAGGAAGATCGACGCCGCCATCGCGGCCGTGATCGCCTTTGATCAGATACGCGCCACGTCGCGCCAGCGTCGGCCATCGAAGTACAACGATCCGAACGTGAGGCTGGTGACCGTATGACGCGTTACGTCTACCGCCAGCTCGACTCCGCCTGGGAGATGAACTCGTGGGACGCCGACCGGCTGGCGCGCTGGTGCGCTCGCGACCTGTACCTCGCCGACCAGCCGATCCGCTGGCACGCCCCGCCCGTCGAGGCCCGCCCCGGCGAGCTGTACGGCGATCTCGTCGGCAGCCCGCGATTCTGCGTCCAGGACAACACCCTGACCGGCTGGGCCGACTGGGACACGCCCGGAATCGCCGTGGTGGTCGGCCAGGACAAGGCGGAGATGCTCCGCACGGTGGGCCATGAGATGTTCCACCGCTATGAGATGCGCGAGGGGCGCGATCCCCTCGACCACGAGCGCGCCGAAGCCTACGGCCGGCGCGTAGCAAACCAGTACCTCGAAGGAGATACCCGATGACCGAGAACAACATTCAGCGCGAGGCGCGCGAGATGGATGCCGCGCTGCGGCGAATGGTGGAAAGCAGGAGCCCCGTCGAGGTGGCAATGGCTGACGCCATGCGACTGACGAGAGTTGAGGCGGACGAGCTCAGCGTGGCCGAGGCTAGGCTCGGCGCGGCCGAGCAGGCAATGGGCGCCATTCAGGCTGACATTTCGCGATTGGAGGCCGGGCTGCGCCCCGTCGAGCGCAAGGTCGGCGAGTCGAAGGGCGGAAAGTCATTCTTCCGGAAGCTGATCGACCCCGATGCTCGCGCCGCAGCGACCCGCAACCTGCCCGAGCTGCGTCTCGACCTGGCATCCGCTCGGGAAGCCTGGACGGCCGCCAACCGCAAGCGCAATGCCCTGCTGGCACGTCTCAACGGCGCCCGAAACGAGCGCCGACGCGCTGTGAAGGCACAGCACGCCACCTCCGAGCCGGTCCGCAGCCAGATCGACGGTTGGTCAACCCCCGAAGCCCGCGAGCGATGGGCTAGCAGCCGCTAAGAAAGGAACCTATCAAATGGCAATCCTCGGAACGTCCCGGTTGATGACGACCGGCGTATCGGCCGGTATCACGCCAAGCGCAACGCTCGTCACCGGACCGATCAGCTCGAAGCTGCTGCTCGATCTTGGCGCCGACCGACTGGAGATCGGGCTCGGACCCACCCCGCACGCGGCTTTGGCGGCGCTGCGCGATGACCTAATCGCTCTCACCGAAGTAAAGGAGGCAGCCTGATGACGATGGAACTAGTGACGCGCGACGTGCTGGAGGGACTCGCAATCCCGTTCGGCTCGCCGTCGCGGCGTGACCTGCAAGGCGAGTATTTCACCAAGCAGACTGACTTTCATTTCGACTGGTACCCGCAGGACGGCCGCCCGACGCTGTACCACCACGGCCTAGATGACGAGGTGGCCGGCGAGACAATCGGCCGCCAGATATCGCACGAGGTGAAGGCGGACGGCGTGTGGGTCGAGGTTCAGCTCGCCAAGCGCAGCAAGTGGGTCGAGCTGATTCGGCGCCTGCTCGACCGCGATGGCCTCGGGTTCAGCTCGGGCGCCCTGCCCTCCCTGGTCAAGACCTCAAAGAGCACCGGCGAGATTCTGTCCTGGCCGTGGGTCGAACTTTCGACGACGCCGACGCCCGCCTCGGCGGACGCCCGCATCATGGCGGCCAAGTACCTCGCCGACGTTGACGGGCTGGCCGGGCAGGCGGCCGCCGCGGCTGCGGTCGCCGAGTTTCAGCGCATGGAGGCCGCGTTCCGAAATGCCACGACGGAGCGCGCCGTGGCCCTGGTAGCGGAAGGCCGCCGCCTGGCCGCCGGCCGTGTCGTCTCCGGCTAAATCCGCGGGAGCGGGTAGTGGGTACTCCTCGCTCCCGCGTCTAGATCATGGGAGCGGTGCGTCTAGAGCGCCGCGCCGCTCCCGCCCACCCTGTCGTTGACGGTCAACGCGCATACCTTGTGGTACACTTGCTGGCATACCAGCCAGCATGAAAGAGGCAGACTGTTGAGCAATGCGGAGAAGGTCCGAGAGAATCGCCTGCGAAGGATGGCGAAGCGTCAACGCCTGGCCCTCGTCAAGTCGAGGCGCCGCGATCCGCGCGCATGGGACTACGGCGCCTACGGACTGATCGACCTGTCCCTCTTCGCCGATTCGGACGGCTCCGATATGAGATACGACTACATAGACGGCGCCGGCGGGATGAGCCTGGACGAGATCGAGGCACGGCTTACCGGAGAGGACGAATGAAGCGCCGCGGACAAGGCGAGGGAACCCTATACCAACGGCCCGACGGGAAGTGGATGGCTCAGCTCGACCTCGGCTGGAGGGACGGCAAGCGCGTCCGGCGCTCCCTGTACGCTCCGACGCGGCGCGAGGTAGTCGAGAAGCTCAAGTCTGCCCGACGCGCCATAGATGCCGGGCTCACCCCGACAAGCGACCGTATGACAGTGGCCGCCTACCTGGCCGATTGGCTCGATGCTACCCGCGCGACGGTCCGGCCCTCGACCTGGCAGCGATACCGCGGCATGGTCCGAACGCACCACGTCCCGCACCTCGGACGCGTCCCGCTATCGAAGCTCACCCCCGGCGACGTGGAGCGCATGCTGCGCGATATGGCCGGCTCACCCCGGACCCGTCACCACGCCCGCGCCGTCCTGAGGACCGCCCTCGGACGCGCCGTGGCGCATGGGCTGATCCTGCGGAATCCGGCCGCGCTGGCAGCTCCCCCGCGCGTCGAGCATCGGGAGGTCGAATCATGGGACGCTGCTCAGGTTCGGACCTTCCTCGAATCGGTCCGCGGACATCGGCTGGAGGCCCTGTTCACCATCGCCGTCGTGACCGGACTGCGGCAAGGCGAGCTGCTCGGGCTGCGATGGTCCGATATCGACCTGGCAACCGGCACACTCACCGTCCGACACGCCTTGCAGCGCGTGAATGGACGGCTGGAGCTAGTGGAGACAAAGACGCCGCGCAGCCGGCGCACCATCCCCCTACCGGAGCTGGCCCTACACGCGCTCAGAACTGCTCAGGACGGCCCGATAGTCGGTACGCACCTGTTCACCACGCCGAGCGGTGGCCCGCTGTATGGGACCGCCGTCTATCGTGACTTCCTCGACGCGACCGATGCCGCCGGCCTGCCCCGTATCCGCTTCCATTCGCTGAGGCATACGGCCGCAAGCCTGCTACTCGCTCAGGGCACGCATCCACGCGTCGTAATGGAGATGCTCGGGCACTCGACCATCGCGCTCACCATGAACACCTACTCGCACGTTATCCCGGCCCTGGAGCGCGATGCCGCGGACACCATGAACGCGATTCTGACGAGCGGCCATGGCAGTTGGGAATCTCACCCAGGGTCGCCGTCGCCGCTGGTGGCTGTCTCCAACAAGGCGATGAGCGCGATCGCGGTCGACAGCTGCGGGTCGCGCTGGCTGCGTCGCAGGCGCGAGATGGTCGAGTGATCGATCCCGGAGCGCATCGCGACCATCCGCCCGCTCATCCGACGTGCCTTCATGGAGTCAGTCAGCCAGCCTGCGAAGTCGCCGTCAATGATCCGCCGCGGGACCCTAACTTCATTGATCACTGCAATCCCCTTTTGCCCCACGCTGGAGCGATGCGGCCTGATCCGAGGCCCGGGAGGCAGGGGCCTCGGGTCAGCAGTCCCCCATGGACGACCGAAGAAGTCCAGGAGCGGAACACTAGAGCCGAAATACCCCGGTGGCATCCGTGGAATTACGGGACCGGATACGGAATGTGTGCTCCGGGTACGGTGGAGTGCAGTCGCGGTATCACCGGATAGCGACCCCTATCGTCCGCTGCTATTCGGCGTCTAGGCTGTCAATTGGGCTGTCAAACCGAACAGATGGCCCGGTCGGGAGACACCGAACCGGGCCATTTCGTGCTCAAAAGTGTGGAGGCGACGACGGGAATCGAACCCGTGTACGCGGTTTTGCAGACCGCTCCCTGTACCACTCGGGCACCTCGCCACGCGCTCCTTTCGGCCGGCTGCCCCGCGAGGATTCGAACCTCGGTTCACGGATCCAAAGTC
>JBPCOK010000116.1:0-5231 GCA_051000335.1 Candidatus Limnocylindria bacterium | reverse complement strand
CCGCAGCTTGTGGCGCATGATGACGAGCGTCTGCTCCAGGCCGATGCGGACATCGATCCGCTGCCGCGGCGCCTGGTCCAGGTAGGCGTACCCCTTGACCGCCGCCACGATCTCGCTGATCCGATCCACCGCGATGGCAACTTCTCCAAGCAGTTGGCGCACCGACGCATCCGCGGCGAGCCACGGAATCACCTCGGAAGGGAGCTCGCGCAATGCCTCCGACGCCCATCCGGCGTCTACCAGCGCAGAGGCCGCGTCCGATCCGCCAGCGAGATCGGCGATCGCATCGATGCGGTCGGCCCGATCGAGCGCGGACGTCGGCGGCGTCGACCCCGAAGGTGGCGCGGGGGGCGGAGACGGCCTGGGCAGCGACTCGGCGGCGCGGATCGCATCGGCGAGAGAGCGGACCGATCGGGATGCCGCTGCGGCCGGGTTGTTCAGCTCGTGCGCCAGGCCAGCGGCCAGCGTCCCGAGCCCGGCGAGCTTCTCGCGCTCGCGCAGGGTGGCCTCCATGGACCGCAGCCGGCCGACTGCCGTACGGATGACGCTGAGCGCGACATCCG
This sequence comes from Candidatus Limnocylindria bacterium, assembly GCA_051000335.1. Taxonomy (GTDB): domain Bacteria; phylum Chloroflexota; class Limnocylindria; order QHBO01; family QHBO01; genus JACDBZ01. Next base: position 4,668 of record JBPCOK010000116.1, on the reverse strand, counting down.
GCCCCGCGTCGAGCAGCTGCCGCATGACGTCCACCGGAACTCGGAGCGCCTCCGCCTCGACCACCGCGCGGACCGTTGCGAGCCGGCGTCCCCCTTCGAGCGCCGCCATCTCTCCCTGGAGCGAACCCGGTCCGACTCGCGCCAGCGGCACGTCCGTCGTGCCGCTGCGCTTCGTCACCTCGAACTCGCCCGCGAGGATGACGAACAGGGCGTCGGCGACATCGCCCTCCGAGATGAGGACGTCGCCCGGCGCCAGGTCCACGATCTCGCCCATCTCGGTGAGGCGCGCAAGCTGGGGCTCATCGAGTCCCTCGAAGAGGGCCGTGGCGCGCAGCCGCTCGGCGATCTCGGCCGCGGGGAGATGCTGGTGCGTCACAGCGAGGCCAGGTACTCGTGAATCAGGCTGACGGCCATCGCCCCCTCGCCCACCGCGCTGGCGATGCGCTTGATGGATCGATGGCGGACGTCGCCCGCGGCGAAGACCCCCGGCAGGCTCGATTCGAGGAGCGCGGTCTCGCGGGACAGCGATCCGGGTAGTCTCGCCGGCAGGTCGTTCCCGGTGAGGATGAACCCTCGGTCGTCGCGCTCGACGACGCCATCCAGCCACGCCGTCCGAGGCTGCTGGCCGATAAAGACGAAGACCGCGGAGAGCGGCAGCTCCAGCACGCCATCTGCCGTGTCGAAGCTGACACCCTCGAGGTGCGTGTCGCCACGGAGCTCGCGCGTCGAGGCGCCGGTGTGCAGCTCGACGTTGTCGAGTGAGGCGACCTGGTCGACCAGGTAGGTGCTCATCGTGGATTCGATGCCGTCGCCGCGCACCAACAGGTGAACCTTCGCCGCGAAGCGCGACAGATGGACGGCCGCCTGGCCCGCCGAGTTACCCGAACCCACGACCCCGACCTCGGATCCCCGGTACATCACGGCCTCGGTCGTGGCCGCGCCGTAGTACAGCCCCGCGCCGAGCAGTGGCGCTGCCCCCGGCACGTCGAGGACCCGGTAGCTGACCCCGGTGGCGATGACGACCGACTGGCACGATAGCTCCGAGCCATCCGAGAGGACGAGCGTCCGATACGGATCCGCCCTCCGGATGGCCGATGCCTCCTGCGACGACAGGACCTCGGCACCGAGCCGGCGTGCCTGCGCCAAGGCCCGTCGCGCGAGGTCCGCCCCGGTGAGCCCGGACGGGAAGCCGAGGTAGTTTTCGATGCGGCTCGTCGTGCCGGCCTGGCCGCCGGGTGCCTCGCGCTCCACCAGCAGCGTCTTGAGCCCCTCGCTGGCGCCGTACACCGCCGCGGCCAGGCCGGCTGGACCCGCTCCGACGATGACGAGGTCGTAGAACGGCAGGGTCGCGCTCGTCGACAGGCCGACGCCCTCGGCCACGTCGCGGAGCGACGGAGCCCGCAGTATGTGCCCGTCGCCGAGAATGACGATGGGCTCGGCCGGATCCACGCCGTCCTCGATCGTCTCGGCGACGCGGCCTCCCTCGTCCTCGGCCGGGTCGAGCCACGTGTACGGCACCTGGTTGCGCGTGAGGAAGTCGCGGATCTCGTGCCCGCGCGGCGCCCAGCGACCGGCCAGCAGACGCAGCCCCTCGAACGCGGGGCGGAAGGTCGCGGCCCAGTCGGTGAGCAGATCGTCGACGACGGGATAGAGGCGCTCTTCCGGCGGGTCCCACGGCTTCAGCAGATACTGGTCGAGCCCGATGTCATTGATGGCACCGATTGCCACGTCGGTATCGGCGTAGGCCGTGAGGAGCACCCGCTTGGCGTCGGGCTGCAGCGGCAACGCCTCGCCCAGGAGCTCGATTCCCGTCATCACCGGCATGCGCTGGTCCACCAGGAAGAGCGCGATGGCATCGCCTCGTCGCGTCATCTCGCGCACGAGCTCGAGCGCCTCCGCACCGGAGCCGGCGGCCAGCACGCGATAGTCGGAGCCGTACCGGGCGCGAATGTCGCGCTCCACGGCACGGAGCACGGGCGCATCGTCATCCACGGCGAGAATCGCGGGCTTGGCGGCCATCCGACCGAGTGTAACCGTCGGCCAAACCGCTACGCTTCCCCGATGCTGTGGTTCATCGTTGCGATTCTGGTCGGCCTGTGGCTCCTCGGGCTGCTGCTCAAGCTGTTCGCCGGCTTCATCCACCTGCTGCTCATCGTGGCGCTGGTGGTGATCATCTACCGGCTCGTCGCGCGCCGTCGCGTCGTGTAGCGCCAGTGCTTCTGACCGGCACCGGCCGCCTAGCGCCCGCCGGTCTGTCGCCGTGGGCCATGCTCATTCGGGATGGGCGGATTGCCTGGCTCGGATCGCCTGCCGATGCACCGTCCGCGGAGCGCGTGGAGCTCGGGAGCGCGCTCGTGACGCCTGGCCTCGTCGACAGTCACACGCATCCGGCCTTCGCGGGTGACCGATCGGACGAGGCCGCGGCGCGGCTCGAAGGCCAGGCCTACACCGACGGCGGCATCCTGCGCACGGTGCGCGCGACTCGGGAGGCTGACGACGCCAGCCTCGAGCGCCTCGCCGAACGTCGACTGCTCGCGTCCCTGGCGGGCGGGACGACGACGGTCGAATGCAAGTCGGGTTACGGCCTCTCTCTCGATGAGGAGCTGCGCCACCTTCGGATCATCAGTCGCGTCGCTGCTCGCGTGCCGATCAAGGTCGTCGCGACGTTCCTCGGAGCGCATGCCGTTCCGCCGGAGCGCCCATCGGCGGCGGAGTACGCAGCGCACGTGGCCGATGACATGATCCCCGCCGTCGCAAGGGCCGATCTCGCGACGTTCGTGGACGTCTTCGCCGATATCGGCTTCTTCGACCTGGCGGCCGCCGAGCGCATCGGCCGGGCCGCTGCCGCATCCGGACTCGGGTTCCGTTTGCACGCCGACCAGCTCGAGCGCACCGGCGCAGCCCAGCTGGGTGCGCGGCTCGGGGCCGCGTCGGTCGATCACCTCGAGCAGATCGACGACGCGGACGTCGCGGTCCTCGCCGCGTCGCGAACGGTCACGACGATGCTCCCCGCGCCGGCCGTCGTGCTGCGTGACCGCATGCCGCCCGCCCGCGCGCTGATCGACGCCGGTGCTCGGGTCGCCCTCGCCAGTGATGCCAACGCCGGGACGTTCGGCGGCTTCGGCTCCATGCCCCTCGTCATCGGGCTGGGAGCCACCCTGCTCGGCATGAGCGTCACGGAAGCCCTGGGTGCGGCCACGGCCGGTGGGGCGGCAGCGCTCGAGCTGCGCGATGTCGGCGTCCTCGAGGTCGGCGCGAGCGCGGATCTCGTGGCCTGGGATGCCGAGCACGAGGGTGCCTTCGCACTGCACCTTGGAGCGGTCCGCCCGTTGCGGACGTGGATCGCCGGGAAGGAGGTCGAGGCCCCGTCATCGGCTCGTCACACGGAGGGCAGATGATGGTCCGATGCGACTCCATGCGCTGATCGTGCTCGCCATCGTGCTGTCCGCGTGCAGCTCGGTGTCCGACGGGCCGACTCCGGAGCCGACGGCGGAGGCGGGGGCGTCGGCCGACCCCGGACCACTGTGGCCACCAGTGCCCGATGCGCCGACCGGCGCTCTGCCTCCCGAAGTGAGCGATGCCGTGGATCGGCTGCTGTCGAGCGTTGCCGACGGGTCGATCGACTCCGGCGCCCTCGACACCGTGGCCGCGTCGGATGACCCGCGGCTCGGGTGGCTCATCTCCGACATCCTCCGCCTCGTGCCAGCCGGCACCGCCGAGCAGTCGCTCGTCGACGCATTCCGAGCGCTGACGAGCGTCGACCCCAACGCCGACGCGCGCTTCGGGACGTCCAGCTGGCAGGCCGTCACGAACCTGCTCATCGGCTGGGATCTGCCCGCGCCGCCCGGATATCGGGATATGAAGGCTCGTCTCTTCCTCCTCGTGGAGCCGTCATGGGCGCCGTTTTTCGAGGATGAGGGCTCCGATATCGACTGGCGCTGGATCTCGTGGGGCGGCGTGTTCATCGACGACCGGCCCCTCGGCGACACGAACCCGTGCCCGCGCGGCTGCATTCCGGCGCTCGACGATCCGAGCCTCACGGCGGCGTCGGACGGCGCCTGGTACGCCGACGATGGGGTCGTCTTCGGAGTCGTCGTGAATGGAGAGGCGGTTGCCTTCCCCAGGCACATCATGGAGATCCACGAGATGGTGAACCTGACGATCGGCGGGCGGCGCGTCGGGATGCCCTACTGCACATTGTGCAGCTCAGCGCAGGCGTACCTGACGGACGCGGTCCCGCCGGGGGTCGAGACGCCAGTCCTGCGCACGTCCGGGCTGCTGTCCCGGTCGAACAAGGTCATGTACGACCTCGTGTCCGACTCAGTCTTCAACACGTTCACCGGTCGCGCGCTGTCCGGGCCGCTGCAGGACGCCGGCATCGTGCTCGAGCAGACCAGCGTGGTGGTGACGACCTGGGGCGAATGGAAGGCGGCGCATCCCGATACCCGGATCGTTGCGCGCGACGGTGGCATCGGCCGCGACTACCCGGACGATCCGCTCGGCGGCCGCGACGACGACGGGCCCATCTTCCCGGTCGGGCAGGTGGATCCGCGACTCCCGGCGCAAGCCCAGGTCCTCGGTGTGATCGGGCCCGGCGACGAGCCGATGGCGTTCCCGGTCGACCAGGCCGCGGCGGTGCTGGCCGCCGGGAATCCGGTCACCCTCGGC
>JBPCOK010000155.1:0-3244 GCA_051000335.1 Candidatus Limnocylindria bacterium | reverse complement strand
TGCCCCCGAGCTCGAGCGAGACGCGCTTCAGGGTCTTCGCCGCGGTCTCCGCGATGCGCCGGCCGGTCGAGGTCTCGCCGGTGAACGCCACCTTGTCGATCCCGGGGTGCGCGGCGATCGCCTCGCCGACCTCGCCACCCGGCCCGGGGACGACGTTCAGCACCCCCGCCGGGATGCCCGCCTCGAGCGCCAGCTCGCCAAGCCGCAGGGCGCTCAGCGGTGTGGCGGATGCCGGCTTGAGGACCAGCGTGTTCCCGGTCGCCAGCGCGGGGGCCACCTTCCAGGCGGCCATCATGAACGGGTAGTTCCACGGGATGATGGCGCCCACGACGCCGACCGCCTCGCGCAACGTGTACGTCACGACCGACGGGCTGACGACGTGCGATCGCCCGTAGAGGTGCTGCGCCGTCCCCGCGAACAGCTCGAGCGTGGCGACGGCGACCTTGACCTCGGCCGCGCATTGCCACTTCGCCTTGCCGACGTTGCGGCTCTCGAGCTCGGCCAGCTCGTCAGTGTGCTCGTCGATGAGCTGGGCAAGGCGATTCAGCATCCGCGCCCGCTTGGCCGGAGCGGTCTTGGCCCAGGCGCCCTCGAAGGCTCCCCGGGCGGCCGTCACCGCGTCATCCACGTCGGCGGTGCCGGCCTGCGCAACGGTGGCCAGCTCTTGGCCGCGTGCCGGTTCGAAGGTGGCGAAGGTGACGCCGGCTCGCGCGTCGCGCAGCTCACCGCCGATGATCAGCTGGGTGGTGGTCATGCGTGCATGCTAGCGGCGCAGCGCCATTCGCGGAGTGTGCAAGATGCTTGCACACCGCCAGACTGGCGACGGGCCGTTACCGGTCACTTACTGGCGGGTGGCCAAGCGTATATACGGATATATTCCCGAGCTAGCGAGAGCCGTCCAGCAGCGCGCGGTCCCCGACGGGAGCCTGGAGTTCCACCTCGGTGACGACCCGGATCGGCTCATCCGGACAGGCGCCGGCAAGTGGGTCCTCGAAGGCTTCGACCACCGCCCGCACCGCGACCGCCGCTGCCGTCTCGGTGAGGTGAATACCACTAAGCCGATGACACCCTGGGCCGGGCGGCATGCGGAATCCGATGCGAATGCGCGACTCATCGATCTCCGCCATGCAGTCGATCTCGACGGGCGTCGCCTCACCCTGCCCCGGAATCACCATCACCGGCTGGACCACCGTCCAGCTGGCATCGCACTCCGGCGCCGCGCGGCCCGGCGGCGCCGCGCATGCCGCGAGCACCAGCCCTACGAACACGGCAGCTCTACGCATCGTCGAACCGATACTGGTCCATGTCGCACACCGGCTCGTAGCCGATGGCCCGATAGATCTTGTTCGATGTCGGGTTCGAGAGATCCGTGAAGAGGAACGTGAAACGACGTCCTCGATCCAGCTGATCCTGGCTGGCGGCAGCGGTGAGGGCGCTGGCGTATCCGCGACCGCGATGCTCGGGTGGCGTGTACACCGGAGCGATCTTGATCCCGTTCGGGGTCGACCCCGAGGCGCCGACAAAACTGACAACTGACCCCGATGCTTCCCACACGTAGCCGATGCGTCCGACCTGCGCGACCCACCGATCGGCAACCGCCATCGGGTCGGGAATCGGCGGAGATTCCGGTTCGGCCTCCTCGCTGAACGCGACGACCCATGAGGCGATGAGGTCTCGGTCACGCTCCTCCATGACTCGCCATCCGCCGGGTGCCGGTCGCTCCGGTGGAACGACACGCTCGAGCCGAAAGATCCGCTCAGCGACCTCGATCCGGGCGGATCGGCCCGTGATGCGCGTCCACTCTTCCACGAACGCGGCGGCCGCCACGGTCGGTCCCAGGAGGCCGGGAAGGGATTGGTCCCGTAGTGCATCAGCCAAGGTTGCGGACGTGGCCGGCACATCGGTCCAGCTCAGAACCTGGTTGTAAGGCGGAGTCCGCAGGGTGGCTGCCACAACCTGGCCGGCGTCATCGGCGGCAGTGGCGTATGTCGGACGCCCCTCGACCATCTCCGGATTGGCTCGGATCGCGCTGGCGATGCCCAAGATCAGGTTGTTCTCGGCTTCGCGGGTTTCCAGGAACGGCCCGCCCGCCTCGAGAAACGCGTCGACCGTGTCGTGGTGACGCACTGTGATCGCCATTGCCGACATCATGGCGCCTCGCGGCCGCGATCGTCGCCGCGGGCTGTGCCAGCATGCACCTCGTGAGCGATTCGAAATTCGCCGATCTGGCGCGTCAGCACACCCTGGGAGGCATGGCCGTCCCGCACACCGTGCGCGCATTTTCGGGCGATCACGAGCCGGCGCTGGTGTGGCGCAACGACCTCGGCGGGCTTACCTTCCGCATCGGCGAGCGGTTCCTCAAGTGGAATCCGCCATCCACCGGGATCGATCTCGAGCGCGAGCGCGTCAGACTCGAATGGCTGGCCGAACGGCATCCGGCGCCGCGAGTCATCGACCATGGCATGGACGGCGGCGCCCAGTGGATGCTGACCGAGGCGGTCCCCGGTGGTTCGGCGGTCGGTGACGAATGGCGGGCGCGGCGCCCGGAGGCGATCCAGGCCATCGCCACCGGACTACGTGCGATCCACGCCGTTCCGATCGGCGACTTCCCCGCCACGTGGGCCTCGGAGGTGTGGGCCGGACGCCAGCCGCCCTCACTCGGGCTGCGACCGCCGATCGAGACGCCGGTGCTGGTGCATGGCGACGCGTGCGCGCCGAACACGCTGATCTCGGACGACGGCCGGTGGACCGGCAACGTGGACTTCGGCGACCTCGCGGTCGGTGACGCGTGGGCGGACCTGGCGATCGCCTCCCTCAGCCTCGACTGGAACTTCGGGGAAGGACATCAGGACGAGCTGTTCGAGGCCTACGGCGTGGCGCCCGACGAGGAACGCATCGGCTACTACCGTGCCCTGTGGGAGCTGAAATCGTGACCGAGACTCACTGATCGGTGCGCGCCAGGCGGACGAGGAAGGTCGTCCCCTGCGGCCCGGTCGACTCGATCTCGATCGATCCGCCGTTGGCGACGATGAGCTCACGAGCCACCGTGAGGCCGATGCCGCTGCCGGTCACGCGCCCGCGCGAGCGATCGGCGCGGTAGAAGCGCTCGAAGACGAAGGGCCGATCCTCATCGGCGATGCCAGACCCGTTGTCGGCGATGCGAATCTCGCCGCGCTCGGTCGTGCTGACTCGGACCGCTCCGCCCGTCGGCGCGTGCTGGACCGCATTGGTGATCACGTTGCGG
>JBPCOK010000132.1:0-3045 GCA_051000335.1 Candidatus Limnocylindria bacterium | reverse complement strand
ACGGACGTCCTGCGCCCGCACCTCGTGCGGTCGACATTCGGCGTGGAGGTCGACGAAGCGCGCACGGATGACGGTCGGCGCTTCCTGGTTCCGCGCGGCGGGCGCGGGGCCGGCCGACCACAGAATGAAAGAAACAATGAACCTTCTGTACCCGGGCCGAGTATGTAGAGATGACACCCATCGGTGATGAGGTGGCGCTGCCCCGTGCGGGGGTGGTGTCCCGAGCTTGCTTCGCCCGGTTTGATCGACGGACCGTCAAGGAGGTGGACAAGCGGATATAATCCACAACCCGTAGGGCTCCCGCCGCGGTATCAGGCCGCGCGCGACCCCGATCACCGATACATTCCCCATCACTGGAGGGAGTACATGAGACGGACCAAGTGGAATGCTTTGGCGTTCCTCTTCTCCGGAGCGCTCATCTTGGCCGCGTGCGGCACGCAGCCAGGCGAGTCCGGAGAGTCCACCCCTGCGCCGGAGTCGCAGGAACCCGGAACGTCGGCCGAACCGACGGATGGTGGGACTGCCGCCACCGGAACGATCACGATGATCGTCGATGGCCAGATCACCACCCTTTCCAACGCAGCGTCGGACGTTCCGACGGCTGAGGCCTACGCCGGCTTCATCGGCAGCGGGCTGTACCAGTACGACTCCACGCTGACCCCCATTCCGGACCTCGCCGCGGATCTGTGCGAGGTCAGCGAGGACGAGATCACGTGGACCTGCACCCTGCAGGACGCGACGTTCCACAACGGTGACCCGGTCACCGCCGCGGACGTCGTCTTCACGTACGAGATCGCCAAGAGCGACAACTGCCGGCTCAACCCGTCGATCTGCCTGGCGCCGTTCCTCGATTCGGTGACCGCCGTCGACGACAAGACCGTCGAGTTCACGCTCATCGAGCCCTACGCTCCGTTCGCGACGTCCATCCTGCCGGGCATCGCGATCGATTCCGAGGCCGTCGTCACGGCAGCCTACGATGACTTCGCCGGTGCCGCCGAGGGCGCCGATCCGGCCGCACTGGCGGCCGCGTCCGAGGCCCTCGATGCTGCGACCGGCGCCGACGAGCCCGACCCAACGGCGTGCGAGGCTGCCTTTGCGGCGGCCGAGGACGTCATCGGCTCCGCAGACGTGGAGCTTCCCAACCGCGACGACTTCAACATCGGTGGTGATTCGGGCGAAGACTTCGACCCGTGCGCCTACGGTGGTGCGCTGTCCGATCTGCTGAGCCAGATCGCCGCCGCGCGGGAGACCGAGGGCATCGACGCCATCGCGGCGACCTACCCGCTTCTCTCCTTCAACACGGAGCCGGTCGGAACCGGTCCGTGGATGTGCGAGCCGGGCTGCCTGCAGCCGGGCGAGAGCCTCACGCTCACCGCATTTGCCGACTACTACGGTGGAGCTCCCGAGACGGATACCATCGTGATGCCGATCATCACCGATGACATCCAGGGCGCAAACGCCGTGCAGGCCGGCCAGGTCGACTGGAAGTACTCCCTCACCGCCGATGCCTATGACGCGCTGAAGGATGACCCGAACATCCAGTTCGCCGAGTATCCGGACTTCGGCCACTTCGAGCTCCAGTACAACCTGCGCGAGGGCCGGCTGTTCGCCGATCTCGGCGCCCGCCAGGCGGTGCGGTACTGCATCGACAAGGCGGCCACCGTCGACCAGGCGACCAACGGCCAGGGCGTGCCGATCGAGGCCGACATCCCGCCGGCTTCGTGGGCGTACAACCCCGACCTGCAGCCCGTCGAGCGTGATATCCCGACCGCCATCGGCTTCCTCGAAGAGGCCGGATGGACGGTCGAGACCGATGCGGACGGCAAGGCCACTGGCCCCGCCACCCGTGACGGCCAGACGTTCGAGACGAACATCTACGTGCGTGCCGGCCGACCGGACCGCATCGCCTTCATGGAGCTGCTGCGCGACCAGGTGGTCGACTGCGGTATCAAGGTCACCGTTCAAGAAGGCGACTTCGCGACGGTGCTCCTGCCGCTCCTCACCTTCCCGCACATTCCGCCGAACGCAACCGAGCCGTACGACGCGTACTTCGGTGGCTGGGGCACGGGCCTCGACCCCGATCCGTTCGCGCTGTTCCACTCGAGCCAGTGCACGACGGAAGAGCAGCCCGAGCTGTACAACTACATCTGCTTCCAGAACGACGAGGCGGATCGCCTGATCGATGAGGGCCTGGTCACCAGCGACCAGGATGCTCGCGCAGAGATCTACCAGGAGTTCGAGCAGATCATGGCCGACGAGCAGCCGTACCTGTTCGCATGGTCCGACGTTGCGCGCGAGGCGCTCGACGCCAACCTGCAGAGCACGGCCGGTACCCTCGAGCTCGGTTCCCCGCTATGGGATTGGCAGCTCGAGACCCTGTTCGTCGCTGAGTAACCGGATTCGACCGGTACCTCAGGTCTGACTTAAGCGACCGCTGGTGGCACCCCCCGGGTGTCACCAGCGGTCCACTCACCACCAGGGCGCGCGTGAGGGCTCCCTGGTGGCACAATGCTCGCGGGCGAGGCACCCGGGCACGGCATCTCGGATAGAGGGAGCAGGGGCATCCGCCATGGCAACCTACATCTTCCGAAGAACGCTGCAGTCGATTCCCATCCTGTTCGGGGTGGCGCTCGTCAGCTTCGCCATCATCCAGCTTGCGCCCGGCAGCCCCATCGATCGCTTCCGCACCCCGAACATCCGGCCCGAGACCCTCGAGAACCTCGTCCGCCTCTACGGGCTCGACAAGCCGGTCTACGAGCAGTTCATCAAATGGATCACCGCATTCGTCCAGTTCTGGAACCCCGAGGCGTGGGGCTACAGCCTCGTTGACGGTCGGTCGGTCCGCGACACGCTCGTGGATCGCATGCCGGCCACGCTCCTCCTCGGCGGCACGGCGCTCCTCATCACCATCATCGTGGCCATCCCGATCGGCATCCTCGCCGCGGTCCGCCAGTACAGCTGGGCGGACAAGGCGATCACCACGTTCGCGACGGTCGGCTACGCCATCCCCTCGTTCCTGCTGGGTCTCTACATCGCCTACCTCGG
>JBPCOK010000119.1:0-9802 GCA_051000335.1 Candidatus Limnocylindria bacterium | reverse complement strand
CGACCCCGCTCCAGACCCGCGCCTTCGAGCTGCTCGGGATCAACCCGGCGCGGATGTAGTCAGAACCGCGCAGCCCGCCGGCCGCGATTCGTGCTCAAACCTGCCGGATCGGGGCTGGAAGTTGGGCGTAGTCGGGATTCGCTCGCGCGACCATGCCTCCCGATCATAGGCGGTCGGGTCCACGAGGCACCGACGAGCCGAGCTCAGGTGGCGACGGCCTCGTGCTCGGCGACCGTGCGGCTGCCCAGCTGGAGGAGCACCGCGGCGACCAGGATCAGCGCTCCGCCGATGAGCTGGAGCGCCCCGGGCTGCTCGTTGAGCAGCCACGCGGCGAGCGCCACGCCGACGACCGGCTCCAGCGTGGCGAGGATGGCCGCACGTGGCGCGCCGAGCAGCCGAATCCCGGTGATGAAGCACAGCGTCGGGATCGCCGCACCGACGAACCCTGCCACGAGGACGGGCCACAGGGCCTCGTTCGAGGCCAGTGGACTGGCCAGGCTCGCCAGCTGCCCCGTCACGGCGGCGATCACCAGGTAGCCGATGGCCGCGCCGCCCATCGTCAGGGCGGCGGACTCGACCGGCGGGATGCGCGCGAAGCCATGGCGCGCCGCCAGGACGTAGAACGCCTGGGTCAGCGCGGCGATGAACGCGAGCCCGATGCCGACCGCATCCAACTCGCCCACTCCCCCCGATCCGGTCAGGGTCAGCACGAGGCCCAGCATCGACACGCCGAGCGCCGCCCAGCGCACGCCGTCGAGGCGCTCGCCGAAGCGAAGGACCGACGCGATCGCCACGAATGCGGGATAGCTGTAGAAGACGAGCAGCGCCAGGCCGATCTCGATCCGGACGAAGGCGATGAACATCGAGAGGTTGAGGACGAGGTTGGCCATCGAGGCGGTCCCGATGAACCAGCGATCGCGGACTCCGATCGACCGCAGGCCCACCGGTCGGCGGCCGGCAACCTGGCGCAGTGCGACGAGCAGGATGATCATGGCGGTCGCGCCGATGGCAGCGCGCCACGACACGATGGCCAGCGAGCCGACTCCGGCCTCGTCCGCGAAACGCGTGACCGGTCCCAGGGTCCCGAACGAGACGGCGGCGAGGACGACGAGACCGGCCCCGAGTGCTCCCGCCGATCCGTCGCCAGATCGGTCGGTCACTCGCTGCGAACCAGCTGCGGCTCCTCCGCTGCGGACAGCTCGCGTAGAAGGGCCTCGAGCTCGGGGCCGATGGTCTCGGACCGGTCCCGCAGCGCGTTGTGGCGTTCGACGAGCCGCTTCACCTGGGCCGCATCGGCGTACAGGGCAGGATCGGACAGGCGATCGGTGATCTCGGCGAGCTCGCGTTCCACGTCGACCGACTCGGCCTCGATACGCTCGAGCGAGGAGCGGAGGTCCCGGGTGCGCCGGTGCCTCGCGTTTCGGGCCTCGGCCTCGCGACGCTTGCGCTCCGCTGCCGCCGCGGCGGACTCGCGCGGCTTCGGCGCGGCCGCCACGACGCCTCGCGGGGTCGACCGCGCCCCCTCGACCGCGCCGCGCGTCTCGATGTCGACGCCGCGCTTGGCCGCGTAGTACTCGAAGTCGCCCGGGTAGACGGTCGCCGCCCCATCGTTGACCTCGATGATCGTGTTGGCGACGCTGCGGATGAGGTATCGGTCGTGGGTGATGAGCACGATCGTGCCGCCGAACACGTTCAGCGCGTCCTCGAGCACGTCGCGGCTCTGGATGTCGAGATGGTTCGTCGGCTCGTCGAGGCACAGCAGGTTGGCCGGATCGGCGAGAAGCTTGGCCAGCGCCAGGCGAGTCTGCTCGCCGCCCGACAGGACCCCGACCTGCTTGTCGACCGCGGAGCCGCTGAACAGGAATGCGCCCAGCAGCTTGCGCATGTCGGTGGTCGACATCATCGGCGCCGAGTCATTGAGCTCGTTGAAGACGGTGTTCTCCGGGTTCAGGGCATCGATCTGGTGCTGGGCGAAGTACGCGACGCGCACGTTCGAACCGAGCTCGCGCGCCCCGCCCTCGAACGGCAGCACGCCCGCCAGGATCTTGAGCAGCGTGGACTTCCCGGCACCATTCGGGCCGATGAGCGCCACTCGCTGGCCGCGCTCGAGCTGGAGGTCGAGGTTCCCGGCGTAGACGACGTTGTCGCCGTAGCGCTTCTCGATGTCGGACAGGGTGATGACAGTCCGGCCGCTGCGCGGCGGCTCGGGGAACCGGAACTTCACGGATCTGGCGCGCGCCCCGGGCGACGCCACGCGGTCGAGCTTCTCGAGCGCCTTGACGCGTGACTGCACCTGGCGCGCCTTCGACGCCTTGTAGCGGAAGCGATCGATGAACGCCTGGGTATGCGCGATCTTGCGCTGCTGGTTCTTGGCCGCCGCCTCGAGCTGGGCCATCCGTTCGGTGCGCTGCTCCACGAAGTCGGCATAGTCGCCGACGTACTCGGTGGCACGCCCGTCGTGGAGCTCCAGGACGCGGTTGGCGACCTCGTTGATGAAGTCGCGGTCGTGGCTGACGAGCACGATGGCGCCCGCATACACGGCCAGGAACCCCTGCAGCCATTCGACGCTGGCGAGGTCGAGGTGGTTCGTGGGCTCGTCGAGGAGCAGGACGTCGGGATTCTGGAGCAGCAGCCGCGCGAGGGCCACGCGCATCATCCAGCCGCCGCTGAACTCGCCCATGTCGCGCTCCATGTCGGCATCGGCGAACCCGAGGCCCGCCAGGATGCGACGCGCCTCGGACTCGAGCCCGTAGCCGCCGAGCGCCTCGAAGCGGTGCTGAAGCCGGCCGTACTCATCCATGAGCTCGGCGAGCTCCTCCTCGTCCGCGGCGTCCTCGAGCTCGGTCTCGATATGGCGCATGCGGCGCTCGATGCCGCTGACCTCCCCGGCGCCGGCCAGGACCTCGGCCAGCACGCTGCGCCCGCGGGTCTCGGCCACCTCCTGGCGCAGGTAGCCGATGACGGTCTCGCGAGCACGGGTGATCGTGCCGCTGTCGGCCTCCTGCTCGCCGTTGATGAGCTCGAGCAGCGTCGTCTTGCCCGCCCCGTTGGGGCCAACGATCGCGATGCGCCGTCCGGCGCTGATCATCAGGCCGACGTCACTGAAGAGGTGCTGCGCGGCGTGGCTCTTCGACACGCTTGCGATGGTCACGAGGCTCATGGGCGGCTCGAATGGTAGTGGCCATCTCGCAAGGTCGCCACGGACGGCCCGTGGACGGGCTCAGTCGGCGACGAGTCGCGCCCCCGCTGTGTCGAACCGCAGCCGCGTCGCCATGCCGGGCACTCCGGCCGCGTTCCACGCCTTCTCCACCGCGTGAGCGGCAGTCGGTGAGTCGCAGATGGCGAGGACCGCGGGGCCCGCTCCCGACAGGCACGCCCCGGCGGCACCTCGTTCGTAGGCGAGCTCCATGAGGTCGCGACTGTGGCCGAGATGGGGGAGCCGGTACGGCTGGTGCAGCTCGTCGACCATCGCGCGGCGCAGGAGGTCGGCATCGGACGTCATGATCGCGGTCGCCAGGAGGGCGCTGCGTCCGGCCTGGCGGGCGGCCGCCGCGTGGTCGACGCTGGCGGGCAACGCGGCGCGCATCTCCGGCGTCCGGCTCTCGCGCTGCGGGATGAAGGCGACCGGGATCCATGCCTCGGGCGCGCGGAATCGACGGAGGGTCACGCCGTCGTCATCGGCCACGGCCAGCGTGAATCCGCCATACAGGGCAGCCGCCACGTTGTCGGGATGGCCCTCCAGCCCCGTGGCAAGGTTGAGCAGCTCGTCGGCGTCCACCGTCCTGCGTCCCATGGCCGCCCCGAGCACCACGCCTGCCACGATTGCAGCGGCGCTGCTGCCAAGTCCGCGAGCGGCCGGGATCATGCTCGAGACCTCGATCCGCCACGACCCGGCGCCCGGAGCGGCCGAGGTCCGCAGGCCATCGCGAAACGCTCGGATGAGGAGGTTGTCATCGGCCTTTCCGTCGGCCGGTGGCGCGCCTTCGCCATGAGCTTCGAGCACGATGCCCGGTTCGTCCCCGTGCCACAGCTCCGCGCGGAGCTTCAGCGACAGCGCGGCCGCGAAGCAGTCGAACCCGCTCCCGAGGTTGGCGCTCGATGCGGGAACGTCGACGCTGGCGATGGGCGGCACGAGGCGAGTATACGGACGCCGCTACGTCATCCGTCCGGTGCCGTGCCCGGCCAACGTCGGGGTCGTCGCTGGACGTTGTTCCGTATGCACGCAGGTGGACGGGAGCGACACTTCGGACTTGTCGAACGCCGATCATTCTGTCGCCGAGCCTGCGATGGCGCGCCGCCTTTGTGTCAAGGCGGCGCTGCGGCGCGATTCGGTGGTCTGGCTGAGCTCGGTCCAGTTGAACGGACGGCCGCATCTCGTTCCGGTCTGGTCCATGTGGAATGGGCGCAAGGTCGTTGCCTTCAGCAAGCCGAACGCACGCAAGGTCGCGAACCTGCGCGACCACCCGGGCGTGATGCTGGCGGTGGGGACGCCGGGACCCGAGTTCGACGTGGAGCTGATCGGGGCCACGGCCGATCTGCCGGACATCCCGGCCTCGGCGATGATGCCGGACGCATTCGGCGAGAAATACCGCGAGCTGTTGCGGCGCGCGGGCGTGACCTTGCAGCGGTTCGCCGAGATCTACTCGCAACCGATCGTGCTGCGGCCCGAGCGGTTCCTCGGCTACGGCGGGCCGGCTGCCGCTCGGCGTATGGCCAGCTAGACCTTGCGAGGGTCAGGAAGCGGGTGAGCGCGCGCTCTCGACCGCGCTGATGAGGTCGTCGTACCCGAACGGCTTGGCGACGAACGCCGACGCGGCGATCTCCGAGGCCCATCGCGCGGCATCGCGCGCCGCAGTCATGACCACGATCGGCATGCGATGTCCCCGGCTCCGGAGCTCGTGAGCGAACCCCCACCCATCGAGAATCGGCATGCGCATGTCGAGCAGGATCAGGTCAGGCGCCCGATTCTCGACGGCTCGGAGCGCATCGGCACCGTTGACGGCCTCGTCCACGCGATAGCCTTCGATCTCGAGCATCGCGGCGACCGTGGCGCGGATGTCCGGCTCGTCGTCGACCACCAGGACGCGAACCTCAGGCATCGGCGGTCGCCTGCGTGCCTGGCGATGAGACCCAGCCACGCTCGTTCGTCGAATTGGTCTCGTCGGAGGCCCCTTCGATCGGCAGGGCAATGATGAACGTGCTGCCGCCGCCCGGCGTCGGCTCGACCCAGATCCGGCCGTCGTGCTCCTCGACGATCCTGCGGCAGATGTAGAGGCCGAGTCCCATGCCGGTATCGGTGATGCCGTTGGCATTCGACGCGCGGTAAAAGCGGTCGAAGATGCGCTCCCGTTCCCCTTCGGGAACCCCCACACCGTGATCGATGACGGAGAGCCGGGCCTCCCCATCCTCGACTTCCAGCCGGACCTCGGGCGGTGCGGCGTCGGGGCTGTACTTGAGCGCATTCTCGACAAGGTTCGTGAGTGTCTGCTGCATGCGCATCCGGTTGATCCGCGTCGGGATCGGATCCGCATGGAGCGAGATAATCACGCCGTCGCCGAGGTCCGGCTGATGCTCACGCGTCCCGTCGAGGACCACGCGCAGGTCGGCGAGCTCTCGATTCATCGCGACATTTCCCTGCTCGAGCCGCTGGGCGTCGAGCATCTCGGTGACGAGATCACGGAGGCGCCGCGCCTCATTTGCCAGACGAGACACCCCGGCCGCGTCGACGGGTGCGGCAGGGTCGCGCGCCAGGCGCCGTTCCAACAGCTCGGCCTGGCCGAGCACCACGGTCAGAGGCGTCCGTAGGTCGTGGGCCGCCGCCGATAGGAATTCCTCCTTCAGTCGCGCCGCTTCCTCGCGTGCCTCGAGGCGACCGGTCTGCCGCGTGAGGGCCCGGGCCTCGAGGACGACCGCCACGTGGGCGGCGAGAATGTCGATGAGCCACAGGTCGTCCTCGACGAAGATCGGCGCCCGATCACCGTACACGGCCAGCGCGCCAAGGCGGCTGTCCTCCTGCGTGATCGGAGCCGCGATCACCGTTCGGGCGCGGCTCTCCGCGTACTCGTCAGAGTGGTCAGGGTCCAGCGCGGTCGCGTCGGGAGCCACGATCCTGCGCTGTTCCTGGTATGCCTGACCGGCGATGAACGCGTCGTCGGGATACTCGATCCAGTCTCCCGATGCGGCCAGATACCTCAACACGGACCGCTCGTGGTCGGCCACGCCGATGCTCGCGCCGTCGGCTCCAGCGGCCGCGGCCGCCGCCTGCTCGAGCTGGCCGATGGCGGACATCTCTTCGGAGACGCTCACGAGGCGTACCGACTCCTCGAGGAAGTCGCGGAGGTCCGGCTCGCGCCACGCGCGGCGCATCGACGCCGGCGGGGTGAAACCGATGAAGAACGAGACGACCGCCAGCAGCAGCGCCAGCTGCCCGACGATGTCCAGGGCGACCGCTCCCCCGCTCAGCTCGTTCGCCAGGAGGGTGACCACGGCGCCGATGAAGAGGACCGCTCCGGCGGCCACCGCGCGCATTCTCCGGCGCGTGATGCCTCGTGTCCGGCGGCTCTCACGAGCGAAGGCGACGATGGCATAGCCGCCGACGCCAACGAACCAGGCGATGATGATGATCTCGACCAGGGTCGGCCGCACCGAGTATGCGAAGCCGGCCGCCGCGACCCCGACGTAGGCGAGGCCGCCGACGGCCAGCGTCAGTCGCGGGGTCCCGCTGAAGTCGTCGACCAGCCGGATCATGGCATACGGCGCCAGGCTCAGCAGGAGCAGGATGATCGGCGTCAGGGACTCCGCTGCCGGGCCGCCGATGTCGGCCCAGCGCGCGACAAGGACGGCGGCGGCGATCGATCCGAACAGTAGGCCAGTGTCCAAGGTGGCGCGACTCGGCCGACGCACGGCGTTGCGAGCTGCGACCAGGAAGAGTCCGATGAACAGGACCTGATTGACGAAGCTGATGAGTTCGAGAGCGGACATCAGGGCACGTGCACGAGTGGTGAGGATGCAGCATGCATCATGCCAGCGATCGGGCCCCGACTTCGGCGTGGCGGAAGCAGGTCACGAGGTGATCGTTGACGAGCCCGGCCGACTGCATGAACGCGTAGCTGATCGTCGGACCCACGAACCGAAATCCTCGTCGGCGCAGGTCGCGCGACATCGCCGCGGACCGTTCGGTCTGCGGTGGGACCTCGTCGATGCGCTCCCATCGGTTCAAGATCTGCCGGCCGTCCACGAAACCCCACAGGTGGCTCACCGGATCGGCGCGCTCCAGCCATGCCCGCGCGTTGCCGATGGCGGCATCGATCTTCGCGCGGTTGCGCACGATCCGGGCGTCGGCGAGCAGCCGGGAGCGGTCGTCGTCGTCGTATGCAGCCACCACCTCTGGATCGAATGACTCGAACGCCGCTCGGTACCCCTGGCGCTTGCGCAGGATCGTGATCCAGGCCAGACCGGCCTGGGCGCCCTCGAGGCAGAGGAGCTCGAAGAGCCGCCGGGGATCCCGGATCGGGACGCCCCACTCCTCGTCGTGGTAGGCGACCAACAGCGGATCGTCGCCGGCCCACGGGCACCGCTCCGGGCCCGTCACAGACCGAGCACGGCGATCGCGATCAGGAAGTACGTGACCAGGCCCGACGCGTCGATGATCGCGGTGATCAATGGGACGCTCATCACCGCCGGATCGATCCCGATCCGCTTGGCGATGAGCGGCAGGGCGGACCCGAGGAGCGCCGAGTAGGTGCAGGCCGTGACCAGGGTGAGGGAGACGACGAGCGCGATCGGGGGCTCGACGAAGAATGCGATCGGACCGAAGGCCAGGGCGCCGAGGATCACCCCGAGCAGCAGTCCGGTCGTGCCCTCACGGAGCACCACCGACCCGAGATCGTCGAGCCGAACCTCGCCGACGGCGACCGCGCGCGTGACCGTGGTGGCCGCCTGGGCGCCGGTGTTCCCGGCGGTCCCGATCACGAGTGGCACGAAGAATGTGAGGGCGACCACCGCCTGCAGCGTGCCCTCGAATGCGGCGAGCACGTTGACGGTCACGGCGCCGGCGACGACGAAGACGAGGAGCCAGATCATGCGGCTGCGGGCCAGCTGGAGCACCGAGGTGGCGAGGTACGGGCGTCGGAGCGGCTCGGCGCCGCCGGCGCGGGCGATGTCCTCGGTCTCCTCTTCCTCGAGAACCTCCATCGCGTCGTCCACCGTGACGATGCCGACGAGCCGATCCTCGGTATCAACGATCGGCAGCGCGAGGAGATCGGCCTCCCGGATGAGGCGCGACACCTCCTCCTGGTCGGCGTCGACCCGCGCCGAGAAGACGGTCGTCTCCATCAGCTCGCTCACCGGCGTGGAGGGATCGGCCAGGACGAGGTCCCGCAGGCCGAGCGCCCCAACGAGGCGTCGCTGATCATCGGTGACGGGCAGCGCGTAGATCGTCTCGGCCGATCGACCGACGGTGCGGATTCGGTCGAGCGCCTGTGCGGCCGTCATGGCTGCGCGCAGGCTTGCGACTTCCGGTGACATGAGCCGGCCCGCCGAATCCTCCGGATAGCCGAGGAGGGTCGACGTGAGGCGCCGCTCGTTGAGCGAGAGTCCGGCCAGGAGCCGACGAGCCACCTTTGCCGGCATCTCCTCGGTCAGACGCGCCCGGTCGTCGGGGTCGAGGCCCTCGAACAGCTGGCGCACGTTCGAATCGCGCAACCCCTCGAGCAGCTCCTGCTGCAGCGACGGGTCGAGGAGCTCGAAGACCTCGAGGGCGCGGTCCTTCCCGAGCAGACGGAATGGAACCGCCCGTCGCTCGCGCGGCAGACGGGACAGCTCGTCGGCGATCTGGACAACGTCGGCCTGTCCCAGCCATCGATCGATCAGCTCGAGGTCGCCTCCGTCGAGGAGCTCATCGAGCTCGACGGTGGGAACCGCGTCAGGGGTGCCGGTGAGAGTCGGGCGAGTCACCGGCTGAGCATAGACGCGGGCGGGAACGCGACGACGCCCGGGTGGACCGCCCCGGGCGTCGTGCGTGGCGTGGGCTGCTGCGTCAGGCCATCGAGCCGATGGCGAGGCGCGGGAGACGCGGGAGACGCGGGAGACGCGCCAGCCACGAAAGCCGCCGCCGGTCGTTCGGACGCATCGGCTCCGAGTTGAACACCCGCCTTCGCCGTTGTTCGACTTCGCGGCGACGTTCCTGCTCGAGTGCCTCGGACAGCATCAGGGCGGAGATGGGATGCATCGCCGGCCTCCTTTCGTGGAACCTTGAACGCGTAGAGCATCCGCCCGGGCCCCCGATGACGCGACGTCCGACGGTCGTGCATGCGGCCGGACCTTGAGCCGACGCCTGCCTACGTCATTCAGCCCGCCGAGATCGATCGGCAAAGGGAATATCCTTGCCTGATGGAAGCGCCCGGACAACGTCTCACCTTTCTCTTCGCCGACGTCGAGGGAAGCACGCGCATCACCGAACAACATGGCGCGGACGCCGGCGTCGCCCTCGCGCGGTACCACGAGCTGGTCGCCACGACCTCCGAGCGACACGACGGGCGGATCTTCGAGCGGATCGGCGACGGCGCGTATGCCACGTTTCCGGATGCCATGCGGGCCGTCTCGGCGGCGGACGAGATCCAGCAGCGCATCGGCGCGGAGGATTGGGGTGCGATCGGCCGGCTGCGCGTTCGCGTGGCCCTCGCGAGCGGCGATGTCGAACAACGGGACGAGCGCTTCTTCGGCGTCGCCCTGGTTCGTGCCGCTCGGCTCGAGGGGCTGGCGTCCGGCGGCGAGACGCTTCTCGCGGGAAGCACGGTCGATG
>JBPCOK010000105.1:0-15700 GCA_051000335.1 Candidatus Limnocylindria bacterium | reverse complement strand
CTGGGCGTGACGCGACCGGACGGTGTGTACCTGGGCGTGCCCACGCGCGAGACGGTGGTGCAGAGCGGTGACACGCTGGTGATGTACGCCCGAGCGGGGCTGCTCGAGGAGCTCGACCATCGGCGCCGTGGTGCCGAGGGTGAGGAGGCGCACGAACGCGCCAAGGCCGACGCCGCGCGTGAGCGCGAGGAGGCTCGTGGCAGCGAGCGGCCTGCCTGACTTGGGCAGCGTCCGCTCGTTCGATCCGGACTGGACCGCACCATCCGGCAGCCCGCGCGGCAGCCTGGCCTTCCTGTGCGCCGATGCGTCCGAGGTGGATCGGCTCTACGCCGAGCTCACCGCCAATGGCGCCGCGGGCCAGCGAGCCCCGTGGGATGTGGTGTGGGGCCAGCGCTACGCGACCGTCGCTGACCCGGACGGCAATGCCGTCGACCTCTTCGCCTGGCTCGATCCACCCGCAGCCGGCTGACGGCTAACTCACTTCTCCGGCCCGATTCGGTGCGGATGATCGGGGTCGTCCGGAGGCGAAACCGATCACCAGCAGGACCAGTCCGATGGCGCTCAGCAGCATCGGCACTCCGAAGGCGATTTCGGAGGTCTGAAGCGAGAGACCCTCGCCGAGGGTGATGGCCAGCGCCCACTGACGAACGCCGGTCATGACGACGATCGTGAACGCACCGACACCGATCGCCAGCTCCGGCAGGTGATGCCCGATCGGGCGATACCGGCTGGCGGCGATGGCCAGGAACGCCGTCGCCAGCGACACCGTCGCCAGGAGCCACAGCTGCGTGCCGCCCACGGCACTGCCCGAGCCCGCCGATATCTCGCGCGCGCCAACCGCGATCGCCCCGGCGAGCGCAATCACGGTGGCCACGCCGATGACGACCACCGCCCGCATCCCGTCTCGCCCTTCGGTCACACGGCGCGGACGCGACTGCCACAGGCCCAACGCGACGAGTCCGAATCCCGCTGCCATGGCGCCGGCCTCGAGGAACGCGCGGGCGAAGAGGGCTGCGGTTTCGAGGCCGGTCAGAACTCGAGGGTCTGTCTCCCATGCCGCGAGCCAGAACCGGTAGGCGAGTTGAAGGATGCCCGCGATGGCGAACGCGACCGCGCCGGTCAGCAGGCGAGGACGGCCCCGAGCCCAGTGCCCGGCGCCGATGACGAGCGCCGCGGCCAATGCGAAGGCGGCGGCAGACTCGATCGTGTCGAAGACGGCGGCAGGGTGGATGTCGGGCGTCGTGCTGATCAGTCCCCGTAGCGCGGCGGTGAGAACGAGCGTGACCACGGACGCGCCGATGAGGATCCAGCCGATGAGTGGGACCGTGCCCACAGCCGAGGGTCGCGATGCGTGGTCGAGCATGTCAGCCATCTCCCAAGCGAATGCCGCCGAGACCGAGGCCGTATCGTCCTCGTCGACTGGCACCGGAGTCAACGGTACGGCAGGCCCGTGCACGAGAGCCGCGCGCGAACGGCCCGGCTCGTGCAAAGTGAGGAGGCTGTGCAGCACGAATCGACCCCGGTGGGCGGCGACGATCCGCTCCTGACGCTGGCCAACGCCCTGCGTAAACGCGTCGCGACGGCTCCCGGCGAGGATCGGGAGCAGCGCGCCGATGGCCTGCGGCGCCACGTGGAGGAGTACCTGCTGCCGCGCGCGGCGAACCTCGATGCGCCGCTGCTCGTGGTGATCCTGGGCTCCACCGGCAGCGGAAAGTCGAGCCTGCTCAACGCGCTGGCCGGCGCCGCGCTCAGCCCGTCCGGCGTGCTCCGTCCGACAACCCGTGAGCCGATCGCCATCGCGCACCCGGACGACCTCGGGGGGGCCATCGGCACCATCGCTCGTCGGTCGGGCTGGCAGGTCCGCGTCAACGAGCGCGCGCGGCGGGGGATGGTGATCGTCGACGCGCCCGACTTCGACAGCGTCGAGGCGGAAAACCGCGAGCGGGCGCTGGGACTGCTCGAGATCGCCGATCTCGTGATCTTCGTGACCACGGCCACGCGCTACGCCGACCAGGTCCCGTGGGAGGTGCTCGGCCGCGCTCGCACGCGCGGCGTGCCACTCCTCGCGATCCTCAACCGCCTGCCACCCGAGTCCGATGACGCCGATGCGGTGATCGAGGACTACCGCGCCCTGCTCGAGCGGGGTCAGATCGGCGAGGGAACGCTCGAGGTCGTCGCGGTGAGCGAGGGAGCGCTGGACGCCGAGCGCGACGCCTTGGACCCTGCGGCAATCACACCGGTGCGCGAAGCCCTGGATCGGCTGGTGGCCTCCCGCGAGGAGCGGCGCGAGCTCGCCCGCCGTGGCCTTGCCGGCGCGCTGCGGGGGATTCCGAATGCGGTCGAGGCCATCGCCACCCAGATCGACGAGGAGCAGCGGGCGGTGGCTGACCTGCGCACGACGGCCCAGCGCTCGTTCGCGCAGTCGCGACGCGCCCTCGCCGATGAGCTTCGCGGCGGCACGTTCCTGCGCGCCGAAGTGCTCCGTCAGTGGCAGTCGTTCATCGGCGCTGGCCAGGTTGCGCGCTTCCTGGCGCAGGGGATCGGCAAGGTCACCGCCACGCTCCGCAGCCTCGTGCAGCCCGGTCCTCCCGCCCCGTCGGCCGAGGTTCGCGAGGCCGCCTTCGAGGATCTCGTGGCGCTCGCCACCCAGCATGCGGACAGCGCCTCCCAGCGCACCGCATCGGCGTGGTCCGGCGACGCGTTCGGCGCGTTGGCGCTGGCCGGCGACGAATCGCTGTGGCGCGCTTCGCCGGAGCTGGGTACGCGGCTTACCGGGGACCTCGAGGAGTGGGGCCGGGACATCGGCCTGCGGATTCGCGAACTGGGGGCGCGACGGCGGGGATGGGCCCAGGTCGCGAGTATCGGCGTCAACGCGGTCGGGACGAGCGCCGTGCTGGCCGTCTTCGTCCACACCGGCGGGCTGACCGGGACCGAGGTCGGCATCACGGCCGCTACCGCGGTCGTCAACCAGAAGCTGCTCGAGGCGATCTTCGGCGAGGCGAACGTCGCCGCGTTCGTCAGTCGGGCTCGAAACGACCTGGGCACGCTGCTCGACGCGGCCTTCACCGGCGAGCTCGGCCGGTACGCGGCCGCCCTCGGCAGCACGGGCAGCCCGGAGCTGGCCGAGGACCTGCGCGCGGCCGCCCGCGCCGTCTCGCAGCTGGTGGCCCGATGAGCGAGGGCGGGCCGCTCGACGAGCGCGTGGCCCGGTTGCGGGATGCGGTCGAGGCTGCGCGAGCGATTGGTCTCGAGGACGAGGCGGCCGACGCCCGTGCGGTGGCGCGGCGCGTGGGTCGCCGGGCCGGGTTCGGCGGATCGGTGTACGTCATGGCGCTGGCGGGCGGGACCGGGGTGGGGAAGTCCTCGATCCTCAACGCGCTGGCCGGCGAAGTCGTGAGCGAGGTGCGGGCCATCCGGCCGACCACGGACCGTCCGCTCGCCTGGGTCGCGGAAGCGGAACGTGATCAGATCGGGCCGCTGCTCGAGTGGCTCAAGGTCGACCAGGTCGTCACCCACGCGGATGCGTCCCTGGCCGGCGTCGCGATCCTGGACCTGCCGGATATCGACTCGGTGCGCGGGGAGCACCGCGCGCTCGTGGACACGCTGCTTCCGCGGATCGATGCGGTGACGTGGATCGTGGACCCGGAGAAGTACGACGACGAGCGCGTCCACAGCTACTGGCGCACGCTCGTGCCGCACGCCGACCGGCTGCGATTCGTGCTCAACAAGGCGGACCGCCTGACCGAGGACGAGCGGACGCGTGTCGCCGATGATCTGCGAGGGCGCCTCGTGGCCGACGGCATTCCGCGCCCGATGCTCCACGTCGTCTCGGCGACCGCCGGCGATGGGATCGATCGGCTCCGAACCGAGCTCGTGAATGCGGCCCACGCGAAGGTCATCGTCTCCGCCAAGCTCGAGGCGGACCGCGGTGGGGCCGCGGAGCGGCTGGCCCGATCGGCGGGAATCGATCCGGAGACCGGGTACGCCCCGTTGCTGGCCGACGAGCGTCGAGAGGCCCTCGTGCGCGAGGCCGTGGATGGAGCGATGACGCTCGTGGATCCGCCCGGCGTCGGACGCCAGGTGCGCACCGCGGTCCTGCACCGGGCTCGCTCCGGCGGCGGTTCCGTGATCGGACGCGTGGTGGCGCTGGCGGGGGGCATCAGTGGCCGGCAGCGCCGCTCCGCCGACCCGGCCGCGTATCTCGCCGCTTGGCGCAACCGCGGGGCGCTGGGTCGGGTGCTCAACCCGGTCCGCGCCGCACAGGTCGAGGCCGCGGCTGCGGTTCCGGCGGAGAGCCGGGGCCGCGTGCTCTTGGCGCTCGGGGCGTCGACGGCGGAACGGGACCTCGAGCGCGTGCTCGATCGAACCACGCAGGACGCCGCCGCCTCCGTCGAGGTGCCGCGTTCCAGCCTGTGGCCCGTCATCGGCGGGGCGCAGCTCGTGGTCGGCGCGCTGGTGGTCTTCGCCGTGGCGTGGCTGATCACCCTGTTCGTGGCAGGTGGTGCCGTGCCCGTGGCGACCCTCGAAGTTCCGATCCTCGGCCCGATCCCGATGCCCCTGGCTCTGCTTGCAGGATCGCTCTTGGCCGGCGCGCTCCTCGGCTGGTTGCTTGGCGCCCACGCGTCATTCGTGGGGCGGCAGCGCGCGGAACAGGTTCGCCGACACGCGGTTGCCGCGGTCCGGGCGTCCATCTCGACGGACGGGTTCGCCAGGTTGGAGCGGGTGGAGGGGGCCCGTCGGGTGATCGCCGCTGCGCTGGAGTAGCGCGCGCGGTCGCCCGCGCGCCCGTCGGCCAGTTACGTGGACAGATCGCGCCGCATCGCGCGCTGGCGCGTCCTTATGCCAGTCTTCTGGTCCGCATCGCGCACGAATAGCGCGTTTCGCGGCCCTCGCGCGCGACGGGAACCAATGAACTGGCCGAATCGCGCGCGGATCGGCGCACCGGTGCGATTCGGCCAATCTTCTGGTGTCAGCGCCCGCCGCCAGCGCGGGCGCGTCACGCAGACCTAGGCCACGACCTCCGAACGACGCCGCGGCCACCGGGCGCGATACGCGACGATGATCAGCGCCCCGAGCCCGAACAGCACGACCGCGAGCTTGACGATCCCCCCGACGATCGGCAGCGAGGTCGCGATCACGATAACCGCGGCGCCGATGGCGAACAGCGTCAGCTCGCGCCACGGAGCGCCGAGGCCACCGCGGCCGGCCACTCGCGCGATGGCGAGCGCGACGACGATGTCGCCACCGAATGCCACCGCCATCACGAAGAGGAAGGAGATGACCCCGATGAGCAGCACGCCGGCCACGATGGCCACGGCCAGGATCGACTCGAGGCTGAGGATGCCGAAGATGATGGCCAGCAGCACGATCAGCAGGATCGCCACGATCACGAACACGATGTAGCCGACGAAGGCGGCCAGCCCGCCACCGAGTGACAGGAGCGGGCGGGTTCGGAGGGTGGCCTCGGCCGAATTGATGGCTCGCGGCAGGAGCCAGATGGCCAAGCCGCCCAGGATCAGCAGGGCCACGAAATGTCCGATCGCGTTGTCGACGGGTGCGGCCGTCGGCGCGTCATCATCGGGCCGGCCCACGATCACGCGCTCGGTTCCGCCGACGGTGCCGGTTCGGTTGTACGCGCCGCCGCTGGCTTCGATGCTGCCATCGACCGATCCGTCCATCTGGACGTCGCCGCCAAGGACGATGAGGTCGCCCCCGATGCTCCCGGTGCTCGTGATCATTGCCTGCCCTGCCGCGGTGAGCACGTCCTCGCCCGTGTCGCCGCTCACCGTGACCTGGCCACCGGTGGTCCGCAGATCCCCGTCGATCGACCCGGCGAGCGTCACCATGCCGCCGGCTGCCAGCGTGTCGCCGCTGACCGTGCCGTTGACCGTGACCTGGCCGCCGATCACGGTGAGGTCCCCATCGACCGTCCCGTTCATCGTCACCGTTCCGCCGATGAGATAGAGGTCGCCGTCGACGGCCTCGTCAGCTGCGACGGAGATCGAATCCCCGACGCGAAGCTTCCCGTCGAGCAGGCTGTCCTGGGCCAGAGCCACGGACGCAGCCGCCCCAGTGATCAGGAGCGCGGCGAGAAGGGCGCCGCGGAGCAGAGCTGAGGTGTGGCGCATGCGTTCAGACTACGCCGTGCCGGCCACCGCGTCATGGCGCGGTGGCGTCGTCCTCAGATGTCGCGACGCTCGCTGTCGACCGTGGCCGGGTCCGCGATCGATCCGCGGGTGGTGTCATCGCCACCGAAGTCGGGACCAGCGGGTCGATTTGAAGCGTCGGCCGAGTCGTGGTCGGTCGGCGACGGATCAACCGTGCTCGCCGTCGCGGGATCGTGTCCGGCGTGATCGTGGGCGTCGTTGTCGTGCGCATCGTGGTCGTGCGCATCGTGGTCGTGGCCTGCATCGTGGTCATCGCCCATTCCCAGGGCGTTCTTGACCTTGTCGACGAAGCCATCGTTCTCGTGGTGCGTCATGGAATGTGGTTCTCCCCTGCGGCATGGTAGGGCCTCTACTGCATTTCTCGGGCCGGGACCTCCTCAAGCACTCGGAGGATGTCTGCGCCGTAGGTCTCGGCCTTTCGGTGGCCGATGCCGGCCACGCCCAACAGGCCCGCGGCATTTGCCGGCCGCTGCGCGGCGATGCCGGCCAGGGTCTTGTTGTCCGCCACGATGTACGCGGGCACCCCATCGGCGCGCGCCCGTTCCCGGCGCCACTCGATGAGACGCTCGAGCAGCGGCTCGTCGGCGGCACTCAGCGACGATGACGGCGCACTGCCGACGGGGAGATTGGCCCGAGGCCGCGCCACGGCCCCTGGACGGAGCTCGCCGATGAAGCGCGAGGGCCTCGCTCGCGTCAGGGTGCCGCGGGATCCGATCCGGCTCGACGCCCAGGAAAGGACGAGGTGGCGTCGGGCCCGGGTGATCCCGACGTACAGGAGGCGGCGCTCCTCGGCCAGTGCATCGGGATCGGCGGCCGCCTGGCGAATCGGGAGCGAGCCCTCCTCGAGCATCGGCAGGAAGACGGCATCCCATTCGAGCCCCTTGGCCCGATGCAGGGTCGAGAGGGTGACGCCCTCGCCCGCGGCATCGGTCTCGGCGGCGTCCCGTCGGGCCAGGTCGGCGACGAAATCGGCCACTGTCGCATCCGGTCGCTGTGCCTCGAGCGCACGCGCGATGGCCAGGAGCGTGGTCAGCGCCGAATGCCGATCTCGCGCCTCGGCGCCCGGGCCAACGGGGGAGGCTTCGTCGAATCCGAGCTCGCGTCGCCACGTCGCGGCCACGATGCGTGACAGCCTTCCGTCCGCGCCCTTCTTCAGGGCGGCCCGTGCCGCACGCACCTCCGGGCGCGCGAAGAACCGCGTGCCGCGCACCGCAAACGGCATGCCCTCGGCGGTGAGCGCGGCCTCGAAGGGCACGATCTGCGCGTTCGTGCGCACGAGGATGGCGATCTCGGTGTGCGGAACCCCGTCGGCCACGAGGGATCTGATGCGCGCCAGGAGCAGGGCCAGCTCCGCATCGGCATCGGCATGCGCGACGATCTCCGCCTTCGGGCCGTCGGTGCCGATGGACCGGAGCTCACGGCCCGGGATCAGGCGATTCGCGAGCTCGAGGACCTGCGGCGTGCTGCGGTAGTTCTGGCTCAGGCGAACGACGTGAGCATCGGCGTGGCGGTCCGTGAACGTCACCAGGTAGTCGCTGCTCGCACCGGTGAAGCTGTAGATCGTCTGGTCGGGGTCGCCAACGACGCACAGATCGCGGCGGTCTCCGAGCCAGAGTCGCAGCAGGTCCTCCTGCAGGCGGTTCGTGTCCTGGTACTCGTCGACGCTGAACCATGCGTAGCGCTGTCGGACGAGATCGACGGCCGCGTCGTCCGTTTCGTACAGCTCGACGGCGAACGTCAGCATGTCCTCGAAGTCGATGCGGTTGCGCTCGTCCTTGATCCGCTCATAGCGGCGCCAGAGATCGGTGAGGACATCCGGAGGAACCGGCGGCTCGCGTTCCGGGGCGTATGTCTCGGGTCGCATACGGCGCACCTTCGCCCATTCGATCTCGTCCGCCAGGTCCTTCGCCGGCGTGAACCGATAGCCGCCCGGAAGCTGCCGGGCAAGGGGACCGATGATCCCGAGCTTCGACTCGAGGACATCAGGCAACTCGTGGCCGTGGACGATCGGCCAGTGATAGGCGAGCTGACGTCGCGCGGCGGCATGGAAGGTCGAAGCCTGGAGCTGCGGCAGTCCCAGCCGATTGAGACGCTGACGCATCTCGCTGGCGGCCTTCTCGGTGAACGTCACGATGAGGGCGCGTTTCGGATCGATGGCCCCGGTGGCTGCGGCATATGCGGCCCGATGGCTGATGACCCGCGTCTTCCCGGTGCCGGCCCCCGCCAGGATCACGACCGGGCCGGCGGTGGCTCGTGCCGCGTCGCGCTGCTCGTCGTTGAGGGCCGCCAGGATGGTCTCGGGATCCATGCGCCGAATGGTAGTGCGTCCCGATTACTGGCGGGTTTCGGCAACTCGATCGGTCGGTCGCTGCGATTTTGCCTCCCAGCGCGTCGAGCGGCCACGTTGGCCCGAATTCAGCTCGCCGAGGCGCTGCTGCGCTCGGTCGAGACGAAGCCGGACGGTTGACCTCTATGCTTCGCGGATGAATGCACCCCGCTCACCCGAGCACTACATCGCCCGCCAGATCGCCTACTACCGTGCTCGGGCGCCCGAGTTCGACCTCAGCCACCACAACCCGACCCCCGAGCTGAGCGCCGCTATCGAGAACTTCGCGCCACGCGGCCGGGTGCTCGAGCTGGCCTGCGGCACGGGCATCTGGACCGAGGAGATCCTGCGCCACCCGATCGACGAGCTGACCTGCATTGACGCCGCGCCGGAGATGCTTGCCATCCACGAGTCGCGGATCTCCGATCCTCGCGTGCGTCGCCAGGAGCACGACCTGTTCAGCTGGACCTCGAACGGCGAGCGCTACGACGCGGTGATCTTCGCCTTCTGGCTCTCCCACGTGCCGCCGACCCGCTTCGAGGAGTTCTGGGCATCGGTGCGGGGCGCCCTGCGGCCCGGCGGACGCGTCTTCTTCGTGGATGACGACAGCCGCGCCGAGGTCACCGAGGAGCCGATCCCGGACGCGGAGGTGCCCGCCGTCCTGCGCAAGCTGGACGATGGGACGGCGCACGTGGCGATCAAGGTCTTCCATGATCCGGATGCGCTCCAGTCCGACCTTTGTGCGCTGGGCTGGGCGGCGCGGGTCCGCTCAGCTGGCGAACGGTTCCTGGTCGGCAGTGCGGTCCCGGACGATCAGCGCACCTGAGGACGACCGCATCACTCCCCGCCGATGACGTCGTAGTCCGTCCAGACGAACGTCGCCCGGCAGTCGAGCACGACCCGCGCCGGTTGGGGCAGCTCGACGTCGCCGGCGTCGGGGGCGGCGGAGATCCGGCAGGAGGTTGCGTTCGCGTCCTCGAAATGCCCGCGCACCCGGAGCTCGTCACCCTGGTCCGGCACGTCGAGCGAGGCGTCCGGCGCGGGATGGAAGCCGATCCCGGCCCGCAGCAGCGCCGGGGTGAACGGATGCGCGAGCCACTCTGGGCTGAAGCGGTAGGGACCGTCGTACTCGCCATCGCGACGATCGACGACTCCGGTGACCTCGATCTCACTCCGCCCGTAGCAGTGGAGCGCCTCGAGCGGGTGGACGGCAGCCAGCGCATCGGCGCCCATGGGAGATGACGGGCAGCTGACCGCGGACTCCTCGAGCACCGGGTCGGCTTCGCTGATCGGCGTCGCGACCCAGCCGATGAGGCCGCACTGGTTGCTGCAGCCCGGCGCGTCGAAGGTGCCGACCCGGTACCAGCGTTGATCGCCGGAGTCCTCGGGCTCACCGACGACGAACACGCGACTGCCGGCCCCCAGGTCCGTCAGCGTCGCGGCTGTTTCATTCGGGTTCGCCCGCAGGACCGCGGCGCTCGCGAGCTGCGCCACCGAGCGGTTGACGATCGGCGCCGCGGTCGGCGAGGGGCTCGGGGTCGGCGACTCCGAAGGAGCGGGCTCCTCCGACGTGCTGGCCGAAACCGATGCGGAGGGGCCCAGGGACGCGCTCGGCTCGGCGGCAACCGGGTCCCGGTTGGTGTTGAGGGCGAACGACAGCAGCGCGCCTCCGGCCAGCGATGCGAGGGCGCCGGCGATGATCGCGGGGATGAGCCACGGCGAGCGGTCTCCGCCTCGCGGGCGCCTCCCGACTGCGGAAGGGCCGGCCTGGACCAGCCCACACTGCGGGCAGTACGGCGCACCGTACGGCACCTCGGCATCGCAGCGGCGGCAGCGGTGAGTAGGATCTGGCGGTGGCTGGTCGGTCATCAGGTTCCCTGGAGATGATCGGGTCCATCCTGCCGCCACGCGAGGCGCGTGTCATCCCCGGATTGCGCCGACCGGTGGCTAGACTGAACCGATGACGAACTTGAGCGACCTCGCCGACATCGCTCCGATCCAAGTCTGGGACGGCATCATCGCCCGTCGCGTCCAGGGCGACCAGGTCACCTTCGCGGTCGTCGAGCTGGATCCCGATGCGATCGCGCCGGAGCACTCGCATACGAGCGAGCAGAACGGGATGGTCATCAGCGGTTCGATCCGGTTTCGGATCGCGGACGAAGAGCGCATTCTCGGTCCGGGAGGCACGTGGCGCATCCTCGGGAACGTTCCCCACTCCGCACAGGCAGGACCGGACGGTGCCGTGGTGATCGACGTCTTCAGCCCGATCCGGGCCGACTGGGACGCGCTCCCTCCGCTCGATCCAAGGAGTCCGCGCTGGCCAGAGGGCTGACGCCACCGATCAGTGCCAGTCGCGTCGCCGGTCGCGGTCGCCCGCGAAGCGCGCCTCGCGCACGCTCGTCCGCAGCCAGCGGGGGATCGCGGCCTCGTCGGGCCGTGGCTCACCGTTCGCTCCATCCTCGCGCAGCAGGTCGCGGTCAATGGGCGGGATGAGCTCGCGCATCGCGGGGAGGGGAGTGACCCGGTAGTCGTCGGCCGCCGCCATCGCCGCGGTTTCAGGAGCCGCTGCGGCCATCCCTGCCGCCGATGCGGAGACGGACGGTGAGCCGTCCCCGCGCCGCCGGCGAGCGGCGACCAGCCAGAGCACGCCACCGGCGGCCGCAGCAAGGGCCGCGAGGCCGAACGCTGCCGGCCCGGAGATCGGGTCGAACGAGGAGCCTGTCAGGCCGCCAACGCCGCCGACGCGGACCACTCCGCCACCGGCCGAACTCGATTCGGTCGGCGACGGGCTCGAGACGGCGGGCGGCGTCGCGGGAGCGACGTCAGGTGAGGCCGCCGCGGCGGATGGAGCAGGCGACGAGGGATCCGGGGCAGGCGTGCCCTGGGTCGGCGGGGTTGCCACCGCCGTCGGTGGAGGAGGCACGATGGCCGTCGGCGGTCCAGTCGGGGCGGCTGGAGCGGGTGCCGTGGTGGGTGCGGCCGTCGGCGCGATCGTGGGTCGCGGGGTGGGGGGCGGCGCGGTCGGTGCCGGAGATGCGGTCGGCGCGGGCGTCGGAGGTGGTGCCGGCGCTCGGATGATGACCGATGCCGGGGACACGCTCGTGAGCGCCGAGGACTGCTGGCCGCGACCCGTGCCGCTCGATGCCGTGAAGGAGTACGTGTGGGTGCCGGGCGGCAGGGTGAGTGCGCGCGCGAACACGACGCCATTTGCGAACGCGGTCTGGTTCGAGCTCATGAGAATGGTGCCGACGCCCGGGATGCTGACGTTGATCGCGGTCGGAGCGCAGCCGGCGTTATCGACGTAGCGCACCGAGAACGTGACGACGGTCGAGGTGGTGCCGGCTGCCGGACTGGCCGATCCGCTCGAGAGCGACATCTCATGCGATGCCCCGTTGCAGCTCGCGGCGTGCACGACCGTCGATGACGCAAGGAGCGTCACGAGGATGCCGGTCACGCCGATCCCGAGTCGTTTCATGATTCCGATCCGCGCAGTGGTTCCATGTCCTGCACGACCGTAGCACCGCTCCCGCTGAACGCCGGATGGTCCGAAGGTCCCGGTCGCGGTCATGACGCTTGGTCGCTCCACGGTTGAGCGCGGCCGTGGCCCTTCGCTTGCAAAGGCGTGCGCATGGACGACGGGATGGTTCGGCTTAGGATCCGCGTGATCGTGGTATCGACGCGGGCTGCCCTGCGCAGCCTGGCGGCCGATGATCCGCAGGCCGATGAGGTCCTCGAGCGCGGTCGGATGCTCCTGGCCAGCCTTGAGCGGACGGAGGCTGCCGCAGCCCATGACGGTGCCGAGGGTGACTTCGCGCAGGCGCATGAGGAGCTCGCCGCCCTCGAGACGCGCTAGCCTCGGGTTGTCCCGGGTCGGAGCATGAGCCAGCCGCGCACGTCGGTGCCCGGAAGCGTCAGCTCCTCCACGACCTCGAATCCCAATCGCTCGTAGAGCAGGACGCCCCGGGCGGTCGCCGTCTCGAGGTAGGCCGCAACACCATCGGCGTCGCAGCGATCCAGGACTGGACGCGCCAGCGCCGTGCCGACGCCCACTCCCTGGCGTGGTGGATCGACGCCGAGTGCCGAGAGGTAGAAATGATCGCCCGGTGCGTGATGCCGATGTCGCTCCTCGAGCGCTGCCATCGCCGAAGCGACCGTTCGAAGCCGCCGCCAGCCGGCAAGGCGAGCCATCGCCGGCATCATCCGCACGCTGGCCAGGACCGAGGGACCCCGGTGGCCGGGCGGCATCCAGATCGCCGCCCCGGCGCGATCCTGGGTGGTATACGTCTCGACCAGGTCAGCTGATCCAAATCGCAGGATGCCACGCCACCCCTCGCGCATCCTCTGGCGGCGTTCGGGCGCACCTGACGCGATGAAGCTGAAGTACGGATCGTCGATGAAGGCATCGGCCAGGACGTGGGCAAGTGCCGGGATGTCGTCGCGGGTGGCGCGTCTCACGTCCATGGCCATCCCGCTCAGCGCCGAAGGTCGATCCGTCGGTTCGGCAGATCGGCCTCGGGCTCCGTCTCCACCAACGCCGATCCGGGCAGCGTCTCGTCGGCGGAGCCGCCGGCGGACAGGACGTCGGCGACGCGACGAACGACGTCGGACGCCACGTCGCGGTCCCGCGGCGGGGTCTCGTCGATGAGCGTGGCAAGCCGATGTTCGACGCGCCGCGTCGCAATCGCCGGCAGCAACCCATCACGGTCGCGCCGAACCAGGCCCTCGGCATCCGAGATGCCCTCCCTCTCCATCGCCTTGATCATGCGACGGACGCGAGCCGCTTCGGGCTTCGGGATGGCGTCGATCCAGCTCGGCGGAGGTGGGGGCGGGGGTCGGGAACGCTTGGCCGTCGAATTCCGCTTCGCACCCGCACGCTTGGGGCGCCGCGCCGGTGCATGGGCCTGGGCCGAGCGAAGCTCCGGGAGGGTCGCTCGCGCGGCCTTCAACGCGGCATGCGGACCGTGGATCAGCTCCTGCCCGAACTCGTTCGTACGTGCCGTGTCGACCACGAACCAGCCGGCATCGGTCTGGCGCACCTCGAACCGGTCGTCCGCCGTCCGATACGTCCCTGCCGCAGTCCGGATGAGCCTGTCGGGATCGGGCGGCGCACCGGCACCGTCACGCGCCTTCGACTTCGCCATGCCACCAGCCTACCGCGTCGCCAGTGGGGTTCCCAGCGGCAGTATCCTCGGCACAACATCGCCTGACGGAGGACCCCGATGATCCTGTCGCGTCATGCTCCTGCCCTGCGGCCGGGCGGGGGATGAGTCGCTGAGGCGCCGCGCCCGCGACGAGTGCTGTGATCCGGTGGTCGACCCGCGCGTCGCTCGCCGATTCGACCGCGAATGGACCGATTGGGAGGACGAGGAGGGCTTCCCCGGCATCGTGGACGTGTCGGCCGGTCTGCTGGATCGAATGCGCGACGCTTCCCTCGCCCGGCCCCGCGTCCTCGAGATCGGATCGGGGACGGGTGGCGTCAGCGTGGCCCTGCTCGAGATGGGAGCGCGTGCCGTCCACGGCGTCGACCTGAGTCCAGCGAGCGTCGACGTGGCGCGCCAGCGGGCCGCATCGGCCGGGTTCGAGGTCGAGGCCGTCTTCGAGGTGGCGGACGGGCGCTTCATCGGCGCCGAGCCGCACGACTGGGTCGTGCTGGACCGGGTGCTGTGCTGCGACGGCCGCGCGCACGCCATGCTCGATGCGGCGATCGGTGCGGCGCGGCGTCGCATCGCGCTCTCGGTCCCCGAGTCCCGTGGCTGGCGTGGACTCCTCAATCGCCCGATGTGGGCCGCGGAGAACCTCTGGGATCTGGCGACCGATGGATGCCGCGGCTACGTGCACGACCTTCGAGGCTTCGAGCGCCAGCTCCATGACGCGGGGTTCGCGACGGCCAGCGTCGGGCACATCGGCCTGTGGCACGTCGGCGTGTACGACCGAGCCTGATCTCCGGGCGGCGGCGGCTTCGACATAACCGTATCCTTGTCCGATGTCGCTCTACCGCCTCGAATCCGATCCCAAGCTGGACGCACCGACCCTCGTCGCGGCATTCGAGGGATGGGTGGACGCCGGGTCATCGGGAACCGCGGCCGCGCAGCAGCTCGCCGAGAACGGAACACTCGTCGCCACGTTCGACACCGATGCGATCTACGACTTTCGGTCTCGCCGACCGGTGCTCGACATCGTGGACGGTCGGCTCACCAGCCTGGAATGGGCCGAACTTCGCCTGTCCGCCGTCAAGGTCGCCGATCGTGATCTGCTGGTGCTGAGCGGTCCAGAGCCCGACTACCGCTGGCGCGAGCTGGCCACGGATGTCATCGAGCTCGCCAAGCGTTTGGGCGTTGCCGGCTGGGCCAGCCTCGGTGCCATCCCGGCGGCCGTGCCCCACACCCGTCCGGTGCCGATCCTGGCAACCGCATCGGCTCCGGGCCTGCTGCCCGAGGGGATTCGGCAAGGCCCCGATGGCCTGCTCCGGGTGCCCGCCGCGCTCCTCTCGGTCCTCGAACTGGCCGCAGCCACGTCGGGCATCCCGGCGGTCGGGTACTTCGCCCAGGTTCCGCACTACGTCAACGCCTCGTATCCGACGGCATCCGTCGCCCTGCTCACGGCACTCGGTCGCCACCTTGGCATCCAGGTCCCCATCGGTTCGCTGGCGACCCGCGCGCTCGAGCGACGCAACATGCTCGATGCGGCGACCTCGTCGGACGAGGACACGAAGGCCCACGTCGAGCGGCTCGAGCTCATGGCGGACGAGTCGCGTCTTCCCGAAGGGGACGAGCTGATCGCCGATATCGAGCGCTTCCTGCGCGAGGGTGGGGGAGACCCGCCCGAGGGCGGCGACGGTGGCAGCGGTGGCAGTGACCCCGAGGCCGGTCCGCGCCTTCACTGACGGGTTGGCGCCGAGCGTCGGCGCGACGGCCGTGGCGCGGCGCGGCGCGCGCCAATGGGAGTGGCGTTGTGCCCGGTGTGCACTGTCGGCGCGACGGCCAGTAGTCGATCCGCCACTCTGGTTGGCCCGTGGCTGGTGAGCGCGGCTTCGTCCGCCACAACGCCAATCACGGCAAGTGCCACCACCTTCCGGTCAGGTAAAGGTTGGTTCGATGTCACTGCCACCACCTCCCGGTCAGCGGTACCAGCGCGGCGGCGGCTCATAGGCGAGCTCGCTCAGCAGCGGTTGATCGGTCGGCTCGCGACGCCGCAGCGCGAAGAAGCG
>JBPCOK010000075.1:0-15140 GCA_051000335.1 Candidatus Limnocylindria bacterium | reverse complement strand
CGACCACGGCCCCCACCCCTGCCAGCAGGCGTCGGATCGAGGGCAGCCGGCGCCCGATCCGCGTGCGGAGCGGTACGCCCGGCCGCCGTGCCTGCTTGCCGCGACCCCGCGACCCGGCGCGCGCCTTTGCGGCACCCCGTGTCGGGCGCGGGGTGCGCCTGCGCTCCGGTCGCGGCTGTTGTGGCTTGAGCTTCATCGATCGCGATCCAGCGCAAGCTCCACCAGCCGCGTGATGAGCGCGCCGAAGGAGTGGCCCGCGAGCTCCGCCTGCTTGGGGTACATACTGGTCGCGGTGAACCCGGGAAGCGTGTTCATCTCGCTCAGGTAGACCTCGTCTCCCAGGACCAGGAAGTCGACGCGGGCCAGCCCGGCGCAGTCGACCGCACGATACGCGGCCAACGACAGCTCCTTGACCGTCGCCGCGAGCTCGGGATCCACGTCCGCTCGGGCGACGACCGAGGCCATGCCGTCGACGTACTTCGCCTCGTAGTCGTAGAACTCGTGCGACGATCGAATCTCCCCGGGCTCGAAGACGACCGGCTCGTCGTTGCCGAGCACCCCGCATTCGAGCTCACGCGCGCCCTCGAGATACCGCTCCACGATGACCTTGCTGTCATAGCGGAACGCCTCGCCCAGGGCAGCCGGCAGCTCATCGATCTCGTGGACGACGCTCATCCCCACGCTGCTGCCCAGCCGGGCCGGCTTGACCACGCTTCGAGGGCCGATGACATCGGCGACGGTGCGAATCGCGTGCTCGGGATCAGCGGTCCATTCGCGACGGCGGAGCCACGTCGACTCGACGACCGGCAGCCCATGGCCGCGCATGAGGTCCTTGAACACCACCTTGTCCATGGCGACCGCGCTCGCGAGCACGCCGGCGCCCGTGTACGGGATGTCGGCCAGCTCGAGGAATCCCTGGAGCGTCCCGTCCTCCCCGAACGGTCCATGGACGGCGAGGAACGCGACATCGATGGCATCCGCCAGCGACCGGACGGCGCTGCGAGCGGCAATCCCCGACCCCGTGGCCGACGTCAATGGCTGACTGCCCGCTCGTTCGGCACGCAGGAGCGCCACCTCCTCGGCCGGGCTGACGGCGCCCAGCATCGGCGCCAGCGGCGCATCGGCTTCCAGCATCGGGGCCGGTCCGTCGGGAAGCAGCCAACGGCCCTCCCGGTCGATGTAGACGAGGTACGGCTCGAAGCGCTCACGGTCGATCGCGCGGAGGACGGCCTCGGCCGACGCGACGCTGACCTCGTGCTCCGCGGACCGGCCGCCGGCGAAGATCCCGATGCGCAGGCGGCTCACGAGATCCCCGCCAGGGCGGACGGATGCGCCACCTCGTCCGCGGGCCAGTCGCCCACGAACTCGATCTCGTACCGGAGATCCACGCCGAATCGATCGGCGACGGTGCGCCGCACGACCTCGCCGAGCATTCGGATGTCCGACGCGCGTCCGTCGCGATCGACCACGATGAAGTTTGCGTGCAGGGTGCTGACCGACGCGCTGCCGATGCGGTGCCCCTTGAGCCCGGCAGCCTCGATGAGGCGCCCGGCATGGTCGCCCTCCGGGTTCCGAAACACGCTCCCCGCGTTCTGGTCCGCCAGCGGCTGGGTCGCGCGACGTCGTTCCTGGTGCGCGGCGACCTGCTGCCGGATCAACTGCGAGTCTCCCGGCTCGAGCATGAGCGTGGCAGCCAGGACCGCCTCGCGGCCGGACTTGAATCGCGAGTCCCGGTACGCGAACTCACATTCCTCGTTCGTCAACCGGAAGTCGCGCCCCTCGTGGGCCGACCAGGCGTGCACCTCGCGGACGACGTCGCGCATCTCCCCCTCGTGCGCACCGGCATTGGCCCACACGGCCCCTCCGACGCTGCCCGGGATGCTGATGCCGAATTCCAGGCCGGCCAGGCCGGCCGCCGCGCAACGCTTCACCAGGGCCGCCATGGCCGTTCCCGACCCGGCCACGATGGCCTGCCCATCGATGTGGATTCCGTCGGCTCGATTGCGAATGACGAGGCCGCGGATCCCAGCGTCGGCCACCACGATGTCGCTCCCCTTCCCGAGTACGCCGGCGGGGACCCCTGCGTCGGACGCCAGGCGCAGGCCTCCGAGCAAGACGTCCGTGTCATCGGCCACCAGCATCCGGTCCGCGGTGCCACCCACGCGCAGGGTCGTCATCGTGCCGAGCGGGGCGTCAGGAACCAGGCGCATGCCGCGTTCATCGGCCAGTCGATCCAGCTCGGCCAATCGATTCGCCAGCTGGCTTGCCCCCGTCCGCGC
Source organism: Candidatus Limnocylindria bacterium (assembly GCA_051000335.1). Taxonomy (GTDB): domain Bacteria; phylum Chloroflexota; class Limnocylindria; order QHBO01; family QHBO01; genus JACDBZ01. The sequence continues at coordinate 12,861 of JBPCOK010000075.1, read as the reverse complement.
CGCGGTCACAATGCGGCCTCCGACGGCGTGGACGGCCCCTCGGCGAGCGCGATGAGCTCGTCCGCGAGCACGCGGGCCGCGTCCGGTCGGCCCAGCCGCCGAGTCGCATCGGCCATCCCGAGCCGGCGGTCATCGTCACGCAGCGCCGTGATCTCGGCCACCAGCCGATCGGCGTCGAGGTCGGCGTCGTCGACGAGCACCGCGGCGCCCTCGTCCGCCATGAACGACGCGTTGTAGCGCTGGTGGGCGCCTGCGTACGGGTACGGCACGAGGATCGACGGGAGCCCGACCGCCGCGAGCTCCGCACAGGTGGATGAGCCTGCCCGGCCGACGACGAGGTCGGCGGCGACGAGGACATCGGCCATGCGGTCGGTGACGAACGGCTCGGCCGTATAACGGGGGCGGAGGCGCTCGGGGAGCGACTGCCGCGCGGCCCCGGCCTCGGCCATGCCCGCCTCGCCGGCGAGGTGGAGCACGTGCCAATCGTCGAGCAGCCGATTCAGCGCCCCGAACGTGGCGCGGTTGAGGCGGGCGACCGCCTGGGATCCACCGAACACGAGGAGCAACCGCTCACCCGGATCGATCCCGAGCGAACGACGCGCCGCATCACGGTCGATGCCGGCGAAGGAGCGGATCGGCGTGCCGGACACGAAGCTATTGCCCGGAAACGCATCGAGCGTCGGCGGAAAGCTGACCGCGACCCGCGTGGCGAAGCGACCGATCGCCCGCGTCGCCCGTCCGGGGAGGACATTTCCCTCCCAGACCAGGGTCGGAATGCCGCGCGAGCGCGCGGCGAGCACGAGCGGGAGCGCGAGATAGCCACCGGTGGTGAACAGCGCCGCCGGTCGCAGTCGGCCGAGCAGCCACCACGCCTGCGGCACCGATGCGGCGAGCCGGGCGGGATCGAGGACAGCGTGGACCGACAGGCCGGCCGTGCGCAGCGAGCGCACCGTCAGCTGGTGATAACGCAGGAGGCTGCGCATGGGGTGACTGGCCACGAGATTGCGCTCGAAGCCGCGGACCCCGCCGATGTAGTCGAGCTCAGCGGCGGGCCGTGCGTCGCGCAGGGCTCGTGCGACGGCCAGCGCGGGGTAGATGTGCCCGCCGGTCCCGCCGCCCGATACCGAATACCGCATCGCGCAATGATCCTTGCTGGGAGGTCTCGCGGCTGATGGAGAGCAGGATGCCGACCGCCGCGAGGTTGATGGTCAGCGCCGACCCGCCGGCGCTGATGAATGGAAGCGGGATGCCGGTCACCGGCAGGAGTGCGGTGACCACCATCATGTTGACCAGGGCCTGCGCCACCAGCCACGTCGTGATGCCGCAGGCCAGCAGGGCGGAGAAGGTGTCCGGTGCGGTGATCGCGATCCGATACCCCTGGTACGCCACGACGACGAACAGCGCAACGACCGTGAGCGTTCCGACCAGGCCCCACTCCTCGCCGATGATGGCAAAGATGAAGTCCGTGGACGGAGCCGGAAGGTACAGGTACTTCTGCTTGCTCATGCCGAGACCAAGGCCCGTGATCCCGCCGAGCGACAGCGCGAAGAGTCCCTGCACGGTGTTGTAGCCGGCCCCGAGCGGATCCTTGAACGGGTCCAGGAACGTCTGGATCCGTTCGAGCTGGTAGCTCGTGCTGGTCACCATGACCCACGCCGCTCCCACGACGGCCGAGCCGATGGCTCCGATGTAGAGCAGGTTGGCCCCGGCCATGAAGAAGACGCTGCCGGCCGCAATGGCGTACACGCCGGCCGTGCCGAGGTCCGGTTCCATGGCGATCAGCACGAATCCCGGAGTGATGAGCAGGGCGAACGGGACGAGCCCATTCCACAGCGTCCCCGCCTCCTTGCCACGCCGATCGAGCCAGTGCGCGAGATAGAGCACCACCGCCAGCTTCGCGAACTCGGCCGGTTGGAGGGAGCCGACGCCGGGGACCACGATCCAGCGTCGCGACCCGTTGATCTCCGATCCGACGCCGGGGATCAGCACGGCGACGAGCAGGGCCAGGGTGATCACGAAGATCGGAATCGCCAGGTATCGAAGGTGACGGAAGTCGATGCGGCTGGCGACGAAGAGGCCCGTCAGTCCGATCCCCGCCCACACGATCTGCTCGAGACCCTGCGCGGCCGGATCGGCGCTGCTGAAGTAGGACCGGACGCTCGAGGCGGAATACACCATCACGATCCCGATCGCGGTGAGGGCAATGACCGCCAGCAGGAGCGCGAACGCGGGCTCGTGGCGCTCGCGCCGCACGCCCCCGCGCGCGACGCCACGCCGCGCCGTCATCGTCGCCGCGGCGGTGCTCATCGTGCCTCCTCCAACGCCTGGACGGCGGAACGGAACGCGTCGCCGCGCGCCGCGTAGTCGGTGAACATGTCGAAGCTGGCAGCAGCCGGCGCCAGGAGCACCACACTGCCCGGCAGCGCCAGACGAGCGGCCCGGGCCACGGCGTCAGGCATATCGGAGGCACGCGTAACCGGCACCCGGCCGCGGATGAGACCCACCAACTCGTCCGCCGTCTCGCCGATCAGGACGACGCCACGCGCACGCCGGACGATGACCTCCGCGAGCTCGTCGTAGGCGAGCCCCTTTCCCTGTCCGCCGGTGATGAGGATGATCGGCGCGTCATACGCCTCGAGGGCCGCCATGGCGGCCACCGGGATCGTGGCCTGCGAGTCGTTGACCCATCGAACGCCACCGCGCTCGCGGACCAGCTCGAGCCGATGCGCCACCCCGCCGAACCCGGCGATCCCCTCGGCGATGTGCTCGGCGGGCGCCCCCGCCAATGCGGCCCCGAGCCCGGCGGCAAGCGCGTTGCCGAGCATGTGGCGGCCGGGGAGCAGCACATCCCGAGCGGGCATCAGCCGCTCCCCCGCCATGCGGATCCAGCCCTCGGGATCGACGAACGCCTCGTCGGTGCCGATGCCGGGTCGATCATGCCCGTACCAGGCGACGCTCTCGGCCGGGATGGATGCTCCGATCTCCCGGCAGCCCGGGTCATCGTGGTTGAGCACGACCCGTCCGTTCGGGATCGTCAACGTGGCCAGCCGTGCCTTGACGGCACGATAGGCCTCGACGGTTCCATGGCGGTCGAGGTGATCCGCGCCGACGTTCGTGTAGATGGCCACGTCGGCACCGCGACTGATGGTCGGAAGCTGGAGCTCACTGAGCTCGAGGATTGCCCAATCCTCGACCGTCAGGTCGCGCGCGCGCTCGATGAGCGGCGTCCCGATATTTCCGCCGAGCACGCTCGGCATGCCCGCGCACTGGAGGATGGCCGAGACGAGCGATGCCGTCGTCGTCTTGCCCTTCGTGCCGGTCACGCCGAGGATCCGCGCGCGCGTCAGCCTGAGGAACAGCTCGACCTCGCTCACGAGCTCGGTGCCCCTGGCCAGCGCCGCGTGCAGCGCATCCCGCAGCCACGGCTCGGTCGTCGGGAAGTCGGGCGAGATCGAGGGGCTGCTGACGAGGAGCTCGGCATGCTCGAGCAGTGCCTTCGCCTCGTCCTCGGTGACGCCTACGGCCAGGCGCACCGGGTGCTCGGCCAGGAGCGAGGCGACATCCGCCAGCTCGACGAGCGGCCGGCGGTCGTACGCGACCACCACCGCGCCGGCATCGGCCAGGAATCGCGAGGCGGCAACGCCCGAACGCGCGAGGCCGAGCACGACGGCGCGTCGTCCCCGCAGGTCGTCAATGGTGCTGACGGGCGGTCGGGCGGTCGTCATCATCGTCCTTCCTAGAACCCGCTCACGCCGGCAAGGAAGATCGAGACGCCCAGGAGGCCGGCCAGGGCGGCGACGATCCAGAATCGGACGGTGATCTTCTCCTCGGCCCATCCCACGAGCTCGAAGTGGTGGTGCAGTGGTGTCATGCGGAAGATCCGGCGGCCGCGAAGGCGATAGCTCAGCACCTGGATCACGACGCTCATGATCACCGCGAAGAACACGATCCCGATCACGGCGAGCAGCGGCAGCTGGCCGTTCACGGTGGCCACCACGGCCAGCGTGGCGCCGAGGCTCAGCGCCCCGGAATCGCCCATGAAGATCTGCGCGGGATGCACGTTGAACCACAGGAATCCCATGAGCGCGCCGATGACGAGCGCGCAGAAGATCGCCAGGTTCGGCTGCTCGTTCTTCACGCCCTCGACCGGCACGAGGCTGATCAGCAGGTACGCGACGAAGCTGAAGATGAGGACGCCGCCGGCGAGTCCGTCGAGGCCGTCGGTGAGGTTCACCGCATTGCTCACGCCGACGATCACGAAGGCCACGAAGATGAGGAAGAGGAGGGAGCCGATCACGACCTCACCGACGAACGGGATGTTGATGGCGGTGATCTCGAAGTGGCGCTGGATGTAGTAGCCGGCAAGCACGGCGACCACGGTCTGCCACACGAGCTTCCATCGACCACGCATCCCGATTCCGGTCCGGACGTTCACGAAGTCGTCGATCGCCCCGAGGATGCCGACGCCCATCAGCGTCAGCATCGGGGTCAGGGTCGCCGCGTCCTCGATCCGCAGCGCCATGGCCAGGAACAGCACGACCCCGACCATCAGCATGCCGCCCATCGTCGGCGTCCCGGCCTTGCCGTAGTGCGCCTCCGGCCCGTCGGTCCGGATCTGCTTCCCGAAGCCGAGGCGCTGAAGCAGGCTGATGTAGATCGGCGCCAGCAGCACCATGCCGATGAAGGCCAGCAGCAGGGCAACCACGATCTGGAGAATCGTCATGTGGCGGCCCCTTCGCCGGTGAGCATCTCGACCGTTCGCTCCAGGCCGATTCCACGCGACGCCTTGACGAGCACGAGATCCCCGGCTCGCGGGGCGAGGGCGGACTCCAGCAGCTCGGCCGCCTCCGCGGCGTCTTCGGCCTCCACGACGCGAGCGCTGCCGGACGCACGCGCACCCTCGGCAATCCACCGACCGCGCTCGCCGACCGTCACGATCGCGTCGGCGACTCGTGCGGCGTGCGCTCCCGCCTCACGATGCAACAGCTCCTCGCGCGGACCGAGCTCGAGCATGTCTCCGAGAACGACAATGCGCCGGCGGCCGGGCTGGACGCTGGTCTCGGCGAGAAAGTCGAGGGCGCCGGCAACGCTGACCGGCGATGCGTTGTACGTGTCATCGACGACGCGGGCGCCGCCGCTGGACGCGAGCACGTTCATGCGGTGCGGAGCGTGGCTGCCGGCCTCCAGGGACGCGGCGACGTCGTCGAGGGTCATGTCAAATCGCTCCGACACGGCGGCGGCGGCCAGCGCATGTCGAACCAGGTGACGCCCCGGCATCGCGTGCGTCACGCGGCGAGCCCCCCACGGGGTGCGGAGGTCGAACGTCGTGCCGTCCAGCCCGTGAGACTCGATGGCCGCGGCGGTGACATCGGCCCCGGCGCTCAACCCGAAGGTTCGGACCGTGGCCGGCGTGAGCTCGCTCATGGCGGCTACCCGCGCGTCATCGGCGTTCAGGACGGCCAGGCCGTCCGACGGCAACCCCCGCGGGAGCTCGGACTTCGCCTCGGCGATGCGCTCGATGCTGCCGGCGCGCTCGAGGTGCGTTGGATGGACGGCAAGGACGACGCCGACCTCGGGACCGGCGATCCGTGCCAGGTGCGCGATCTCGCCGACCGTGTACATGCTCATCTCGAGCACGGCGGCCTCGTCATCGGGCTCGAGGCGCAGGAGCGTGATCGGCAGGCCGGTCTCCGAGTTCAGGTTGCCCTCGCTGCGCAGTGTCCGAACCTTCCGCGAGAGCATGTCTGCGGTGATCTCCTTCGCGATCGTCTTGCCCGTCGAGCCGGTGATGCCGACGACGCGGACATCGTGCTGCTGCCGCCACCACCCGGCGATGGCGCCGAGGGCGGCCACCGAATCATCGACGACGATGATCGCCCGATCCAGATCGATGGGCAGCTCGACTGGGCGCTCGACGAGGGCTGCCGCCGCGCCGCCGATGAGGGCCTCCTGCACGAAGTCGTGCCCGTCGACACGCTCCCCACGCAGCGCGACGTAACAGCTGCCCGGTGAAACGCGGCGTGAGTCGACGCTGGCGCCGGTGAAAGTGGAGACCGATGTGGGTCGCAGGAGTCGGCCACCGGTGGCGGCCAGCAGGTCATCGAGGCGGATCGTGGGAGGCACGCGGACCACGCTGCGAACTACGCGCGAGTCTAGCAGTCTCATGGCTGGGCGACGGGCTCGATGGGCCGGTCCGGCGGGATGGCCAGGTAGTCGAGCACCTGCGGCATGAGGCCGGCGTACACCCACTCCGGGCGCTCCGGCATGTTGCGCCCGCCCGCTCCGGCCGGCCGGTGGATGAGGATCAGGGTGGCGAGCTTCGTCTCACCGGCGGGGAGCAGTCCGACGAAGCTCGAGTCGACCCATCCGCTGATGTACTGCCAGCGCTCGACCATCTCCCCCGCGTCGTTCTTCACGCTGACCGGTCCGGCGATCTGCGCCGTCCCGGTCTTGCCGGCCACGGTGTACCCGGGAATCGAGGCGCGCTTCGCGATCCCATCGTCGATGGCTCCTGTCAGCAGCTTCACCATTGTCTCGGCGGTCTCCGGGCGCAGGATTCGCTCCGCGGGTGGCTGCTCGGCGGCGTGGTACGTCCCGTCCGGATCGGTCCATCCCGCGATGACGTGCGGCGTGACGAGCTCACCCCCGTTGGCGAGTGCGGCATACCCGGCCACCAGCTGGACGGCCGTGAGGCTCAGGCCCTGGCCGAACGAGTTCTGGGCGGCCGTCAGGTCACCGGACGAGTTCGGGCCGTCGGGATTCCAGATGACGCCGGCCGTCTCGCCGGTCAGCTCGATGCCGGTCGGACTGCCGAAACCGAAGCGCCGAAATGCGTCGTACAGCTCGCCGCGGCCGAGCTTGAGCCCGATCTTCGCCGCTCCAACGTTGTTCGACAGCTTCAGGACGTCACCCGCGGTGATCACGCCGTGGCCGTACGGATGGTCGGCGCGATCGGCGTTCTGGATCCTGACGTTTCCGATGCGCAGGTTGTTGTCGTCGTCGACCGTCGTCGACGTGGTGATGGCATCGGCGTCCAGGGCGGCAGCGATGGTGAAGGCCTTCATCACCGAGCCCGGCTCGTACTGTCGCGACACCGCCGGGTTGGCGAACCGATCGCCGTCGGTCGTGGCGAACTGGTTCGCGTCATAGGACGGATAGCTGGCCATGGCGAGGATGGCGCCGGTCTCGGCGTCCATGATCACGCCGGTGGCCCCAGCCGCACGGTTCGTCTGGAGGGTCGACCAGATCGCCTCCTCGAGCAGATGCTGCACGCCGGAGTCGATCGTCATTCGCAGGTCGCGCCCATCGATCGGCTCCTGCAGCAGGCTGACCGAGTCCGCGATCCGCCGGCCGATCACGTCCTCCTGCGCGTTCACAAGGCCGGCGGTTCCCGCGAGCATCGTGTTCTCGGCCTGCTCGACGCCATAGGCGGCATCCCCGTTGTTGTCGACGAAGCCGAGCATCTGCGCGGCCAGGGTCGTGTCGGGGCCGGCGCCCTTGACCGGGTAGACGCGTTTCGTCTCGGGAAGCAGGCCCACGCCTCGAAGGTCGAGCGCCCGCACCCGCTCGGCGATCTCTGCCGTCACTCGGCGCTTGAGGAACACCCAGCTCGCGTCCGTATCGATACGATCTCGCACGTCGGCAGCCTGCATCCCGAGGGCCGAGGCCAGCAGTGCGGACGTCAGGCCGACATCGTCCACGCTGGGTGGGGTGACGAAGACGGACTGGACCTCGACGGAGGTGGCGAGGAGCTCTCCATTGCGATCGGTGATCTCCCCGCGCTCGGCCGGGAGCGTCTGCTCCTGCGCGAGCTGGTGCAGCGCCATTCCCGAGATCCGCTCCTGCTGCAGCACCTGCCACCACACGAGACGGCCACCAACGATCGTCGCCAGCGCGGTGAAGACGATGAGAAGGACCAAGGCGCGGGCACGACTGTCGGTCCTGGCGAGCATGTTGGTCTCCGTACGACGGCCGCCGTTGCGGCCGCGAGCTAGGTCAATCGGCGGGTTGGCCGTCGGGCGAGGCGAAGGTCACCGCCTCGTCCTCGAGTGGAACGAGGCGCAGCTCGGTCCGGGCACGCTGCGTGATCTCGGCGGGCGAACGAGCCTCGCCGATGGCCCAGATGAGCTGCTGCTGATCGGCATGACGCTCCGCGAGCGCGGCCTCGAGCGCGTCGACTTCGTAGCCGGTCGCCGCGACACGCGTCGATTGGCTGAGGTAGAAGAGCGCGAGCCCCGCAGCCACGACGATGGCGACGAGTAGCGGTCGAATGTCAACCGGTGACGCGACGCGGCGGCCGCCCGAACTGGAACGCCCGCGACCTCGCGGCTGTGATCGCGTGCGTGGGCGCGTCCGGCCGCGACGCACGCCGAACCAGGGATGGGCCGCTGGTCGTGCGCCGATGACCGCCATTCGCTCGTCTCTCTCTGCTCTCGCTCAGGCCGCTGTCGCGCGGTTGCGCCTGGTCGTGCTGAAGGTCGTGGGGGCCTCGAAGTCGAGGCCCTCCTCGATCTCGAAAGCGGCAACTTCGTCGCTCAGCCAGTGCTGCTCTTCACGCACCGCATGCGCGCGGCGCTCGCGGAGGTCGCGCTGCCGCGCGGAGTACATGCGGCGCCGGCTGGCCTGGTGGCGGGAATGTCCCTTGCTCATGGATTGACCTCCTCCTTCGTTCGGCTCACGTGAGCTTCTCGGCGACACGGAGCTTCGCGCTCCTTGCGCGGCGGTTCCGCCGGACCTCGTCGGAGCCCGCGGTGATGACGCCCTTCGTGACCGCTCGCACCTGCGCGCGATGTCCGCAGGTGCAGACCGGGGCGAGCGGTTCCTCGATGCAGTCCCGACTCTCGCGAGCGATGAAGCGCTTGACGATGCGGTCCTCGAGGCTGTGGTAACTGATGACGGCGATGCGGCCTCCGGGGCGCAGCGATGCGAGCGCTCCGGCCAGGGCGGCCGAGAGGACTTCGACCTCGCGGTTGACGGCGATGCGCAGGGCCTGGAACGTGCGTGTGGCGGGATGGATTCGGCCGGCATCGGGACCGCCAGGACGCCCGGGCGCGGCCGCGGCCACCACGGCCGCGAGATCGGCGGCCGTCACGAGCCGGCCCTCCGCACGCGCCGCCACGATCGCCTTCGCGATGCGGCCTGCGCGGCGCTCTTCACCAAACGTCGCGAGGATTCCGGCGAGCTCTCGGTCCGTGGAGCGCTCGATGAGGTCAATGGCCGAAACACCGCTCGTTTCATCGAATCTCATGTCCGGCGGCGCGTCGGCCGCAAAGCTGAACCCGCGTTCCGGGTCCGCGAGCTGATAGCTGCTGAGACCGAGATCGAAGAGGATCGCGTCGAGTGGCGCGGCGCCGGACTCGGTTGCGATGTCGAAAATGGATTCGAAGTTCGCGTGGCGCAGCGTGACGCGCGAGCCGAACCGCGAGAGGACGCGTTTCGCCTCCGAGATGGCCGCCCGATCGGCATCGATGCCGAGCAGGCGGCCATCCGGAGACGTGGTCTCCAACAGCCGCTCGGCGTGCCCACCGCCGCCGACGGTGCAATCAGCCATGGAGCTGCCGGCACCGACGGCCAGCGAGGTGAGAACCTCGTCGACCAGCACCGGCAGGTGCCCTTCTCCCATCTGGCGTTGCACCTCGTTTGTCGGACAGCGGGCCGACCGGCCCGGAGACGCATCAATGACCGGGACACACTCAGATGCCCAGGTCGGCGAGGTGTTCGGCGAGGGCCTCCGGCTCGTCCTCGATCTGCGACCGATACGGTTGCCACCGCTTCGGCGCCCAGACCTCGAGCCGGTTCAGCGCGCCCACCACGACCACCTCGCTGTTGGTCAGGCCGGCGTACTCGCGTAGATAGCTGGGGACCAGCACCCGCCCCTGTCGGTCGAGTTCGACCTCGACCGCGCCGGAGCTCATGAATCGACCGAACTGTCGCGCGGCGGCATTCGTCGTCGGCAGGCTCTGAATCCGGGCCGCCAGGTCCTCCCACGCGTCCGCGGGAAAGATCGCGAGGCAGCCGTCGAGCCAGCGAGCGAGGGTCGCCCCCTGGGCCAGCCGCGACCGGAATCGAACCGGGATCGCAACGCGTCCCCGGTCGTCCAGCGCATGCCGGAACTCCCCAGTGAGGAATGACACTCTCTCCATTGTGCCTGTCGTTCACCACTACTCCCCATATGGCCCCATTTGGAACCACAGGGCGCCACTATACAGGGCAGACGCCACCCGTCAAGGGCTTTTCCGTGCGATTCCCGCGTGGTCCAACCGGAGGTGCGGCGGCGGATAACGCGAGTGCCGGCTCGCGGGCCGGCACTCGGAGGTGGACGGCGCTCGGCGCCGGGCGATCAGGGGCTGGGCGTCGCGCTGGGCAGCTCGTCGAGCTGATCGGCGTCGAGGAAGGCGGATCGGCGATCTCCGGCGTCGTTCAGGAACACCGCCCGGATCCTGAAGTCGCCTGAGGTCGGGGCGCGGTACGCGAAGTCGGTCAGATCACCGTCCTGGGTGACCCAGTACACCGCATCGTCGTCGCCGAGCTCGGGCTCCACCCGGGCGAAGGAGAACTGGTCGAAGCCGATGACGCGCGTGCCTGTCACCGCCCCCCCATCGAACGCGAAGAGCGTGTAGCTGTCCGGCGACACCGAGACCTCGTAGAAGGCGAACGCGTCGCCCGCGCTCGGGGTCGGCTCGGGAGTTGGACTCGCCACGATGCTGGGGGTCGGATCCGGGCTGGGGATGGTGGAGGGCTCGACGGACGCCGTGGCACTGGCGCTCACGACCGCCGAAGGGGTCACGCTCGGGCTCGGATTGATCGCCACGCCACCCCCGCCGCCGAATAGCAGATACGCGCCTCCCGCGCCGGCGCCCACCAGCACCAGGAGCAGGAGCAGCAGCAACGGCGCTCGGCGTCGACGGCGTGGCTCGGCCGGTGCCGCGGGTGTCACCGCGGCGGCGGGCGGATGCGGTCGACGCAACGCTTCGAGCTCCTCGGTCGGGATGACGAGGACGCCGCGCAGGTACCGGGGGCAGTTGCCGTAGCCACGCTGCTGGCAGACCTGGGTCTGCTGCTCCGCGGAGATGGCGGCCGGATCACCGAACGCGAAGCAGCGGTGGTCAGCGCTGACGCCGTCGACGTAGCCGGTGCGATCGCTCGCGAGCCCCAGGAAGGGGCAGACATGCTCGGGACGCTCGGCCAGCCGGGCGAACAGGGCGCGGCGCTCGGCCTCTCGCACGGCCTCGGCAGCCTCGGCCTCCTCGCGCTTGCGTCGTCCGAACAAAGCTCCTCCTCTGGATGCCTGCGTGCCACGCGCCGTGTCGGCGTGAGTCTAGCGTGGCGCCGCGGTCGTCGGCGATTCGCCGGTCGTCGGTCGCCGGATGGTACGAACGCCCCATTGTTGACCGGATGCACCCGGAGATAGGATCTGCGACCAACCACGTAGCGAAGTTCCGGAGCAGAACGAACCCATGGCGCTGAACCCGATCGAGGGGAGCCAGGAGCGTCGACCGAAATCGCGGTCAGGCAATATCCGCCGCTGCTCCGTGCGCCACGTCAGCATCCTCGCCACGGATCCCGTCGGCGTCCAGGTGGACTGCATGCTGGGCGGCGCGGATCATGCGCTCCCGCTCGGCACCATGGACGAGGCACGTGCCATCTGCAATGCGTGCACGGCCCGATCGGTCTGGCGCGAGGACGAGGATTGACGGGCGTTGTCCCTGGAGGGCGGCCTGTAAGCCGAGTTCTGTCCCGGAACCGATTCGCATCGGTTCCATGGACGGCCATCCATCTGTGCGACCTACCCGGGAGCTGAGCGAGCCACCTGCTGCGGCCCGAAGGCCGCCTTACGCTCCCCTATTCGGTCTTGCTCCGGCTAGAGCTTGCCGCGTTTCACTCCCGCACCCGAAGGTGCGGGCATCGTCACTGTGGCGCTGGTCCTCGCCTCACGGCGGACGGGCGTTACCCGCTAGCCTGCTCTGAGGAGCTCGGACTTTCCTCGAACGCAGCCTTTCGACCGATGCGTCCGCGACCGTCCAGCCGCCTCCAGGGAGGCCGAGTGTACCCGACTCGAACGTTCGTTCGGAAGGGCCGATGCCGACGGGATCAGCCGCCGAGCGCGGGGAGGCCCAGCTCGCCGGCGATTGTCGCGGCGATGACCTCGTACCCGGCCGAGTTCGGATGAACGTCGCCGTCGCCGATGCCGGTCAGCTCGTCCTCCCGACCGAGGAACGCGGTGTACAGGTCCACGAGCCCCACGCCGTGCCGTTCGGCCACGCAGGCGATGCGATCGTTGAGTCCGGGGGCGGTATCGCCGGCCTCGCAGCCGATCACGCCATCCGAGCCGACGATCGTCGATACCGCGATCGGCTCCACGTCGGGGTTGTAGTAGGCGAGCAGGAGAATCGTCGCCTCACCGCCGGCGGACGCGACGGCCACCGCCACGCGTCCCACCACGGCGTCGAGGGCGGCGGATGCGTCCTCGGCGGCCGCGTTCGCCACCTCGCGGCATGCGTCGCCGGCGGCATCGGCGATGCACGCCGGGTCGCGCCGGGTCCGCAGGAGCTCATTGCCGCCGAGGCCGATGGTGACGAGGCCGACACGCTCGCCCAGCTCGCCGATCAGCGTCTCCACATCGTCGATCCGATGCTCCAGAAAGCCCGCGGCCGTCTCACCCGGGACCGCCAGCACGCGAAGCTCGTCGAAGGGCGGCGTGGCGGCTGCGAGGCGCTCCGCAACGCGAGCGGGATAGCCCTGCCGGCGCGGCTGCGGAACCCCGATGCCGAACGTGATCGAGTCGCCGAGGGCGACGTAGGCCCGGCCCGCGGCCGGTGACGCCGTCGGGGTCGGGCTTGGCGCCATGGTGGCGACCGCCGA
>JBPCOK010000065.1:0-6018 GCA_051000335.1 Candidatus Limnocylindria bacterium | reverse complement strand
GTCGGCGCTCCCGACAGCTGACCACAAGGCATACGGAGGAGGGTCTTCCCATGGTCGTCCGCTGGATCGTTGCCGTCGCGGCGTTCCTCGTCGTCGCGTACATCGGCATCGTCGGATTCGGGAACTTTGCGACCGGCATTGATGAGGAGGTCTTCTACGACATCGAGGGTGCCAATTCGTTCGCCCTCATCCTGGCCATCGCACTGATCGTGGGCTTCGTGGTCTACGCCGTCGTCGAGTACGTCCAGACGCGCTCCCTGGCGTCCATTTCGCGCCAGTTCGACACGCGGACCATCGTGCTCATGCCGTTGGCCATCGCCATCAACATCGTGCTCGGCGCGGCGGTAGCCAACGCCCTGAAGATCCCCATCTACCTCGACAGCATCGGCACGATCCTGGTCGGCGTGCTGGCGGGACCGATCCCCGGCGCCTTGACCGGGTTCCTTTCGAACATGCTGTGGACGTACGTGGTGCCGCCGCCGTTCAACAGCGGGGCCGCTGCCGCATTCGCCATCGTGGCTGCCGTCATCGGCCTCGGGGCTGGGCTCGTCGGCCGGGCGGGCTGGCTGCGACCTCGGCCGAATCGACCGACGGGGCAGCTGCTGACCGGCGCGGTGATCACCGTCGGGGTCATCGCGCTCATGGCCTACCTGTCGTTCCTCGGCTACACCGCGATCATCGGCGATTCGGGCATCAGCGTGGAAAACGACAACGTGGCGTTCGTGATCCTCGGCTGGCTGGCTCTCGCACTTGTCGTACTGACCGTCCTCGGCCTGCTCTACATGCTCTTCGCCCGCCGCGACCTCACGGCGAGCTATGTCGTGATCGCCGGCCTCGGCATGGGAATCGTCGCGGCCCTCATCAGCGCGCCCATCAGCGCCAACCTCTTCAGTGGCGTCACCGGGGCCGGCACCGACTTCCTGGTTGCGGCGTTCCGGCAGGCGGGCACCGACATCGGCAACGCGACGCTGGGCCAGGGGCTGATCAGCGATCCGATCGACAAGATCACGACGTTCTTCGTCGTCTACCTCATCCTGAGCGCGATGGCGACCCGCACGAAGGCCGGCTTCCCGCAGGGCGAGCGACTGATCGACGGGGACGAGACGGTGGAGGATGATGCCGGCGAGTGGCGGGGGGCGCCAGCCTGACCACCGCATCGACCGCGGGCCGGGACGCTCCCGACTTCCTGGCGCGCCCCGGCCCGAGCGCTGTCCATCGGCTCAACCCGCTCACGAAGGCGACGCTTGCCACGGTCACGGCTGTCGGCGCCGTGGCGATCGGCGGGTTGATCGGCCCGATCGTGCTCGTGCTCGTGGCCGTCGTCGTTCCGGCCCTCGCGGCCGGGGTATTCGCCCGACTGGTCCGGACCTCCCTGCTCCTGGCCCTGCCGATCGCGATCTCCGCCGCCCTCATCAACCTGTTCTTCTTCCCGGGCGGCCGAACGGTCCTCCTCCAGCTGGGGCCGATCACCGCGACGGCCGAAGGTCTCGCCTTCGCGCTCGAGATCCTGGCCCGCATCCTGGCCATCAGCGGCGCCGTCACGCTCTTCTATCTCACGACACGTCCGTCCGCCCTCGTCATCGACCTGGAACGGCGAGGAGTGAGCTCGCGCGTCGGGTTCGTGGCCAATGCCTCGGTGCAGACGGTGCCGGCGATGGTCGAGCGAGCCGCGCAGATCACCGCGGCGCAGCGCGCTCGGGGACTGGACACTGAGGGCAGCGTCTGGCGTCGCATCCGGGGGATCGTGCCGATCGTCGGTCCGGTGATCCTCGGCTCGATCGCCGAAGTCGAGGAGCGCACCATGGCGCTCGAGGCTCGCGGGTTCACCCGTCCCGGGCGCCGCACCCTGCTGTGGGCTCCGACCGACACGACGGCCGAGCGCATCGCGCGCTGGGCGCTGGTCGCCGGGCTCGCCGCGCTCATCGCTGCGCGGGTCACCGGAGTGCTCGGGTGACCGTGGAGCTGACCGGGGTCGGGTATCGCTACGCGGGTTCGGCCGATGCGGCGCTGCTGGAGATCGACTTGCGCCTGGGTGCCGGCGAGGTGGTCGGCGTGGCCGGACCGTCCGAGTCCGGCAAGACCACGCTGTGCCTCGTCGTGGCCGGGCTCGCGCCTCGGACCGTGGGTGGGCAGATCCGCGGCAGCATTCGGCTCGACGACGAGGACGTCGATGGCTGGCCCATGCACCGGCTGAGCGCACGCATCGGCATCGGCTTTCAGAACCCGACGACGCAGCTCTCCCAGGTTGCTGGCACCGTGTTCGAGGAGGTTGCCTTCGGGCCGATGAACCTCGGAGTGCCGCGCGACGACGTGATCCGCCACACCTGGGACGCGCTCGAGACGCTGCGCATCGACAGCCTGGCCGAGCGTGACCCGCTGCGGCTCTCGGGCGGACAGCAACAGCTGGTGGCGATGGCCGGCCTGCTGGCGATGCGACCCGAGCACCTGGTCCTTGACGAGCCGACGGCGCAGCTCGATCCCGCCGGGACGCAGCTCGTCGCCGATGCCATCGCGCGGCTCGCGTCCGAAGGGACGAGCATTCTCATCACCGAGCAGAAGACCGACCTGCTGGCCGAGGTTGCCGCACGCGTGGTGGTCCTCGACGCGGGGCACATTGCACTGGAAGGGAATGCAGGGTCGGTGCTGTCCGATCCCAGGCTCGCCGACCTTGGCGTAGCGTTCCCCGCGTCAATTCGGCTCCGCCGTGCGGCCGAAGCGGCGGGGCTCGCGCCACAGGCGCTCGAGATCGCCGGTGGTTGACCTCCGAGCCGATCGGCTGGTCCACGTGTACCGGGACGGAGGGGTGCGAGCGGTCGACGGGATCGATCTCGAGATCCGGGTGGGCGAGCGCGTTGCGCTGGTCGGCCAGAACGGCAGCGGGAAGACGACCCTGGTCCGCCACCTCAACGGCCTCCTTCGACCGACCGAGGGCCGGGTCACCGTCGACGGCGTCGATGCGTCGACGATGACGGTCGCGCAGCTCGCGTCCCGGGTCGGGCTCGTCTTCCAGGACCCGGATCGGCAGATCTTCGCCGGCTCGGTCCGGGCCGAGGTCGAGTTCGGTCCGCGCAACCTCGGCCGCTCCGGCGCCGATCTGCGGGCTTCAGTCGCCGAAGCGCTCGCGGCAACGGGGCTGGAGGCGGAGGCCGGGACGAACCCGTACGACCTGGGACAGTCGCGTCGGAAGCTCCTCGCCCTTGCCTCCGTGCTCGCGATGCGGACGCCGGTCCTCGTGCTCGACGAGCCGACGACCGGGCAGGATGCGCGCGGGGTGGAACGGGTGCGCCAGGTGATCGACGATGTCGCGGCGGCCGGACGCACGGTGGTGGCGATCAGCCACGACATGCGGTTCGTGGCCGAAGCCTTCGAGCGGGTCGTCGTCATGCGCGCCGGGTCGATCGTCCTCGACGGTCCGCCTGCCGATGTCTTTGCCGCCGCCTCATGGGACGCGTTGCGATCGACGTACCTGGAGCCGACCCTGGCGGCGCGCATCGGCGAACGGCTGCATCTCGGCTCGACCCCGACCGACGAGAGCCTCATCGAGCGGCTGCTCCAGCGGTCCGCGACGAGCTAGCGTGCCGGCGGGCGGTTCCGGACCCAGTTCCGGACCTAGTAGAAGCCAGGCGGCGGAGGCAGCGGCCGGCCCTCGGCATCCAGCCGCTCACCGGCGGGAAGGTTGTCCCGGTGCTCGCGGTCGCCGATTGGCCCGGGGATCGGGAGTGCCATGACCGAGGACGGCACCTCATCCAGCCGATCGGTGATGCCCCGAAGCCCGAGCTGCCGAAGGGCAGGGGCGAAGCGGTCGGCGAAGTCCTCGCTGCGCAGCAGGCCGAACGTCATCGAGGAGTGCGCGCGGTTGAGGAGCTCGATTCCACGGGCGCCGTCGGCGGCGTTCACCTGGTTCAGCCCGAGCTGTCGGTCGAGAAGGTCGAGCGCGCGGTTTGCCTCGCGTCGTGTCTGGGAGCTGAGATGCGGGGTACGGTTGACGAGGACGCGAGTGCGATAGAGCGCATCGCGCACACGGCTGTCACGGTCGAGGTGGCCCTGGGTCATGGAGCGAATACTACGCGCTGGTGCCGGCTGGGAGGAAGCGATCGCCGATGTCCTGCGCCGCGCACCTCGCCCCATTCCGCGTGACGACCGGCTCATGCCGCGCCCGGCCGGCGGGGCGACACGGCGTCGCTTATACGATCGATCTTCATTCCCGCCCGCCCGACTGGCCTCGACCCTGCTGGCCATCTACCCCGATGCCGATGGTCGCCTCGTCCTGCCCCTGACGGTCCGGCACCCCGACATGCGTGCCCATGCCGGCGAGGTCTCGCTTCCGGGCGGGTCGGTTGACGCGGCCGATGCGTCCCCCGAGGCCGCCGCCCTGCGGGAGGCCTGGGAGGAGATCGGCCTGGATCCCGCGCTTGTGCGGATCGCGGGATTCCTCGACGACGTCTGGATCCCCGGCAGCAATTTCGAGCTGCGTCCGTTCGTCGGCACCGTCAGCCAACGACCGATGCTCGTGCCGCATGACGCCGAGGTCTCGTCCATCGTGGAGCTGCCGCTCGAGGCGCTGTTCGATGATGAGGTGTTCGGAACCGAGGAGTTCAGCGGCGACGGGTGGAGACTGCTGGCGGGCGCGTACCGCTACGGCGGCGTGAGGGTGTGGGGCGCGACGGCGTTCACCCTCGACATGCTGGCCCACGTTCTCGACGCGGCTGGTGCGGCCTGAGGATCAGCGACGAGTCTGGACGGTCGTCTTCAGCGATGCGAGAAGGTCGAGGAGCGCCTGGTGCTGCGCCCCCGGCGCCGCGACGACGCTCGTGCGGGGGCCACGCAGGCCCGGGTTCCACCACGGTCCGCCGATCACGTCAGTGACGACGGCGCCCGCTCGCTCGACGATGAGCCCCGCGGCGGCCACGTCCCACGGCGACAGCCCGCCGTTCTGGATGAAGGCATCGAATCGCCCGTTGGCGACGTAGACGAGTGCGAGCGCCGCGCTTCCCATGCGCCGATGGATGCGGATCAGCGGCGCGATCTTGCGCTCGCGGGTAAGCCCACCGCGACCGATGACGGCCAGGCTGACCACGTAGTCGGTCAGCGTCTCCTTGGATGAGGTGGTGATCGGCGCGCCGTCGAGGGTCGCAGGGCCGTCCGCCGCCGCCGCGTACAGGTCATCGCGGGCCGGGTCGAACACGACGCCGACGGCTGGGACATCGTCGACGACGAGGCCGATGCTGACGCAGTAGTACGGGATGCCATTGGCGTAGTTCACCGTGCCGTCCAGGGGGTCGATGACCCAGGTCCGGCCGTTGTGCGATCCGTCGTCGCGCAAGACGCCCGCATGCTCCCCGGATTCCTCAGCGAGAATCGCGTCATCAGGGTAGCGCGACTTGATGGCATCGATCACGAGCCGCTCCGAGGCGTAGTCGGCATTGGTGACGACGTCGCGCTTGCTCTTGTAGTCGATGCGCTCAAGCCGCTCGTAGCTATCGGTGAGAATCGCGCCGGCACGGCGCGCCAGATCGGTCGTGAAGGCGAGCTCATCGGCCCACTTGCTGGTCATCTGGTGACCGATGCTACCCCGGCCGGCGTTCAGGCGGGTCCGTCCTCGTCCTGGGAGGCGGGGTTCGGCGGCGGATCGTCGCCGCGCTGGATGAAACGCTCGTGACCGAGGACGCCCAACAAGCCGAGGGCGATGACGGCGCCGAAGACGACCAGGGCGAGCGGGCTCGCGTGCCGCCGCCAGCCGGCGACCGGGCGAGCGTGGTCGTGCTTGATCCCATCGGGCCAGTCGGATCGGGGACGAGCCACGTCAACCATCGGGGGGTGCACAGAGCAATCGATGGGCCAACGTTGAGCATCGCCGGTAAGCGGCGGGTAAGCGGCTGATATGCGCGGATTGTGCAGTGTGCAAGCCTCTTGCACACCCCATGGGTCGAGGCCGCCAGACTCCGTTCGAGGCCTCAGCACGCCCTACCGCGAGTCATCGCCGATGATCTGCGGCGGCGAATCGTGCGCGGCGACCTT
>JBPCOK010000055.1:0-17784 GCA_051000335.1 Candidatus Limnocylindria bacterium | reverse complement strand
GCGCGAGGGTGTCGAGCTCGCGGAGCGCCGGACGAAGACGAGGTCCTGAGCTGCGGGCGGCCGATGCCGCCGGCGACGCCTGACGTGCATTCCAAGGCCGTTCGGGTGCCTCCCTCCACTGCGCGGCCCGGTCGCACCCGCCGGCCTGCGAGCCGACGCAACATGCGCCGCGCCCGCGCCCTGGACGACACCGCCGAGCCCGAGACCTGTCGGGACGCACCCACACGGACGGTCACCCAGCGGGATCCGCAGGGTAGAGTCGGGGCGTGACCAAGCGGGTATTCCTTGCGGCAACCGGCCAGAATCGCGGCAAGACGACCACGAGCGTGGGGCTGATCGCCGCCATCCGCGAGCGGGGCCTCGGCCTTGGCTTCCTGAAGCCGGTCGGCCAGCGATACCTGGTCGTGGACGGCACGCGGGCGGACGAGGATGCCGTGCTGATGAGCGAGGTCTTCCGCCTGCCCGATGCGTTGAACGACATGTCGCCGGTCACGCTCCCACGCCGCTTCACCACGGACTTCATCCTCGGCCGGATCACCGACGATCTCGAAGGCCAGGTGTGCAACGCGTACGAGCGCGTGGCGCGCGGCAAGGATCTCGTCGTGATCGAGGGGACCGGACACGCTGGCGTCGGGGCGGTCATCGGCCTCTCGAATGCTCGGGCGGCCGCACTGCTCGAGGCGCCCGTCATCATCGTCAGCGAAGGCGGCGTGGGAAGGCCGATCGATGAGATCGTGCTCAACCACTCGCTGTTTCGTGCGCACGGTGTCACGGTGCTCGGCGCGGTGGTGAACAAGGTCGACGTGGTGTCGCACCCCCAGCTGCCGGACGTGCTGCGGCGCGGGCTCGCGCTCCACGACATCGATCTGCTCGGCTGCATCCCGTACTCCGAGTTCCTCGCCAATCCATCGCTCGAGCTGATCGTCACGCACCTCGATGGCGAGCTGCTCTCCGGGCGCGCGGAGCCGGGCCGCACCATCGGACATGTGGCGATCGGGGCGATGCAGGCGGAGCACGCGGTGGCGCATCTCGAGGACCGGACCCTGCTCATCACGCCGGGGGACCGCGAGGATCTCCTGCGGGCGGCCCTCGCGGCGAACGGCCGTGACCGGACGTCGCCTCTCGTCAGCGGCATCGTCCTGACCGGCGGCTACCGGCCGTCAGACGACTTGGTGCACGCGCTCCGCGCGGAGGATCTGTTCGCCTACCTCGTGCCGACTGACACGTACCGCACGGCCCAGGCGGTCGACGAGATCCTCGTCAAGACGCACGCCAGCGATCGGGAGAAGATCACGACGATCATCGATCTCGTGCGGGGATCCATCGACGTTGACGCCCTGCTCGAGCGCCTCTAGACAGCACGAAGGGAGGCCGGACGTGGGCACCCGCCGGCCTCCCAGGCACCTGCGACGCACGCGGCTTTGGGGGCCGCGGTCACTGGTGACGACACGAATCATACGAGCCGCTGCTCGTACTGCACTAGTACCTTCGGCACCGCCATCGGGCGACCGAACGACCCGTCAGGCGACGTCCCAGGCGAGCGGCATGTTGTCGGTGAGCCGGGTCCGCCCGATGCCCACCGCGATGAGCGCCAGGGCCGGGCCGGTGACGCGCTGCAGCTCCGCCAGCGTGGTGGCATCGGCGACGCTCACGTAGTCGATCCGAGCGCGAGGCTCCCGTGAGAGCACGTCGGTCATCCGCCAGCGCAGGACCTCGGCGGATCGCTCCCCGGCGTCGTAGCCATCCTTCGCCGCGGTCAGGGCAGCGAACAGGCACGCGGCGGCATGCCGATCCTCGATGCCCAGCTGCGCATTGGCGCTCGAGAGGGCCATGCCGTCGTCCTCGCGGACCGTGGGGCAGATGACGAGGTCCACGTTGAGGAACAGGTCCCGCACCATCCGGCGCACGATGACGACCTGCTGGGCATGCCGCTGGCCGAGGTAGAGCCTCGCCGGCCCGACGAGATGGAGGAGCTTGAGCATGACCGTCGTGAGGCCGTCGAGATGTCCAGGCCGCGAGGCGCCCTCCAGCTGCCGGGTGAGCCCCTCGACCGTCACCCGCGTCGTGTCGTTGGGAGGGTAGAGCGTTCCGACGTCGGGCAGGAACGCGATGTCGGCGCTGGCGTGCTCGAGCAGGGCGAGGTCGCGTGCCGTGTCGCGACGCCCGGACGACGGCTCGTCGAGCGTGGTGAAGGCACCCGGATTCGCGAAGCTCGAGACGACGACGCAGCCGGTCTCCTGCCGCGCTCGCCGGACGAGCGACAGCTGGCCGTCATGGAGCATGCCCATCGTGGGAACGAACCCGACGCTCTCCCCGGCGACACGGCCCTCGAGGATGGCCTGGCGCAGCTCCTCCGCCTGGTTGACGACGATCACGACCGGCGACGACGCCTGCCGGTCGGGGTGGCGCCATCGGATGGGTGCGCCGAACGATAGCGGTCGCCGATCAGGTCCCACAGCCGCTCGGCGACCTGGCGCTTCGGCAGCATCGGCCAGTCGGTGAGGGATCCTTCGGCGCCGAACACCGTGACCTTGTTCTCGTCCGAGCCGATCGCGTCGAACGGCCCGCCCACGACGTTACCGACGATGAGGTCGAGACCCTTGTCACGCAGCTTCGCGGCGGCGTTGGCCTCGAGGTCCTGCGACTCGGCTGCGAAGCCGATGAGGAACGGGCGCATGTCGTCTGGCATCTCGCCGACCTCGGCCACGATGTCCGGGTTCGGAACGAGCTCGATGTGAAGGTTGTCTCCGGACCGCTTGATCTTCCGCTGGCTCGCACGGGCCGGTGCGAAATCGGTGACGGCCGCGGCCATCACCAGGATGTCGGCATGGGCCGCGGCGCGCAGGACCGCCTCGCGCATGGCCTGCGCGGTGGTCGCGTCGACCACGGTGACGCCTCGCGGCGGCGTCACGCCCATGGCGCCCGCGATCAGCGTGACGGCAGCTCCACGATCGCGGGCCGCCTCGGCCACGGCCGCTCCCATCTTTCCCGAGGAGCGGTTGCCGATGAATCGCACCGGGTCGAGCGGCTCCCGGGTGCCGCCGGCGCTGACGACGACGTGCAGTCCCTCGAGGTCGCCCGCGCGCTCGAAGAGGCGCTCGACGGCCTCCACCACGGAGGCCGGCTCGGCGAGGCGCCCGATCCCGGTCAGCCCCGACGCCAGCTCGCCGACCTCGGGCTCGACCACGAGATACCCGAACTCGCGCAGCGTGGCGACATTGCGCTGCGTGGCGGGATGCGTCCACATGCCGGCGTCCATGGCCGGCGCCACGATGACCGGCGCGCGGCTCGCGCACGCGATCGCGGTGACGGCATCGCCGACGAGTCCGGCGGCGAGCTCACCGAGGAGGTTGGCCGTGGCCGGTGCGAGGACGATGGCATCGGCGGCCTCGGCCAACTCGATGTGCGCGATCTGCTGATCTGCATCGAGCTCGAAGACGTCGTCCAGCACGGGCCGATGGGTGAGGCTGGCGAACGTGAGCGCCCCGACGAACCGCGTCGCCGCCGCGGTCATCGCCACGTCGACCACGGCGCCGCGGTCCTGGAGCAGCCGAACCAGGCTGACGGCCTTGTAGGCGGCGATGCTGCCGGACACACCCACGACAATGCGACGACCCCCGAGCGGCCCCGACGCGCCGCTCATCGGTCCGCCCCGCTCGCGCTGCGCTCCCGCGCTCGCACCGCCTGCCACGCGTATCGGATGCCGCGGAGGGTCAGGTCCGGTTCGACGGCGTCGATGCCGGGCACCTCGTGCAGCCAGGGCTCATAGGTGTGCCCGCCGGTCGCGATGACGGACACGCGGGCGCCCTCTGGTGAGCGCTCGATCAGCTCCCCGCGCAGTGCCGTGAGGAGGCCGCTCACGAGGCCGATGTACCCCAGCACGGCGCCGGACTGCATGGCATGGACGGTGTTCGTGCCGATGGCCGACGGAGGTCGCCGCAGCTCGATCCGCGGCAGCTTGCTGGCGCGGCCCACGAGGGCCTCGAGGCTGAGCCCCATCCCCGGGGCGATGGCGCCACCCACGTACGCGCCGCCGGCGTCGACGATGTCGAAGTTGGTGCTGGTGCCCAGGTCGATGACGATGGCCGGACCCCCGAACTCGATCCCCGCCGCGAGCGCATTGGCCAGGCGGTCGGCGCCGGCCTCTGCCGGCCGGTCAATACGGATCTCCAGCGTGCCGGCGAGCGATGCGGCGTCGACAATCGTGGGCCGCAGGCCGATGCGTTGGCTGACCAGGCGTTCCCACGTCTCGGTGAGCGGCGGAACGACGCTCGCCAGCGCCACGGCATCGAGCTCGTCCAGCCGATGCCCATCCAGCGCCAGCAGGCCGCCTAGCGCCGCCGTGACCTCATCCGCCGTCGCGTTGGCCCGCGTGATCGCGCGCCACGAACGCGCGAGTCGCTCGTCCTCGAAGAGGCCGATCGTGACGTTCGTGTTGCCGATGTCGGCTGCCAGCAGCTTCACGGGCCGTATCGTAGCAGCCGATTCGGCCGTGGCCCGGTGCTAGACTCGCCGACGATCCGCACGAACGTCCTGCATGTCCGACGCCCGCGCCAAGCTCTACATCAACACCGGGGTCGTCACCGGCAAGAGCGACATCTACAACATCCTCAGGCCGCTGCTGAAGCAGACGGTCACCTACACCTACCATCGGGGCGCCCGGGTCGAGTCGAGCGGCACCGGGTGGGTCGAGCGCATCGTGGTGGACGATCCCGACGTGGCGTCCTACTTCACGCCCCTCGCCATCTGCCTGAACCTCGACTCGTTCGACTACCTCCAGTTCGACACCACGGGCGACCAGCTGCTCATCTACACCCTCGTCATCGGCAATGAGCGCGTCGTGATCGAGTTCGCGGCCAACAGCCCCGCCCGCCTCGCCGAGCCGACCGAGGCCGAGCTGTCGCCCGACGGCAGGCCGCTGCCGCGCAACGCCGAAGAGCTGGCCCGAGACCTCCGATTCATCCAGATGGAGCTGCTCATGTCGGCCGAGGCAGAAGCTGCCGACGGCGACCGACCGGACGAGGACGAGGAAGGAACGTGAACGCCTCGGCCCTGCCGGCGCCGCTCCGGCCGGCGGACCCACACCGGCGCTCGACGCTGCCGAGCGGCCTCCGGGTCGTGAGCCAGGCGATGCCGGCGGCGCGGTCCGCGAGCGTGGTCCTGCTCGTGCCGGTCGGGTCGCGGCACGAGGATGACGCGCACGCCGGCCTGAGCCACCTCCTCGAGCACCTCGTCTTCAAGGGCACCCGCGGCCATCCCGAGGCCGGGTCGTTGTCCCAGCGCATCGAGGGGATCGGCGGGAGCGTGAATGCCAGCACGGACCGTGAGCTCACCGCCTTCAGCGCGAAGGTGCCCGCCGAGCATGCCGGCATCGCCCTCGAGGCGGTCCGCGAGCTCGCGTTGCGACCCCTCCTGCGGCGGAGGGATCTCACGGCCGAGAAGCCGGTGATCGTCGACGAGATCCGGATGTACGTCGACTCGCCGTCCGACCACGTCTTCACCATGTTCGACGAGCTGCTGTACCCGAACCATCCGCTCGGTCGCGAGATCGCGGGGACGATCGGGGCGGTCCGGCGAGCCACGCATCGCGCGGTCGTGGAGCACTGGCGTCGGTCATACCGGAGCGACGGCCTGGTGCTGGCGGTAGCGGGCGCCATCGATCACGATGCCATCGCGGATGCCGCCGCGGAGTGGATGCCCGACGGGCCGTCGGACGATGCCGACGCCGTCGTTCTCCGCGCTCAGCGGCTGGCCTCGCCGCGGCCTGCCGGGGCCGGTTCGCTGCGCGTCGGGCATCGGCGGCTGAGCCAGGCGAACCTCTGCATCGGCATGCCGGCAGTGCCGCGCCACCATCCCGATCGGTGGGCCATCGACCTGCTCGGCGCCGTCCTCGGCGACGGGATGGGGAGCCGCCTCTTCCTGGACCTGCGGGAACGGCGGTCGTTGGTGTACGACGTGTCGACATTCAGCGCGACCTACGCGGACGTCGGCACGTTCGGCGTCCACGCCGGTTTCGATCCCGATGCGCTGGAGCGCGTGGTCGGCGCCATCCTCGATCAGCTCGACCGCATCTGCTCCGAACCGGTCCTCCAGGAGGAGCTGAACCGGGCGCGGGCCTACACCATCGGACGGCTCGAGCTCAGGATGGAGGACTCCGGCGCCGTTGCCGGGTGGCTGGGGATGGGGGAGGCGCTGCTTCCCGACATCCTCACGGTGGACGAGGTCGTCGAGCGGCTCGATGCGGTCACGATGGACGACCTCCTGCGGGTGGCCCGACGCTACCTGGACCCCCGGCTGGCACGCATGGCGCTCCTCGGGCCGTTCCGTTCGCGGTCGCGCGCCGAGCGAGCCATGCGCCGATGACCATCGATCCGGAGGAGCCGGCAGCTGACGCGGCGTCGGATGGGCGGGCTGCACCCGATGATCGCGATGACCAGGTCATCGCGCTGCTCCCGGATGAGATGACGCTGGCGCGCGCTCAGCTCGACTCGGCGCAGCCGGGCCTGGCGGAGGGCACGCTCCGGCGACGAATCGCCCAGCGCGAGGCGGAGGATCCCGGCGTCGACGACGAGCTCGATGCGCTCCGCACGCTGCTCGCCGAGTCCCTCTGGCGCCAGGGCCGTCTCATCTCCGCGCGCGCCGCTCTCGATGCGGTGCGCCCTGGCAGCTCTCAGCGTCGCCTGCCGATCGCGTCGCTCATCGAGGCCGAGGCGTTGGCCGCGTCCGGCGAGCCCGACCGGGCGGCGGGTGCGCTCGAGCGGGTCGTCGCGGCCATCGGCGTCGATGGCGCCCATGAGCTGCGGGCCGGGGTACCGGGGCGGCTCAGCTGGCCGCTTCCGTCCGAGCTCCAGCCGCCGCCGGCCCGCGCGTCGCGTCCTCCCTGGACGGAGGCGGCGGACGAGGCGCCCACCCTGCCGGTCGGAGACGAGAAGACGGCCGCGGCGCGGCGCAGGCTCGAAGAGGCCCGCGTCGCGTACGTCGCCGGGGAGCCCGCCCGGGGTGACAGCGAGATGTCGATCGCCGTGCGACTTGACTCCTCGCTCGCCGCCGACGGCGTGGCGATCCTCGAGCCGACGCTGGGCGGCCAGCCCGTCCCCGAGCGTCTGCTACTCTACGGCGACCTGCTCCGCGCCGCGGGGCGTCGGGTCGAGGCGAGTCAGGCCTACGACCGCGCCGCCGATCGCGGCAGTTGACCCCACCCATCCGGATCCGCCTCGCCCGCTGTCCGGCTGTCACATGATCGACACGCACAGGAGCCCATCTCGCCATGCAGCGCACACTCGTTCTCGCCAAGCCGGACGCCGTCCAGCGCAGCCTCATCGGCGAGATCCTCGGTCGGTTCGAGCGCAAGGGCCTGAAGGTCGTGGGCCTGCGGCTGCTGTCGGTTTCCCGGTCGATGGCCGAGGAGCACTACGCGGTGCACGCCGGGAAGCACTTCTACGACGGCCTGGTGGAGTTCATCACCTCGGGACCGGTCGCCGCCTTCGCCCTCGAGGGTCCTGACGCGATCGCGACCGTGCGTCGCATGGTCGGCAAGACGATGCCCAACGAGGCGGAACCGGGCACGATTCGGGGCGACCTGGGTGTCAGCGGCCTGCGCAACCTGATCCACGCGTCGGATGCGCCCGACACGGCCGAGGCGGAGCTGGCGCTGTGGTTCGGCGCCGATGAGGTGGTCGACTACCCGCGCGACATCGATGCGTGGATCGTGGCCGACGAGCCGGCCTGAACTCGATGACTCAGGGGGACGCGGTGCCGAGCGCCGGGTACGACGGCCGCTCGATGAGCCCCACACGCTCGAGCGGGAAGTAGCGCAGCCAGGCACGCCCGAGGATCGTGTCCTCGTCGATCGGTCCGAAGACGCGCGAGTCCTGGCTGAACGGCCGGTTGTCTCCCATCACGAAGAACTCGTGCTCGCCGACGATCCAGCTCAGCGGGCAGTCCTGGCGCGGACAGGTCGTCGGTGAAGTCGAGCCATCTTCGTCCTTGACCACGTACGGCTCCTCGATGCGCACCGAGCTCTCGCTGCGGCGCGTGACGAAGACGCGACCGTTCTCCAGGCTGACCGTATCGCCGGCGAGCCCGATGATCCGCTTGATGAAGGGGATGCCCTGGGTGTCGAGGCCGGATCCGGACGGTGGGTTGAAGACCACGACATCGCCGTACTCGTAGCCGCCGAACCGGGGAGTCAGCTTGTCGATGAGGATGTACTCGCCGTTCACGATGGTCGGGAACATCGAGCTCTGCTGGACTTCGAACGGCTGCGCCACGAAGTTGTGGATCACGAGATAGATGAGCAGCGTGAGAACGAGGGTCTCGACGACCTCGAATGCGCAGCCCAGCGCACGACGCGAACCGGCGCGCTCGCTCGTTGCGGGCGCGCCGTCGGAATCAGATTCGTCGGAGAGGTAGGTCATCGGGCCTGGCATACGGTCGCAGCCGGCACAGGATAGCGCACGTCGGGCGGGTAGACTCAGGCGACTGATGGGAAGCTTGATCCTCGTGCGACACGCCACCACGGCTGCCTCGGCATCGGGTCGGAATCTCGGCCAGGCGAGCGACCCGCCCCTCGCGGACGCCGGGTTCGACCTCGCCGCGGCGGTCGGACGCGCCCTGGCCGCCGAACTCGGCGAGCTGCCGCATGATGAGGTCCGGCTGCTCAGCAGCCCGGCCCTCCGCTGCCGCCAGACGATGCAACTGATCGCCGAGGTGCTGGGGCTGGACCCGACCCGTACAGAGCTCGTGCCCGGATTGCTGGAGATCGACTACGGGGCATGGGACGGACTGACCGCCCAGGAGTCCCATGATCGCGATCCGGAGCTGCGACGACGATGGGAGGTCGATCCGTATCTCACCGCCTGTCCGGATGGCGAGAGCGGGCGAGACGTCGCCATCCGTGCTGCCGAGGTGCTCGATCCGGTCGACGCCTGGCTGGCCGCGGACCGGTCCCGGTGCGCCATTGCCGTCGCCCACAACCACGTGAACCGGGTCCGCCTGTGCCAGCTCCTCGGTTGGCCGATGCGCGACTATCGCCGCCGGCTGGCCGCCGATCCGGGTGGCTACAGCATGGTCACCTTCGGGGCCGACAGCCCGGTCATTCGCCGGTACAACGTCTCCTCGAGCTGACGCGGCGCTCGCATCTGGGCGAACTGGCACGGCGCGTGCGACGGCGCACCTGGCCACGAGGCCGGCCGATCGTGGGTTGCCGCCTATAATCGGTGGTCCGATCACCCTCAATCCCCTCGCGAGGATCCATGTCCGTCGAGCTCAGCCAGCAGATCCAGCCTGTCATGCAGGCCAAGGTCACCCCGAAGCAGATCGCCGCGAACTACATCCTCCAGATGAGCTCGGTCGAGCTCCAGGAGGCGATCGCCCAGGAGCTGGACGAAAACCCCGCGCTCGAGATGGAGGAGCTGCCTTCCTGTCCGATCTGCAGCCGGCCGGTGCTCGGCAACTACTGCACCGAGTGCATGCCGCGCAAGGGCGAGTCGGAGGGTGACGACGGCCGGGTGAGCGGTGACGACCTGCCCGGTGACGGTGCGACGCGGCTCCGTGACGAGGCCGATGAGTTCGATCCGATCGCTCGCGCCGAAGCGGACTTCACGCTCGAGGACCATCTCACCTGGAACCTGCATGCGCTGCTGCCGACGCGGCTTCACGTGGTTGCCGACCACGTCATCGGTGCCCTCGACTCGAACGGGTTCCTCACCCAGACCGACGCCGAGATCGCCGCCGCCACCGACGTCTCGATCGACGACGTCGGAGAGGTCCTGGCCGCCATGCAGGGCCTCGAGCCGATCGGCATCGGATCGCGCTCCATCACCGAGTCCCTCCTGGCCCAGATCGAGTACCTGCGGGAGCAATCGGCCATGGAGGTTCCTCCCCACGCCGAGGAGGTCATCGGCGGGCACCTCGCTGAGCTGGGTGAGCGGCGCTTCCGCGAGGTCGCGGCCGCGGTCGGGGCCACGCAGCGACAGGTGACGACCGTGTGGGAGTTCGTGAAGGCGAACCTCAACCCGTACCCGACGTCCGCGTTCACCGCCGCCGTCAGCGGAGACGCATCGCGGCCCATCATCCGGCCCGACGTCCTCATTCGCGACAGCGACGGCGAGATCTCCGTGGAGGTCGTCGAATCGCGCCGTTTCAGCCTGCACGTCGCGCCCATCTACTCGAGCCTCTCGTCGAAGCTCCGCAGCGCCGACACGACGGAGGACGAGAAGCAGCACGTCCGCCAGTACGTCGGGCGTGCGAAGTTCTTCATCGACAACATCAATCGCCGACGTGCGACGATCCAGCGCATCGCGGAGTGCCTGGTCGACCGCCAGCGTGACTACCTCGTGCACGGGGTCCAGCACCTCGTGCCGCTGACGCGTGCCGAGGTGGGGGAGGTCATCGGCATGCATGAGTCGACGGTGAGCCGCGCGACCGCCGAGAAGTACGTGATGCTGCCCCGCGGCGAGGTGGTTCCGTTCAGCCACTTCTTCACCGCGTCGCTCGGTGTGAAGGATCAGATCAAGCGGATGATCGAGGCCGAGGACGACCGCCACCCGTACTCGGACCAGGAAATCGCCGATGCCCTGGCGGAGGAGGGGATCGCGCTGGCGCGTCGCACGGTCGCCAAGTACCGGGACGAGCTCCAGATCCTGCCTGCCCGCCTGCGGCATCGCTGAGCGGCCGGGTCGCCGCGCCATGCGCGCCGTCGTCCTGCGCAGCCTCATTGTCGTCGGCATCGGCGCGCTCATCCTTTCCGGGGTCCTCTACCTGGCGAGCACGGTCGATGCTCGCGCGCCCGCGGTGGCTGCCGTCGCGCTCACCCAAACGCTTCCCGACGAGCCGGGAATCGGGCTGCCGACCACCAGCCTCGAGGTGACGTTCACCGAGCCGATGGACACTGAGAGCGCCGGCGACATCGTGCGCATCGAGCCGGAGGTGACGGGCAACGTCAACTGGAGGGGCAGCGTCCTGATCTTCACGCCGAGCGACCCGCTGGCGCTGGCGACGTCGTACACCGTCACGATCGAGCCGGGCGCCCGCGACCTCGCCGGCAACGCGATGGTCGACGTGCCCACGCCATTCACCTTCGAGACGACCGGGCCGCCCGAGCTCGTCGATTCCGAGCCGCTCGACGACGCGACCGACGTGTCGCTCGACGCCTCGATCGCGATCCGCTTCTCGGGGCTGATGGACACCGCCTCCGTCGAGGCGGCGCTGCGACTACGACCGATCTTCGCGTACACGCTGCGATGGTCGGGCCAGGAGCTCCAGATCGAGCCCGCGGAGCCGTTCCGGCCGGAAACCGATTACCGGGTTGAGATCGGCCCCGAGGCCATCGATGTGTCGGGCGTGCCACTGGGGGAGCCGATCAGTCTCTCGTTCCGGACGCTCGGCTCGGGCCTCGAACCGTCGCTGCTCGTCCCCGCCGACGGCACGGATGGGGTCGCTCGCCACACCACCATCGCCGCCGTCTTCAGCCAGCCGATCGACCCCGACACGGTGTCCGTGGACGACTTCGTGATCACGCCGGAGATCTCCGGTTCGATCGACATCCTCGACGACCTGGGCCGGCCGCCGGCCGAGCCGGACGACGGCACCATCCTGCGCTTCACGCCGTCCGGTCCGCTCCCTCCCACGACGACGTTCGAGGTCCGCCTCGGCGGGGCGATGGCCGGGCTGAATGGCGGAGGGCTTCCCGAACCGGTCACATGGACGTTCACCACGGGCGCACCGCAGTCGACACTCACGAACCAGATCGTCTTCCTCTCCGACCGGGCCGGAGTCGCGAACCTGTGGGGCATGAACGTGGACGGCAGCGCGCCGCGCCAGCTGTCCGCCGAGCTGACCCCGGTGCTCGACTACGCGGTGGCGCCCGATGGCGGAACCTTCGTGGTCGGTGACGGTCGTCGCCTCGTCATGCAGAACGCCGATGGATCGGATCGCCAGGTGCTGACCGAGGACGACGTCATCGAGTTCGACCCCGCGTTCTCACCGGACGGGCAGCGCCTCGCCTTTGCGCGGGCCTCCGCCGCCGACGGCGCCGGTCTCGGCATCTGGGAGTGGGCGATCCCGGCGGGATCCACGTCCGCACTCGAGCTTCCGGAGGCCTGGTCGACTTCGGATGAGGACCTGCCGCACCGCGCACCACGCTACGCGCCGGATGGTGCCGCGATCGCGTTCGTCGACACCGCCGGATGGGTCGCGATCGTCGACCTGGACGACGGGCCGCCGGTGCGCGCTCGGTACGATGCCCAGCGACCTCCGATCTGGCTGCCCGACGCGTCCGCCGTCGTTCTGACCGGGCGCCCATCGGGAAGCGTGCGTCCGGCGCGGGCCTTCGATGCGCCGGTCGAGCCCCTGGCCGCGAGATCCGGTGGCGCGGCCGTGAGCCTCAGCCGTGGCGGCGACATGGCGGACGCAGCCCAGCTGGGGTCCACGGCCGTCGTGCTGAGCGTCGGGCCGGACGGACGGATCGTCTATCGCGACGGCACCGGGTCACTCATGCTCACGGCGGGGCTCACCGACGAGGGCCGGCCGGTCGCCGGTGCCGACGAGACAGGCGTCGACGGGGTCGCCTTCGCTCCCGGTGAGAATGCGCTGGTGATCGTCGCGCCACGCGATGGACGGCAGCCCGAAGTCGAAGGCGCCCTGGTCAGGATCGGGCTGGCCGACGGGCGTCGGACCGTGCTCACGAACGACGGATGGCGGCCGCGCTGGCTGCCGTGATGCAGAGCACCTGACGCATGCTAGAATCCGCGCGCCATCGCTGGCGGGGTACGTGACCGTGTCCTCCCGCCGGCGCTTCGCGTGCGTCTAGGAAGAGGTCTGAGCGAGCCCGACTGATCACGGCCGCCGGCCATGCTCGGAGGATTCATGGAGCTCCAGCCCATCCTGTGGGTGATCCCGCTGGCGGGGATTGCCGCGATCGCGTTTGCCCTCTACCTCGCGTGGGATGTCCTGCGCGCCGACACCGGCACGGAGGCGATGCAGGAGATCGCCGGGACGATCTACGAGGGCGCCGTCGCGTTCATCCGCCGCCAGTACCAGACGATCGCGCTGCTCGCGCTCGGCGGCGCCTTCGTCATCGGTGTCGTGATCACCGTGGTCGAGGGTCGCGAGGTCGCCGACACCGACATCTTCGGCTTCGATCTCGGCTGGCGCACCGCCCTCGCCTTCCTCGTCGGCGCGGCGGCGTCGATGGCCTCCGGCATCATCGGCATGTTCATCAGCGTCAAGGCCAACCTGCGGACCGCAGCGGCGGCACAGCACAGCCTCGTCCGTGCGGTGCAGGTCGCCATGCGCGGCGGTGCCGTGTCCGGGTTCCTGGTCGTTGCGCTGAGCCTCCTCGGCGTCTACGGCATCTTCGTCGCCTTCGGCGGGTTCACGAACCCCGAGGACGCCCCGTTCCTCATCGTCGGATTCGGCTTCGGGGCGAGCTTCGTCGCCCTCTTCGCGCAGCTCGGCGGCGGCATCTACACCAAGGCCGCCGACGTCGGCGCCGACCTCGTGGGCAAGATCGAGGCCGGGATCCCCGAGGACGATCCGCGCAACGCGGCCGTGGTGGCGGACCTCGTCGGCGACAACGTCGGCGACTGCGCCGGCCGCGGCGCCGACCTGTTCGAGTCGACCGCCGCGGAGAACATCGGCGCCATGATCCTCGGCGTCGCCGTGTGGCGCATCGCGACCGACCTCGGATGGCCCAACCCGGAGGCCTGGATCTTCTTCCCGCTGGTGGTGCGAGGCTTTGGACTGCTGGCCACCATCATCGCGATGTTCTTCGTCCGCGGCAGCGAGACCGAGAATCCGATGAACATGTTGAACCGTGGGTACTGGGTCACCACCATCCTGTCGGTGGGCGGCCTGGCCCTGACCACGTTCGTCATGATGAACACCGGTCTCGACCTGCCCGAAAACGGCATCCCGGCCTGGGTCTGGATGTTCGGCGCGGGCATCGTCGGCCTCGCGACCAGCGTGGCCTTCGTCTACATCACGCAGTACTACACCGCCGGAACCTACCGTCCGGTGCGCGAGATCGCCGAGGCCAGCCGCACCGGTCCGGCCACGAACATCATCAGCGGCACGGCCGTCGGCTTCGAGACGACCGCGGTCACCGCCATCACCATCGGCCTCGCCCTGTTCGCCAGCTTTACCCTCGGAAGCCAGGCGGGGCTAATCAACGAGGCGGGAGACAACGTCGGCGGCATCTTCGGCACCGCGGTGGCGACGATGGGCATGCTCATGACCACCGCCTTCATCCTGGCCATGGACACCTTCGGGCCGATCACCGACAACGCGGGCGGCATCGCCCAGTTCAGCAAGGCCGATGCGAAGGCGCGAGAGATCACGGACCGCCTCGATGCGGTCGGCAACACCACGAAGGCGCTCACCAAGGGCTACGCCATCGCGTCGGCGTCGCTGGCGGCGTTCCTCCTGTTCAGCGCCTACATCGACAAGGTGAACCTCATCCTGCAGCGCCAGATCGACAGCGGGCTGCGCGAGGCGGGGACGCTGCTCGAGTCGGTCGACCTGGCGAACGTGAACGTGTTCATCGCGGCGCTCATGGGCGCGATGCTCGTCTACTTCTTCTCCAGCCTCGCCATCCGGGCCGTGGGCACGGCGGCACAGGCGATCATCGTCGAGGTGCGCCGCCAGTTCCGCGAGATGCCGGGGATCATGGA
This sequence comes from Candidatus Limnocylindria bacterium, assembly GCA_051000335.1. Taxonomy (GTDB): domain Bacteria; phylum Chloroflexota; class Limnocylindria; order QHBO01; family QHBO01; genus JACDBZ01. The sequence goes on along the minus strand of JBPCOK010000055.1, from coordinate 3,112 downwards.
CTACACCCAGCGGCCGGACTACGCGCGCGTGGTGGACATCACGACGCGGGCCGCGTTGCGGCAGATGATCCTGCCCGGCACGGTGGCGGTTGCCACGCCGATTGCCGTCGGACTGCTGCTCGGCCACGAAGCCGTCGCCGGCATGCTGATGGTCGGCACGATCTCCGGCGTCATGCTCGCAACCGTCCTGAACAACGGCGGCGGCGCGTGGGACAACGCGAAGAAGTACATCGAGTCGGGCGAGCTCAAGGACGCGAACGGCAACGTCCTCGGGAAGGGCTCAGACGCGCACGCCGCCGCGGTCGTGGGCGACACGGTCGGTGATCCGTTCAAGGACACCGCCGGCCCGTCGCTCCATGTCCTGGTGAAGCTGCTCGCCACCATCACCCTGGTGCTGGCGCCGCTCTTCATCCGGTAGCCCTCGGGCCTCGGAATCGACCATACTCGGAGGCCCCAGCGGAGCACCCATGGACATCGTCATCCAGGCCGCGCTCGTCGGGCTTCTCCAGGGCCTCACCGAGTTCATCCCGATCAGCTCGTCGGCACACCTCGAGCTGGCGCCGTGGATCGCCGGATGGGAGACGGACGGGCTCATCGGCAGCCTGGCGTTCGACGTCTTCCTCCACCTGGGGACGCTCGTGGCGCTGCTCGTGTACTTCGCACGCGACTGGGTACGCTACGTGTCGGCGTGGTTCGCCAGCGTCCGCGAGCGGCGGATCGGGGACGACCCGGACCGCCGAATCGCCTGGCTGCTCATCGGGGCGACGATTCCCGCCGCCGTCACAGGCTTTGCGCTCGAGGGCTTCATCGAGGATGCGTTCCACGGTGACAACGACGGAGCCCGGCTGGCCATCGCCGGGTTCCTCGTCGTCGGCGCGCTGGCGCTCTGGCTCGCCGATCGGCTCGGCAGCCAGCATCGCGGCCTGGCCGATCTCACGGCGCCGACCGCGCTGACCATCGGCCTCAGCCAGGCCCTGGCGCTGTTCCCCGGGATCAGCCGCTCGGGCGCGACGATCACGGCCGGACGCGCCCTTGGGCTCAGCCGCGAGGGGGCCGCGCGGTTCAGCTTCCTGCTTGCGACGCCGATCACGCTCGGCGCCGGGCTGTACGGGTCTCGTCGCCTCCTGACCGAATCGCACACCGGGACCGAGTGGCTGGCGATTGGCGTGGGCTTCGCGGTCGCCGTGCTGTCAGGCCTGATCGCGATCGGCTTCCTCCTCGCGTGGCTGCGTCGCCGTTCGCTGGCCGTGTTCAGCGCCTACCGGGTGATCTTCGCCGCGATCATCGTGCTGCTGGTGGTCGTCGGACGCTGACATTCGCGCTCGGCTCCTTTGACTTCGCACGCTCGCAGACCTACAATCTGGCCGCCGCTGGCGCCCGCCGGCGGCGCCTGGCCCATCGGGTACGGCCAGCTTCAGGAGACGCCGCCAACGCACGGCGGGGCCTGGAGCGTTTTTTGTTATCGGAGCAGCGGAACCCTCGCCACACAGTGACGAGCCTCTCCCGGAGGATCCGCAAGAGGAGGAGGGGGCACCAGGATGAATACCAAGCCTGTCTACCTCACGGCGGAAGGGCTCAAGAAGCTCAAGGTAGAGCTTCACGAGCTCGTGACCGTCGATCGACCGCGCGTCGCCGCCCGCATCCATGAGGCAAAGCTCGACGGGGACCTGTCCGAGAACGCCGAGTACGAGGATGCCAAGCAGGAGCAGTCGTTCCTCGAGGGCCGCATCGCGACGCTCGAGCTCCAGCTGCGCAACGCCGCCGTGATCGAGAAGGCCAACGGCGACAGTGTCGGCATCGGCTCCAAGGTCGTCATCAAGGGGGGCGACAGCGAGGAGACGTTTACGATCGTCGGCTCGGCCGAGGCCGCGCCGCGCGACGGCCGGATCAGTAACGAGTCGCCGGTGGGCGCCGCGCTGATGGGCCACAAGAAGGGCGACACCGTGACAGTCAATGCGCCGGCCGGCCCGATCGAGTACACGCTCGTCCGCATCGGCTGACGATCGGTGTTCTGGGCTGACGAGATTGCCGCGGCGGCTGGCGGCCCGCAGGTCGTCAATGACTCGAAGACGCCGTCGGGCACCGTTCACGTCGGCAGCCTCCGCGGTCCGGTGGTCGTCGACACCATCGCCCGCGCCATGCGCGACGCCGGGGTGTCGGTCGAGCTTCGCTACGGCGTCGACGACCTCGATCCGATGGACGCGCAGGCCCTGCTGACCCCGGACGCCATCGAGCGCTACATGGGCGTGCCCCTGGTCCATGTGCCCGATCCGGCGGGGGAGTGCCACGACTCGTATGCGCGCCATTTCGCCGGGGTGTTCATCGACACCTTCGACGGCCTGGGCATCCGGCCCGACACGTACTACTGGATGAGCGAGGTCTACGGCTCGGGGGCCATGGATCCGTTCATTCGTCGCGCGCTCGACGGCGCGGCGATGATACGAGACATCTATCGGCGCGTGGCGAACGTGAACCACCCCGATGACTGGCATCCGCTCTTCGTGATCTGCGAGTCCTGTGGACGGATCGGGACCACCATCGTCACGGGCTGGGACGGCGAGCGCGTGCGGTACGAATGCCGCCCCGACCTCGTGACCTGGGCCATCGGCTGCGGCCATTCCGGCGACGCCTCGCCGTTCGGCGGTCGGGCCAAGCTGCCGTACAACGTTGACTGGGCCGCGAAGTGGGAGCTGTTCGGGGTCACGATCGAGCCGGCGGGCAAAGACCTCTCGACGGCCGGAGGATCGCGGGATCGCTCGGATGCCATCGCGCGCGAGGTCTTCGGAAACGAGCCGCCGCTCAACGTGCCGTACGAGTTCCTGAACATCGGCGGCAAAAAGATGTCGACCTCCAAGGGCCTCGGCGCCTCGGCGGCCGCGATCGTCGACGTCATCCCACCCGAGCAGCTCCGCACGCTGTTCCTGCGACCCCGGCCGAATACCGCCATCGAGTTCGATCCGCAGGGGAACGATGCCATCCCGCGTCTGTTCGACGAGTCGGATCGCCTGGCGGCGGCTGCAGACGGAAGAGAGGTTCGGGGTGAGCTGCCGGCCGATCACGAGCGGGTGTTCCGCTACAGCCTGGTCGAACCCGAAGCCGACGTGGCTGCCGA
>JBPCOK010000192.1:0-10869 GCA_051000335.1 Candidatus Limnocylindria bacterium | reverse complement strand
AGACGCGAGCCGTCGAGCGCGCCCAGCGCTGTCTCGATCCGGCTCAGCGCCGCGTCCGGGTCGGGCGCGTTCCGATAGTGGACCGTCAGCGATGCGCCCTTATGCTCCACTGCGACGCCGGCTTCGAGGGGAAGCCTGGCCAGCACCTGCTCCAATTGCGCGTGAATGGCCGCCGCGTCGGCGAGGGCGTCCGGCCGATCGGCCCCGGGCTCGAGCCATTCGGTGCCGTGGTTCCCGGCGATGAGCAGGTCGGGCACCCCCAGCATCCGTCGCACATCCATCGGGGCGCGGCCGGTGATCACCGCGACGACCGCCAGCCGCGCTGCCAGCTCGGCAAGCCAGCCCGTGGCGCCATCCACCGGCTGGGACCGCGCCGGGTCGGCGACGATCGGCGAAAGGGTCCCATCGAAGTCCGTCAGGATGCCGGCCGGCTCATCGGCGAGGGCATCGGAAGCCAGCGTCCGGGCGTGATCCAATGTTGATTCGGTCATGCGGCTAGACTCCGTCATGTGAAGCGTCTCTCGTCATGGGCGCTCCCGATCATCCTGGGTGTTGCGGGGGTCGTGCTCATTATTGCCGGCACCCTGGACCTGGACGAACCGACGACCCCCAGTCTGCCACCGATCACGACGCCCAGGCCCAGCCCGGTGGCTCGCACGACGCCGACCCCGCGGCCGTCGCCGACCGTGGTGGCCAGCCCGACGCCCACGCCTACGCCGGAGCCGATGCCATCCAGTGTCACCGCGGCGCAGCTCGAGGTGCCGTCCGTCGGCATCAATGTCCTGGTCCGCCAATCCCAGGACGCGCAGACGGACAACTTTCCGCCCACCGACGCCGCGTACATCCTGCGGGCGGGCAACCAGCCGGGCCGGAGCACGAACGCGTACCTGTTCGCGCATGCGTTGAACAGCCTCTTCAAGCCACTCTGGAACGTGCAGATCGGCGCGGAGGTGCTTATCCGCATGTCCGACGACTCGGTCTTGCGCTACGTCGTGACCGAGGTGCGTCCCAACGTCGCCTGTCCGGACCCGAACGCGACGCAGAACAACCCGCAAGACCCGCCGCTCGCCCTCCAGATCCACGACACCTGCGACGAGGGGGCGTCGTGGACTGCGGGGACCGACCACGAGCGCCTGACGCTTCAGACCTCGCAGGGCTTCAACCGCAACTGGGGAGAGTTCGTGGTGGTGGCCGAGCCCGTCGACTAGGGGCCGGCCCGGCGGACGCGGACGAACCAGGCGGGAAGGACGGCGGCGAGCCCGACGGCCAGAGCGATCGCGAAGACGAGGTGGAGGACGTCAGCGGACTGTCCCTGTGACCAGCGCTCGAGCAGGTCGACGAGGGCCAGGGACGCCCGAGGGTCCACGCCCACGAACTCCGGACGGCCGAGGTCGCGGACCAGCTCGTCACGCAGCGCCGGGTCGGCGATGAGCGCCGAGAGCTCATCGATGCGGTTCTGCCCGATCGACGTCAGCAGCGCCAGCCCGATGCTCATCCCGATCGTTCTCGTGATATGGAGCATCGCGCTCGCCACGCCGTAGGCGCCGGCTCCGGCGGCCTCGACCGCGGCGGTGGCGCGCGGGGCGACCGTCAGGCCGAACCCGGCGCCGTAGATGGCGAGGTCCCGGGCCAGGGTGTCGAGATCGGTCTCGATGCCCCATCCCAGGGCAAGCCACAGGCCGGCCGCGCTGGCCAGGACGCCCACGACCGTGACGATGCGCTCTCCGATGAAGGCCGAGGCCAGGCCGCCGACGAGCGCGCCACCCGCGATGGCCAGCGTCAGCGCCGTCAGGACGGTCGACGCCTGGGCGTCTCCACCGAAGAGGACCCGGTTCACGAACACCGGCCCGCCGATGATCGCGGTGGCCAGCGTGTAGCCGGTCAGCAGGCTCACCGCGTTGGCCGAGCTGAACGCGCGATCGGCGAAGAGGCGGAGATCGACGAGCGGTGCCCGCGAGCGAAGCTGGAGCCAGGCGAACGCGACCCCGCTGACGGCCGCGAGACCGAGGCCACCGAGGACCAGCGGGTCGAGCCACCCGATGGCGCCGGAGACGGTGATCCCCCCGATGCCGGATGCGAGCGCCACGGTCAGCAGCGCGGCTCCGCCGAGGTCAAGCGGGGCTCGGACGCGTGGAGTCTCGATGCCGCCGACCACGACATAGATGAGCAGCAGCGTGACGATGCCGATCGGCACGTTGAGGAGGAAGATCCATTGCCAGCTCGCCATGTCGAGACGGGGAATCGGCAGGTTGAAGTTCAGGAGCACCCAGGCGCCGTACGCCGGCCCGATCGCCATGCCGATATAGGTTGCCGCCCCCTCGACCCCCAGCGCCGTGGCGCGCGCACGGCCGACGAACAGGTGGCTGGCAAGGGCCATCGAGAGCGGGACGAGGGCGCCGCCGCCGAATCCCTGAACGACCCTTGACACGATCAGCCAGGTGAGTCCGTCCTCCGGCCCCGCGAAGCGCGACAGGCCGGCGCCGGCACTGCCCACCACGAACAGCAGCAGCGCCACGACAAACAGGCGTCGCGCACCCCACAGGTCGGCGCCGCGGCCGGCCAGTGGCATCGCGACGACGTAGGCCAGCAGGTAAGCGTTCACGATCCAGCTCACGCGGGCCAGATCCGCCCATCCGCCGAAATCGGCCACGATCGAGGGGAGCGCGATGGCGACCACCATCAGCTCGGCGCCGCCGAGCAGGACCCCGAGGCTCGCGAAGACGAGGGCTCCCCAGGCGGCGACCGGATGGATCGCCATCGGTCGGTCGGTCACACGTCCGCCCGCCCGAGGACCAGTCCCGCGGCCACCAGGAGGGCGACCGCGAGCGCCAGGGATGCTCCGGCGCCCTGCAACGCCAGCGAGATGGGCCGATCCGACCGCAGGAGATCGGCAAGCGCCTCGAACGGCAGGATCGGCCCCGGCAGGAGGATCCAGCCGACGCCGATGGTGGCTGCCGAGATCGCCGCGGTCGCGAGCACGGCAAGCCGGGGCCGCAACCAGGAACCGAGCGCGAGGCCCAGCGTCACGAGTGCGACGGCCCCGCACGCCACCGAGATCATCGATACGCCAAAGGCGGATGGGTTCATCGGGCCGGACGTTCCCGCCGCGGCCCACCCGATCATTCCGGCCGCCGTCACGCCCGAGACGGTGATGAGGGTCAGCGCCGCGAACCAGCCGTTGAGGATCGTGCGCCGCCGGATCGCTCGGGTCACCAGCCAGCCGAACCTCCCGCGGACCCGGTCTTGGCTCAGCGACCAGGCCGTGATCACCGCGCCGACGATCCCCGCGACCGCCAGCACGATCGCAAGGCGTCCGAGGACGACGGAGGGCGGTGCGGGCACAAGTGCGACGAGCGCGGCACCGCCGAGGTACGCCGCCAGCAGGATGAGAAGGCGGAAGGTCATCCACAGCTCGCGGATCGCCAGTCTCGCCACGATGCGAGTCTGGGTCATCCCGCGTCCGCGCGCTGTTCGAGGGGCAATGCTCGCATGAGACGGCTCAGCTCCGAGATTCCCCGGTGGGAGAGTGGAAGGCCCGCTCGCTCCAGCGCACTGATGGGCGCGAGCACCCCGATGCGTCCCGCCTCGAGGTAGGCGACGGAATCAGCCAGACCCGCCTCGATGGCGGGATCCGTGCTCGCGAGGATGACGGTGCGACGCCGCCCGGAGAGGCTCAGCAGCTTCGTGCGCTCCTCGAGGTCGATGGCGCGCAGGGGATCGTCGAGCAGCACGACCTCCGGCTCGGCCATGAGGGCCGCAGCCAGTCCGGTCCGTTGCAGGAGTGGCTCGCCGCCCCGACGCATCGGGCGCGTGGCCGCGAACGGCGCGATGCGAGCCCACGAGATGACGCGGTGCGTGCGTCGCGCGGTCTCCGCGGGCGACAGCCCCAGGAGGTCCCCCGCCAGCTCCAGCACTTCGATCGGCGTCATCCACTCGTGGAGGCCGGTCTCGGGACCCAGGTGGGCAACTCGTCGTGGCACGCCGTCCGCCAACGAGAGTTCCGACCCCGCCACCCACACGCGTCCGCCGGCGAAGGGTGCGAGACCGGCCAGTACGCGCACCAGCGTCGACGCGGTCTGTGCGGGATCCGACACGACGAGGAGACGCGTGCCGGCGGAAACCGAGAACGAGCAGCCGTCCAGCTCGCGACCACGCCGCAGATTCGTGCAGGTCACCGCAGACGGCCGAAGCACCCGAAGGCTCGGCGCACTCCACAGGGCGTCCGGGGTCGAGCTCGTCAGCGCGATATCTCCTGTGTCATCCGGCGCATGGTCTCGGGCGGCCGATGCTAGCAGAGCACTTGACGGGCCCGAAGCCCTGCCCATATCATAAGCCGGCGCTTATATAAATCTGCATTTGATAAAGAAGCACTTGTGATCACGCCTCCCCCCGAGACACCGGCAGAGCAGGACCTGCGGCGCCTGCGTACCTTGTACCGCGCCCTCGGCGACGAGACGCGGCTGCGCGTCATCGGCCTCATCGCGGAGATCGGACCGATGCCAGTTCGCGCCCTGTCGACCCATGTCGGGCTGTCCCAGCCGCTCATCAGCTGGCATCTCCGCATCCTGCGGCTGGCGGGCCTGATCGAGACGCAGCGGCAGGGCCGCGAGGTGATCTGCCGGCTGCGGACCGCGGCCTTTGAAGAGCTTCACGACGCCGAGGCGCGACTGGTCGGCGGCACGGCGGGCGTCGCCGGCTCGCCGGACGCGCGAGGGACGGTGCCGGATGTCAGCTAGCCGAGACCACGCGCACGACCTGCGTCGCGGCGCATCGGTCATGCCGGCCTGGTTCAAGGATGCGGCCCGCGGCGTCCTGGCGCCGGTCGTTCGCCTGGCGATGGCGCTCCACCTCACGCCGAACACGATCACCGTCATCGGCCTGCTCATCACGCTCGTCGCATCGGGGCTCGTTGCGGGCGGCTGGCTCCTCGTGGGTGCCGCACTCCTGACGGCGGGATCGCTGCTGGACGCGGTGGATGGCGCCCTCGCGCGCGCCCAGGGTGGCGGAACGGAGTTCGGGAGCTTCCTCGACTCAACCCTCGATCGCGCGGGCGAGGCGATCGTCTATGCCGGTATCGCCGCCTGGTTCCTGTCCACGCTGGCCGACCCGCTCCTGCCCGTCACCGCGGTGTTCGTCGCGCTCGGCGGCTCGTTCCTCGTCAGCTATGCGCGCGCTCGGGCCGAGGCGATCGGCATCTCGGCCACCGTCGGCCTCGCCCCACGCACCGAGCGCCTGGTGCTCGTCATCGCGGGCATCGCGCTTGCGGGCCTCGGATTCACACCCATCCTCATCGCCGTCCTCGTCCTCGTCGCCGCTCTCACGGTGGTGACGGTCATCCAACGCATCTGGCATGTCTGGCGCGCGAGCCAGAACCTCGAAGCACCCAGCAGGGAGTACTGAGCACATCGTGGCATCCACAAACGGTAAGGCCGCCGGCAACGGCCATCGCACCAGCGACGGCAAGGTCCGCGTCGCCATCGTCGGCGTCGGGAACTGCGCCAGCAGCCTGGTCCAGGGTCGCTACCACTACGCCGATGCGAAGGACGGGGACTTCATTCCCGGCCTGATGCACGTCAACCTCGGTGGCTACCACGTCCGGGACATCGAGTTCGTGGCCGCGTTCGACGTCGACAAGAACAAGGTTGGCAAGGACCTGTCCGAGGCGATCTTCGTCGAGCCGAACAACACGTTCAAGTTCACGGATGTTCCGCAGCTCGACGTGCCGGTAGAACGCGGCATGACCCACGACGGTCTGGGCAAGTACCTCTCCGAGATCATTGAGAAGGCACCCGGTCCGACCGCGGACATCGTGCAGATCCTCAAGGATCGCGAGGTCGACGTCCTCGTCAGCTATCTGCCGGTCGGCTCCGAGCAGGCCACGAAGTGGTACGCCGAGCAGGCGATCCAGGCGGGCGTCGCGTTCGTGAACGCCATCCCGGTCTTCATCGGCCGCGAGCCGTACTGGCAGCGACGATTCGCCGAGGCCGGGCTGCCGATCATCGGCGACGACATCAAGAGCCAGGTGGGTGCCACGATCACCCATCGCGTGCTCACCCGCCTCTTCATGGACCGCGGCGTGAAGATCGACCGGACCTACCAGCTGAACTTCGGAGGCAACACAGACTTCCTCAACATGCTCGAGCGGGAGCGGCTCGAGTCGAAGAAGATCAGCAAGACGAACGCGGTGACGAGCATGATGGACTACGAGATTGCCGAGTCCGATATCCACGTCGGCCCGTCCGACTACGTCCCGTGGCTCAAGGACCGCAAGTGGTGCCACATCCGGATGGAGGGCACGACGTTCGGGGACGTCCCGCTCAACCTGGAGCTCAAGCTCGAGGTCTGGGACAGTCCCAACTCCGCCGGGGTCATCACCGACGCCATCCGCTGCGCGAAGCTCGGTCTCGACCGGGGGCTGGCCGGCACGCTGGTCGCGCCATCGAGCTACTTCATGAAGTCGCCGCCGATGCAGATCCACGACGACATCGCCCATAACCGCGTGGAGGACTTCATCCGCGGCGAGGACAGCGAGACGCTGGTCGGGACGGAGAAGCTCCCGGCCAAGCGGACGCAGAAGCTGGCCAATGCGAACACCACGGGCAAGGCCAAGGCCGCAGCCGCTGAGGTTGTCTAGGGACGAGTCGGCATCGGCGAACGGGCCGGCGCCCGTAACCCGATACTCGTTCATGCATGGCCATCGCAGGCACGGGTGAACGGAAGCGCGAGCTCCTCACCTTCTGGCTCTACCGGCTCGCGGAGCGGGTGATCAACGCGGTCCCCCGCCGCATCGTGATGCCGGCCGCCGCCGCCGTGGGGAACTTCGCGTACGACCTGTCCGGGTCGAAGCGGCGGCTCATCCACGAGAACCTGGCGCGCCCGATGCGGCTGGACCCCGACGACCGCCTCGTCCACGCCGCCGCGCGACGCGCGTTCCGCAACTACGCGAAGTACATGGTCGACATGATGCGGCTCGGCGACCTCACGCCGGAAGCGGCCGCCGATCTCGTGCGCATCGAGAATGTCGAGGTGCTGGGCGAGGCGCGGGCGGAGGGCAGGGGCGTGCTGTCCTGCACGATACACGTCGGCGGAATGGACCTCATCGGTCCGGGCCTGAAGCTCAAGGGCGAGGCCATGCATGTCGTGGCCGACGACACGACCTACGGCCGCCTCTACGACCACCTGGCGGCCGCCCGTGCGAAACAGGGCATCTTCGTGATCGGCTGGCGCAACCTGCGCGGCCTGTTCAAGGTCCTGCGCCAGAACGGCAATCTCGTGCTGTTCTGCGACGGCGGGTACCGCCGCGGGGACGTACCGGTGGAGCTGTGCGGCGAGGCGACGACCTTCCCGATCGGACCGGCAACGCTGTCGGCCAAGACCGGAGCGCCGCTGCTGCCGGTATGGTGCCGCCGCGACGATGACGACCGATTCGACGCTCGCGGACTCCCGCTCATCCGCTGCACGAGCACCGAGCCCGCCGAGATCTTCCGCGCGACCCAGGAGCTGGCCGACGCTCTCGGCGCCGTGATCGCCGACGACCCGGGCCAGTGGTACATGTTCCGCCCCGTCTGGCCGGTCAGTGAAGGTGACCGGGCCGATGCCCGGGCTGCGCTGGCGGCAGCCCGGCGCGGCCGGGACTGGACGAAGATCGCGGCGTGATGCTGCGCCTTGCCCTCGAGCTCGTCGATCGGATCGTCGCCGCGCTTCCGTCGCGCGCGGCATACGCGCTCGCCGACCTGCTCGGTGCGGCCTGGTATCGGGTGGCGGCCGATCGGCGCCGCCTGGTGGCGGCCAACCTGGCCCGAGTGTGCGCCGCCACCGGCCGTCAGACGCGCGGTCGCCCATTTCGCGACCTCGTCCGAGCGGCGTTCCGCAATCACGCCCGGTACTACGTCGAGCTCCTGCGCACCCCCCACTACGCCATCGCCGAGATCGGGGATCGCGTGGAGGTCCGGCAATGGCCGGCCTTCGAGCCCGTGCTGCGCGACGGACCCGGCATGCTCGTCAGCTCGCACCTTGGCAATTTCGAGCCCTTCGGCGTGTTCATGGCGGCCCACGGCTTCCGCCCGCTGGCGCCGATCGAGGAGATCGAGCCGCCGGAGCTGTTCGCGTTCCTTGCCGCGCGGCGAGGAGGCGCCAGCGTGGAGCTCATCCCGCTGAGCCGGGCGCGGAAGGCGCTGAGCGCGGAGCTGCGGGCCGGGGGCACGGTCGGGATCATCGGTGACCGTGACCTCAACGGCGGCGGGCTGCCGGTCACGATGTTCGGACACCCGACGACGATGCCCCTGGGTCCCGCGCTGCTGGCGATCACCCACGGAGCGGCGGTCATCGTCGGACGCTGCCTGCGCACGGGTCCCGATCACTTCGTGGCCGATGGCGAGATCCTCGACCTGCCGGCGACCGGGAACCGGCGTTCCGATATGGAGGAGCTCACCGCCCGCCTCGCGGCGCGCTTCGAACGCGACATCGGGGAGGCGCCCGAGCAATGGTGGGGAGCGTTCCAGCCGTTCTGGCCCGATCTCCAGCCGGGGTCCGGCTCGTGACCCGATCGGGCGCCGAGCGCGGCAAAGCCGACATGCACCTCCACACGCTGTACTCGGATGGCACGGCGTCGGTCCAGTCCATGCTCGACCACGTCCAGCATCGGACCGACCTCGACCTCGTCGCGATCACGGATCACGAGCGGATCGATGGGGCGCTGCGGGCGCGCGAGATCCATGACGCCGGTGACTACGCGTTCGAGCTCGTCGTCGGCGAGGAGATCACCACCCGCCGCGGCCACGTCCTGGCGCTATTCATCACCGAGCGCATCCCTGCCCTGCGCCCGTTGCGCGAGACGCTCGAGCGCATCCACGACCAAGGCGGGATCGCGATCGCCGCCCACCCGATGGCACCGCTCACCCCATCCCTCGGCACGCGCTCGCTCCGCGATGCGCACGCTGCCGCCGATCCTCGGCATCACCTCGACGGCATCGAGCTCATGAACCCATCGGCCGCGGGACGATCGCGCCGGATCGCCCGGCAGCGCCTCAACGACGAGCTGCTCGACCTCGCGGCGGTCGGCAACTCCGATGCCCACGTCCTGGAAGGGATCGGGACGGCCTGGACCTGGTACCCCGGGTCGTCGGCCGCCGACTATCGCGGCGCGATCGTGACGCGCACCACGCGGCCGGACGGGGCGTTCTGGTCGAACCGTCACAACGTTGATGTCTATCGGCGGCAGCTGCGGGCCAAGGCGCGTCACCTGCGCCATACTCTCCGGCCTACGGGAGAGTGGCGGTGACATCGGTCCGCAGTGCAAAGCCAGCTTTGAATGTCGCGGCGCGTCCCCGGCGACCGCTGAAGGTCGGCATCGTCACCCCCTACGGCTACCCTCATCCAGGTGGTGTGAACGAGCACGTGCGCTTCACCTACGAGGCGATGCGCCGGTTGGGCCACGACGTGTGGATCATCACCAGCAAGTACGGGCGCCAGCGCGAGAGCGAGGGCCACGTCATCCGCCTCGGGACCGGGTGGGCGGCGCCAGCCAACGGCAGCGTCGGTCGCGTGACGCTGGGTTTGCGCTTCAAGCGCCAGGCGCGCGAGGTCCTCGAGGCACAGCGCTTCGACATCCTCCACTTCCACGAGCCGTTCGTGCCGTTCCTGTCGCCGACGATGCTCGACCAGTCCGACACGATCAACATCGCCACGTTCCACGCGTTCGGCGGATTCTCGCCGTCGTACTGGATCGGGAAGCGGTTCGCGGGCGGCCTGGCCGGCCTGCTCCACGGACGCATCGCGGTCTCGGGGGCTGCGCGGCACTTCATCAGCACCTACTTCCCCGGCGAGTACCAGATCATCCCGAACGGGGTCGACCTCGACCGCTTCACCCAGGCCGAGCCGTTCGAGGAGCTGCGCGACGGCACCCTGAACATCCTGTTCGTCGGCCGGCTCGAGGAGCGCAAGGGCCTCACCCACCTCCTGAAGGCCTACCACCGGCTGCGGAAGCGCAAGGTCGACGCGCGCCTGCTGGTCGTCGGCGCCGGCCCGAAGCTGCGGGAGTACAAGCGCTACGTGGGCCTGCGCGGAATCCGCGACGTGGAGTTCCTCGGCCGCGTGGACGACGAGGCCAAGGTCCGCTACTTCGCCTCGGCCGACATCTACTGCGCGCCGAACACCGGACAGGAATCCTTCGGCATCGTCCTGCTCGAGGCGATGGCCGCCGGTGTGCCGATCGTGGCGTCCGACATCCACGGCTTCAAGCGCGTGGTCGAACGCAACGTGCAGGGACTGCTGGTCGAACCGAAGAACCCGCGCGCGCTGGCTGCCGCGCTCTACGCGCTTGCCCGCGATCCCGACCTGCGCCACGAGATGGGCGAGGCGGGACGTGCCCGCGCCCCCGAGTTCAGCTGGGATCGGGTCACCGAGCGGATCGTGGACTTCTACTACGAGACACGGGACCGCGTCCTTGCCGGCCAGGGCTGATCGCCATGGGGTTCCGGTCATATGCACCCGAGGGATGCGCTAGCGGAGCGCGGTGCCTGCGCCGACGCGACCCCACGCACGAACTCAGCGCGGTCAGGACCCGGCTGCCGGCTAATGACAACCCCCGGTGCATGTGTCACAAGCAAGCGCCACGAGTGGTCTATCGCTCCCGGCCGACGCGTCAGTCAGGACCGCAGGAAACAGCCACCGTCAGTCCATCGGCTTGCGCCAGGTCGTGAAGGTCTTGTCGGGAGCGAATCCGAGCGACTCGTAGAGGGCGGTCGCGCCGGTCGGGCTGTCCGTGTCGACGCCAAGGTTGGCCGACGTGAATCCGGCCTCGCGAGCGGCCACCAGGGAGCTCGTCATCAGCGCGCGGGCCAACCCGCGACGCCGCCACGGTCGACGCAC
>JBPCOK010000168.1:0-12368 GCA_051000335.1 Candidatus Limnocylindria bacterium | reverse complement strand
AGGCAGCCTCGCTCACACCGCCGCGTCGCTCGACGCCGCGGGCCGCATCCGTTGGCTCGACCCTCACCACGCAGGAGCGAGCGGACTACCACTACGTGGAGCGCGACCTCCGCAACATCGCGATCCTCACTGCCGCCATGGCCGCACTGCTGTTCGTCGCCTGGCTGGTGTTCTCGGCCCTCGGACTCGTCGGGTAGGTCCTCGCGCCCGCCGGCCCTCCCTGGCTCGATTTATCGAGCGAACTTCACCGGAGCGCTGGTGCACGCGCTGTTTGCTCGGTATTTCGAGTGCCCCGGAGCGTGACGTGCACCGCCGGGTGCCGCCCACGTTCACCCGTGCTCGAAATATCGCGAGAGTGACACCCACAGACCGCATCGGGTGAAGTCCACGCGATAAATCGAGTGCGGGGGGAGGCTCACCCGCCTCGGCCGCGGCGCTCCTCGAGACGCCGCCGGCGGAGGCGCTGCAGCCGCTCCCCGATCTTGAGCTCCAGGCCCTCCTCCTTCGGCTCGTAGAAGACGCGACCCACGAGCGAGTCCGGCAGGTACTCCTGGTCGACATCGGCGTCGTCGTAGTCGTGGGGGTAGAGATAGCCCTTCCCGTATCCCTGCTCGCGCGCCAGCCGCCGATGGGATGACGGTCGCAGGTGGAGCGGCACCGGCAGCCGGCCGTGCTCCTCGACCTCGGCCAGCGCGGCGAAGTACGCGGCCCCCGCGCGGTTCGACTTCGGCGCCGATGCGACGTAGGCGGCCGCCTGGGCCAGGGCGTACTGCGCCTCCGGTAGGCCGATCATCTCGACCGCCTGCATCGCCGCCACCGCGACCTGGAGCGCACGCGGGTCCGCGTTCCCCACGTCCTCCGAAGCGGCGATCACGATGCGGCGCGCGATGAAGGTCGGATCCTCCCCGGCCGCCACCATGCTGGCGCACCAGTACAGCGCCGCGTCCGGGTCGTTGCCTCGCATGCTCTTGATGAACGCCGATGCCGCCTCGTAGTGCTGGTCCCCCACCCGGTCGTACGCGAGGAGCCGCTGCTGGGCGGCCTCGGCCGCGCCCTCCGGCGTCACCTCCGCTCCGTCCTCCAGCATGGCGGCCGACGCCTCGAGAATGTTGAGGGCCGTGCGCGCATCGCCCCCGGCCAGGTCCAGGACGGTCGCCCGCCCTTCGTCCGATAACCGCACGCGCCCGGCAAGTCCCAGGTCGGCATCGGCGAGCGCGCGGTCGACGATCTCGCCCAGCGCGTCGGTGTCGAGCGGCTCGAGCCGGTAGACGCGCATCCGAGACAGGAGCGGCGAGTTGATCTCGTAGTAGGGATTTTCGGTCGTCGCGCCGATGAGCGAGATCGTGCCGTCCTCGACGTGCGGGAGCAGGGCGTCCTGCTGGCTCTTGTTGAACCGATGGAGCTCGTCGATGAACGCGATCGTCGCGCCGCCCGCGTCGCGCAGCGCCTTCGCATCGGCGACCAGCGCCCGGATGTCGGCGACGCCGCTGGTCACCGCGCTGAGCTGGCGCCAGGTGCCTCCCGCGCGGTCGGCCAACAGCCGGGCCAGGGTCGTCTTACCGCTGCCCGGAGGTCCCCACAGGATGATCGACGGTCGATGGCCGGGCTTCACGACCCGGGTGAGCGCTCCATCCTCTCCGACCAGGTGCGGCTGCCCGACGAACTCGTCCAGGGTGCGGGGGCGCATGCGGGCGGCCAGCGGCGCATCGGCTCCGACCGTCTCGCCGAAGAGCGGCTGGGTCGGCTCAGTGCGCTGGCGTCGCGGCATGGCCCTCCTGTCTGCCGGCATGGCTCATCCGCCGATTATGATGCGAGCCATGGAACAGAATCTCCGGACCCCCGGTCCGACGCCGATCCCCACCGCCGTCCGCGATGCACAGGCGCAGCAGATGATCGACCATCGCGGCACCCAATTCGAGGAGCTGCTGCGGGAAACCTCGACAGGGCTGGCTGAGCTGATCGGGACGAGCGGCGAAGTGCTTCTCCTCACCGGCTCGGGCTCCGGTGCGCTCGAGGCCGCCGTCGTGAACACGCTGTCCCCCGGCGATCGTGTGCTGGCCGTGACGATCGGCTCGTTCGGGGACCGCTTTGCCGCCATCGCGGCAGCCTTCGGGGCGTTGGTCGAACGGTTCGAGGTCGAGTGGGGTGAGGCGGCGGATCCCGACGCGCTGCGCGATCACCTCGCCACGGCCGATCCGTACCGCGCGGTCCTCGTCACGCACAACGAGACGTCGACCGGCGTCGCCAACCCGCTCCGCGAGCTGGCGGAGGTCGTCCGATCCGCGCCCGACGAACCGCTCCTCCTGGTCGACGGTATCAGCGGCCTTGGCGCCATGCCGTTCGAGATGGATGAGTGGGGCGTCGACCTCGTCGTCAGCGCCAGCCAGAAGGCGTGGATGGCATCGCCTGGCATCGCGATCGCGGCCGTCGGCGAGCGCGCCCGGATCGCGGGCGATACCGCTCGGATGCCGCGTTATTACTGGGACTTCGCCGAGGCGCGGTCGTGGGCCGGCAAGGGCCAGACGCCCTGGACGCCGGCCATCTCCGTCCTGTACGGACTGCGCGTCGGCGTGCGACGCCTGCGCGACGAGGGCCGCGAGCGGACCTGGGCGCGGCACGCGGCCATCGCGTCCGGCGTCCTCGCGGGCTTCGAGCAGTTCGGCCTGCGAGCGGTCGCGCCTGCGGCCCATCGATCGGGAACGGTGACCGCGGCGTGGCTGCCGGACGGGCTGGAGTGGGGACCATTCAACGCGGCGATGCGCGGGCGCGGCCTGGTGATCGCCGGGGGCCAGGGCAAGTGGGCCGACCGCATCCTGCGCTTCGGGCACATGGGCGACGTCGGGATCGAGGAGATGGCCGAGGCCCTGCGGCTCATGGGCCTCACCCTGGCAGACTTCGGTGTAACCGCCGATGGCGATGCCGCGGCCGATGCGGCCATGGCGGCATTCGATTCGATGACCGCCGCACCTCGGTGAACACCCGGCGCCTGCTCCTGGTTCGGCATGGCGTGACCGACTGGAATCGTGAAGGGCGCTTCCAGGGCCACCTCGACCCGCCGCTGGCCGAGGACGGGCGAACCGAGGCCGACCTCCTGGGCGCCCGGCTGGCGGCGGACGACGCCCTGCGCCCGGTGCGCATCATCAGCTCGAACCTCGCGCGCGCGCACGAGACGGCCCAGGCGATCGGTTCGCGGGTCGGCGTCGATGTCGAGGACGATCAACGGCTGATCGAGATCGGCCAGGGCGAGTGGGAAGGACAGACGCACGCCGACCTCGCCGTCAGCGACGCTGCGCGCTACGAGGCGTGGCGGCGGGATGCCGGCATTCGCCAGCCACCGGGCGGCGAGTCGCTGCGGGCCACCGCCGACCGCGTCACCGCCCTGCTCGCGGAGCTGGCTGACGACGAGCCGGGACGACCCGTCTGCCTCGTCAGCCACGGCGGCACGCTCCGGATCCTGGCCAGGGTCCTCTTCGGTCCGCACGAGGACGCGCCATGGAGCTTCGACGTCGACAACGCGTCGCTCAGCGTCTGCAGCGAGCTGGATGCCGGCGACGGTTGGCGCCTCGAACGCTGGAACGACACGCTCCACCTGCTGGGAACCACCCCCACTCACGTCGATGAGGCCGAGGGCCGTCCCCTGGCGTTGTGAGCTATCCGCGCTTCACCAGCTGGAGAAGCGAGCGCTTCACGGTCAGCCAGATGAGCGGCAGCCGGAGGCGAGCCCATGCCTCCTCCAGGCGCGACGTGGCGGTCGCCGTCATCCGCTTTCCGGAGTAGGCCTGCCAGACCTTGCCATCGGCGACCGTTCGGATCGGCTCACCGTGGGACGGAAGCTGCTCCTCGAGCCATCCCGCGTACTCGTAGATCGTCTCTGACGGTCGCGGTCCGACCCCGGCCCGATCCGCGGCAAGTGTCAGCTGCCGCCAGGCCCGATCGCCGGCAGGCAGGAATCGCCAGCTTCGCTGTCGGCGACGCATACGGATCCAGAGGAATGCGCCGGCGCCCACGAGCAGGGCGGTAACCAGGAGGGCATTCCCCGATCGAGCCGACTCGCCGGCTGCGGCCGAGTCCGGCTGCGCCGCATTCACGCCACCGTCGATGAAGTCGACCGAGGGCAGTGCGCTGATGCCACGACGGTCCGCGGGATCGAGCTCGAAATCGAGAAGGGGGTCCCGTCCGTTGGCCGGCGGCGTCACCGTCGTCGGGTCGCCGGTCGGACGGATGAAGCGCGGGTCGATGGACTTCGTGGACTCGAAGATCTGCCAGCCATAGCCGGGGAAGAAGACCTCCCCCCACGCATGCGCGTTCGACTCGCGCACGAGATAGGTCCCATCCTCCTGGCGTTCGCCCGGCGCGAAGCCGGCCGCGACGCGCGCCGGCAGACCGAGGGATCGCGCCATCATCACGAACGAGCTGGCGTAGTACTGGCAGTAGCCGCTCCGGGCGCTCTCGGGATCGAAGAGGAAGAAGTCGACGAGGTCCTCGTCAACGCCCGGAACGGCCGCGACGGTGTTGTACGTGAAGCTGTCGTCGCGCTGCAGGTACGCGGAGAGGGCCCTCGCCATCTCGTACGGGTTCGTCGCATCGGCGGTGATCTGCCGGGCGAGCTCGCGGACCCGGGGGGTGACCCGCGAGTCATCGAGGTACAGCGCACGCACCACGGACGGGTAGTCGGTTCCCGCCGCCCCGAGCTGGGCCTCGTCGGCATTGCTGATGGCCACCGACACCTGGTAGCCCTCGCCGTCGCCGATCGGGTTCGCCGCGTCGATCCCACCGAGCACGGGCTGGCCGCCGGATTCGTGGATGACGACGGGCGCGAAGACCTGGATCGGCGAGCCCGCCGTGAAGAGATTGCGCCCGAACGTCTGGTGCATGCTCAGGGTGATGGTGGCGATGTCATAGGCGTCGGCCGGGCGCTCGGGGGTCGGCCCGGGGAAGAGGCGCCCGCCGGGCGCGACCTCGCGTCGCGTTCCGTCCGCGCGGTCCCACCCTCGCCCGGTGTAGATGTCATACGTCGTGGTCCGAAGGTAGAGGGCCTTCGGCGCAGCGACCGTGAGCACCTCGTCGTCCTTGCTCACCCACTCGCCCTGGACCGTGAAGCTCGCGCCGAACGTGCTGCCGGTGATCCTGGACTGGGGATTGGTGAGCGTGCCGAAGACGCCTTCGAACTGGTCCTGGACGCCCGTCCACACGCCGTCGAATCCGCGCCACGCACCGGTGAGCGGTGCCGCCACGGCGACGCTGGTGAGCACCCACGCCAGCGCCATGCTCGCGCCGGCGAAGATGATGCCCGATCGCATGATCGCCGCGGGCACCTCGAGATTCTCGTTCACGCGGCGGCGCTGCCATCCGTCCTGCCGATTGACGAGGGCCGCCCTCAGCCAGAGGAGGAGTGCGGCGCCGATGAACAGCAGCAGGTGCGCGAACAGGTCGGTGAAGGTGGCCGACAGGTTCACGACCATGGCCGTGCCGAGCAGGAGGATCGCGTCGATGACGCGGTGGTACCGGTAGACCGCGTACGCTGCCGTGAACGCGGTCGACCACATGAGGAGCCCGAGCCCGACCGCGTACGGCGACATCTCCGACGGGAAGCCGCTCTGCACGACCGTCGTCGTCCATGCGATGAGATCGGAGCGGAGGGCATCAATGCGCTCGAGCTGGCCGAGTGCCGGGTAGTACTCACCGCCGATGGCCCACAGCACGACCGCACCGCCGGCGATGGCACTCGCGGGCAGCGTGAAGACGATGCTCACCCGGAGGACGCCGAGCGCCGCGCCGACGAGCATGGCCCAGAACGCGACCGGCGGAAGGAACTCGAGCTGTTCGAGCCACTCGGGGCCTTGGATCGCCCAGGCCAGCGCGAGCCCCATGACGACGAGGAGGCCGAGGCTGAGCCACCCGGCCCGCGGGTAAAGAATCCGCTCTCGAAGGTCAGACACGCGTGCGGACCCTCCCCCCGATGGCCTCGGCGATCTCGTCGCCACGCCGAACCAGTCGATGCGCGATGTCGTACTCGGCCAGCGCGTGCCGCACCGCAGCCAGCTCGGCGCGCGCGTGGTCATCCGACTCAACGCCGATGAACGACGAGCGGTCGAGCAGGATGACGAGGGCTCCCACCCCGCGGCGACGAAGCGCGGAGAGGCCGCGAACCCACGCCCGTTCCGTGGAACCCGTGATCAGGCAGAGCGTCATCCCGCGCCGCAGCTGCGGGAGCGTGGCGCTGACGACCTCGGCCAGCGGTTCGTGGCCGTCAGCCTGGACATTCGCGAGCAGATGGAGCAGCTTCTGCTCGACCCGGGGACCGCGATCCGGCTGGTGGACGACGATCCTCCGCGCGGACGCGGTCATCGCGACCGCCCGGTTGTCGGAGAGCGTGCGCATGGCCACCGAGGCGGCGATGGTCACCGCCGTCTCGACGGACGCCTCGTTCCCGATCCCGGCGTGCACCCCGCGATCCAGGTCGAGGGCGATCCACAGGTCGGCCGCCTGCTCGAGGTCGAACTCCTTCACGTGGAGTTCGCCGTGCCGCGCGCTGGACCGCCAGTGGACGCGGTTGATCGAGTCGCCATGGACATAGGGACGAACGCCGCCGACGAGCGGTGTGGACGCCTCGTACCGGCGGCTGGTCCGCGCGGTGCCGTCGATCGGCGATGGTGGGAGGCGCCAGTGCGGGAGCGGGACCACCTCGGGGAAGACGACCACGTTCGTGGCCGCACCGACGGTCATCTCGCTCTGGAAGAGGCCGAAGGGATCGCCGGTGCGGACGCGCAGCGCGCCGAGCCGGAAGCTGCCGCGCCGCGTGAGGGTGACCTTGGCGAGCCACTGGCGGGTGCTGCGGGCCGGAACGCCGATGACGCGTCCGGGAAGGCTGGCGGGAAGGGTCGACTCGTTCCAGCACTCGATCCACGGCTTGCCCCATCGGTCGCCGTTCTCGATCCGGTAGATCGCCTGGAGCACCTCGCCGACATGGGTCCGCGGGTTGAGCACGCGGTAGTCGGCGCGCACATCGCGCAGACCGCGCCGCGCGTACAGCCATGCACCGATGCCGATGGCGGCCATGAGATAGGCGAGGAAGAAGAGGAAGTCGATGCCCGTGCTGAACGCCGCGACGACCAGGGCCGTCCCGAGGAAGAGGAGCCGGAGATGGCGGCTTATGAGCCCCATGTCGCGATCAGGAGACCCGGCTTCGACCGGTCTCGGCAGCCGCGGCTGCGTCCGCGACCGGGACCGACGCGAGGATCTCGCGCACGATCTGCTCGGGATCCACCTCGCGCAGCGAGGCCTGGCTCTTCACGATCAGGCGGTGCGCGAGGATCGCGACCGCGAGCGCCTTCACGTCATCGGGGATGACGTAGTCGCGTCCGTTCAATGCCGCGTGGGCCTGGGTGGCCCGATACAGGTTGAGCGACCCTCGGGGTGATGCCCCCAGGTACACGTCGGGATGGTCGCGGGTGGCATGGACGAGCCGCACGATGTACTCGGCCACGGCCTGATCGACGTAGACCTCCTTGATGTTGGCCTGCATGGCTCGCAGCTCCTCAAGCCCGAGCACCTGCTCCACCTCGGACAGCGGATGGCGTCGCTTCTGCTCGTCGAGGATGACGAGCTCCTCCATCGGCTTCGGATAGCCGAGGCGCAGGCGCAGCATGAATCGGTCGAGCTGGGCCTCGGGCAGCGCGAAGGTGCCCTCGTACTCGATCGGGTTCTGCGTCGCGATGACGAGGAACGGCGATGGCATCTGGTACGTCACGCCGTCGATCGTGGCCTGGCGTTCCTCCATGCACTCCAGCAGGGCGCTCTGCGTCTTCGGCGTCGCCCGGTTGATCTCGTCGGCGAGGACGACCTGGGCCATGATCGGGCCGGGCCGGAACTCGAACTCGGTCGTCTTCTGGTTGAAGATCGAGATCCCGGTCACGTCGGACGGCAGCAGGTCCGGCGTGAACTGGATGCGCCGGAAGGAGCAGCCGATGCTCTGGCTCAGCGCCTTGGCCAGCATCGTCTTGCCGACACCCGGCACGTCCTCGATGAGGATGTGCCCCTCGCACAGGAGGGCGACGAGCGCCATCCGGACCTCGACGTGCTTGCCGATGATCACCCGCTCCACGCTTGCGACAACTCGCTCGGCCGGCTGCTGCACGTTCTTCACGATGCTCGAATCTCCCCGTTGTCGGTGCTGAGGCCACCGATTCCGGGGGCCCGGTCCTCGTGAAGACAATACCCCAGGACGTTACGCATCGGTTCAGCCGGCCCCGTGGAGACGCGGTCCCGGAGGGGATCTACGACCCGGCGGACAGGCGCAGCCATTCGGCCATGACCCGTCCGGCGATGGGTGCCGCGCCGGCCGACCCGGACCCACCTCGCTCGACGAGCACGGCGATCGCGATCCGCGGCGTGGCCCCGTCCTGCGCCGGCGCGAATCCGACGAACCAGGAGTGCGGAGCCTGCTCGCCGCCGAGCTGGGCCGTGCCCGTCTTCCCGGCGGATTGCGCGTCGCTGATGCCATACAGCGTGATATCACCCTGACCGGCATAGAGCCGACCGAGCTCGCCATTCACCGCGTCGACCATCGCGTCACGCGTCGCCGCGGCGGCCGCGCTGCCGATCACCCGGGTGCCGCCGCCCGAGCCGAACGTGTCCAGCACCTCGTCGCTCAGCGCGCCATCGGCGTGCGCCCGCACGTCCTTCACGACGTAGGGGTTGGGTGCGACACCGTCTCCGGCGATCGCCGCGGCCACCATCGCCATCTGGACCGGCGTCACCGCCGTGCGGCCCTGCCCGAATGCGGCGCTCGCGAGCTCGACGTCATCTTCGAACGGACCGCAGTCGCCGTCGACCGCACCGGTCACGTAGCTCGTTCCGACCGAGAGGCCGCGGTCCGGCGGCCCGATTCGCATCGGCGAGCAGAAGCCGAAGCGCCGAGCGTAGTCCAGGAAGCCCTCGGAGCCGATCTCGAGCCCCACGTGGGCGAAGAAGATGTTGCTCGAGACCTGGAGGGCCGGCGACAGTGGCCAGAGCGCCGGCTCGATGCCCCCGAGATCGTGCTCGCGGATCGCGAAGCCGTTGACGACGAATCCATCACGCTCCTCGCGGGGCTGGCCCTCGAACGTCGTGTCGGGCGTGATGACGCCCGCGTCGAGGGCGGCCGCGGCGGTGAACACCTTCATGATCGAGCCGGGAACGTAGAGGCCCTGGCGGGGGGGGGGGGGGGGGGGGCGGGGGGGCCCTCTGCCTCCCCCCCCCCAGGAGCGGCTCGGCGGGGTCGTTGCGCAGGGCGTCCATCGCCCCCTGGGCACCGTCGGGGTCGCCGGAGATCGGCGTCGCATCGAAGGTCGGGGCGGAGACCATGGCCAGGATCGCCCCCGTCTGCGGGTCGATCGCCACCACCGCACCCGCGTCGCCGCCGAGCTGCGCCGCCGCGAAATCCTGCAGCCTGCGGTCAATGGTGAGGGTCAGGTCGCGCGGCTGCGGCTGGCGGTCGAGGATGTCGCTGATGAGGTCGCGAATCGGGTTCGGATCGGTCTGACCGACGAGGATGTCCTCGAAGGCGCGCTCGAGGCCGGTCGTCCCGAACCGCAGGCTCGAGTATCCGAGCACGTGGGTGAAGGCCGCGTCGGAGTAGCTGCGACGGCTGAGGCCATCGACGACTTCGGACGAGGCGAGGACCTGGCCGCTCGCGTCGAAGATCGTGCCACGCAGCAGGCTGCGCCGTGCGGCGAGGACCTCCGGGTTGTCGGTCCTCGCGGCGAGGCTGTTGGCCTCGACGACCTGCCACCACACGATGCTTCCGGAAACCACGGCGAAGGCGAGCATGAGGTAGAGGCCCAGTCGGCGGACGTTGGTGGCGATCATGCGTCCGAGGCCGCGTCCGCGGTTCCGCTGCGGTGGCTGATCGCCAGCAGCAGGCCGACCATGATGAAGCTCGCCACCACGCTCGAACCGCCGTAGCTCACGAATGGCAGGGTGATGCCCGTCAGCGGAATGAGCTTTGTGTTCCCGCCGATGATGATGAGGGTCTGCAGTCCGAGGCTGGCGGTCAGGCCGACGGCGAGCAACGCGCCGAAATCGTCCCGCGCCAGCGCGGCGATGCGCAGGCCGCGGAAGACGAGCACCATGGCGAACCCGAGCAGTGCGAACGCCCCGAGCAGGCCCAGCTCCTCCGCGATCGCGGTGAAGATGAAGTCGGTGTGCACGAAGGGAATCGTGAGGTTGCCGCCGAGGGTGATCAGCCCCTGGCCGAGCCCTTCGCCGAAGACGCCGCCCCGGCCCAGCGCGTAGAGGGCGCGCACTGGCTGGAACCCCGCCCCGAGCGGATCGGCGAATGGGTCGAGCCACACGTCGACGCGAGTTTGGACGTGACCGAACAGCCCGTAGGCGACGTAGAAGCCGGCCACGAAGAGCACGAGGCCGATGAGCACGTAGCTCCGCCGCCCGGTCGCCACGAACAGCATGGTGAGGAAGATCCCGAAGAAGAGGAGTGCCGTTCCCAGGTCGTTGAGCCGCACCACGATGAGCATCACGACCCCGAACAGGGCGAGCATCGGCAGGAAGTACGGCAGGGGCGGGATCCTGATGAAGCCGATCCGCACGCTCGCACTCGTGAGGAGCGTCCGCGTCTCGGCAAGGTAGCCGGCGATGAAGATGACGAGCACGATCTTCAGGAGCTCGCCGGGCTGGATGCTGACCGGGCCGAGGTCGATCCACAGGCGCGCCCCGTTGACCTCGTAGCCGAAGACGAGGGTCGCCGCCAGGAGCCCGATCCCGATGGCTGCCCACGAGTACTTGTAGTGCCGGAGGATGCCGTCGTCCCGCAGGCCGATGGCGATGGCCACCATGGCGATCATCCCGACGCCGAACCAGAGCAGCTGCGTCGCCGCCATCCCGAGCTCGAGCCCGAACGCGCTCGTCCCCGCGAGGTCCTGCGGCAACCGGTTGAGCATGATGATCCCGAGCCCGCCCATGGCCCCGACCGCGGGCAGCATGAGCTGATCGCCGCGATGGCCCGATGCAACGAGCACGAGGTGCGCAACCACGAAGATCCCCACGTAGCCGAGCGCCAGGGTCAGGTCCCCCGCCTCGAAGGCACCGGACAGCGCGATGTTCGTCACCGCGAAGCCGAAGGGAACGAGGAGCAGGATCGGCAGGAGGAGACGGAACTCCGCCCCGCGCCAGGCGATCCTCATGGGTGGCAGATCACCGGTCCAGCCGCATGCGGACGCGGCCCACGGTCAGCTCGTCGCCGAAGCTCAATGCCACCGCTCGCTCGATGCGGTGACCGTTGACGTAGGTCCCGTTCGTGCTGCCCTGGTCCTCGACGAACCAGCTGCGCCCACGGAACGTGAGCATCGCGTGGTTGGCGCTGACGAAGTCATCCTCGACGAAGATCGTGTTGTTGACGTTGCGGCCGATCGAGTTGATCGGCCCGAGGGCGATCGTGCTGCCATTCGGCGGCTCGTCCGCCGGCGAGTCGAGCACGGAGAGGCGCCCGATTCCCGACCGCGACGTGATCTGCGCCTCTTCCGCGCTTCGCAGGTCCCGGAGGAGGGACCCAGCGAATCGCACGAGGATCAGGTAGAGCAGGGCGACGAACCCGAGCTGGGCGAGCAGCAGCAGAATCCTCAGGATGTCGGCGGTCATGCGCGAACCTGGAACTCGATCTGCGTATCGCCGATCTCGATCACGTCGCCCGGGCCGAGCGCGATCTGGCTGACGGGCTGCCCGTTCACGGTCGACCCGTTGCGGCTGCCCAGGTCGGTGAAGCTGTAGGCGCCGTGCTGGAGCTTCAGCTGGCAGTGGTGCCGGCTCACCATCGGATCATCGACGATGACGTCGTTGTCACTCGCGCGACCGACGCCGATGAGCGCTCCGCCGAGATCGAACTGGACCGCGCGACTGCCCCGGGTGCTCACCAAGAGGTACGCTCGCCGCGCCGAATCGGGCGCGTCGCGACCTTCGGGACGGTTGAAGATCATCGTGTCGGAGTTGGCCGGCATCGGCATCGCGTCGGGCACCCGCTCCCCTCGCTCGTCGATCACGTTGGCGGCGACGCGGATCTCTCCACGACGAGTCGACTCGTCCGAGATGATCTGCACCTTCGGACGCGCCACCAGGCTGTACCGCTCGTGGCGAGCCCGCGCCAGGACGCCGTGCGCGAGGTCATCCTCCAGCGAGCTCCGGTAGGAGGCAAACGCGGCGAAGTCACCCGGATGGAGGTGGAGGTCGTACTGGTTCGGAACGATGACGCCGGTATCCCGATAGATCTTGTTGGTGTCCATGGCGCGCTCGATTCGCTTCGCCAGGCTGACCGGCTGGATCGAGGCACCGAGTCGCCCGGCCGGGGCTTCGAGGAAGCGCTCGAGAAACGACTCGAC
>JBPCOK010000050.1:0-4762 GCA_051000335.1 Candidatus Limnocylindria bacterium | reverse complement strand
TCCAGCGCCTCGGATCGGAGGTCGAAGATCGTGCCCCGGATGTCGCCGGTGATGCGATTGAGCTCGCCGAGGACCGTACCGATCCGCTCCCTGGTCGCGTCCGGGGCTGCCCCGACGTCCGCCGCCGCCTGCTCCAGGTGGAGGCCCGCGGCGTAGATCGATTGGATGATGCCGTCGTGGAGGTCGCGTCCGATGCGCTCTCGCTCTCGCAGGAGCAGCTCGCGTCGCCGGGCGTCGGCGAGCGTCAGGTCGGTCTCGAGCTCGAAGACCTCGAGGCTGAGGATGACGGAGATCGCGATCGCGAGGCCGGTAAGCGATCGGAAGACCTCGATGGGGACGCCGAGCGTGTCGAGCACGGTCTGGCCGTTCAGTACCGATGCCGGCGGGAACGGCGCCGGCAATGGGACGAGGCCAGCGACGGCAGCGTAGACCACGAACGCCACCGCGGCCGCCCGCAGTGCCGATGCCCCGGTCGTTCCGACGTGGCGCGCGATGCGGCGAAGTCCCCAAGCCACGACCACCGAGCCTGGCAGGGCCAGCATGGTCCGCGCCACGACATCGCCGACGGCGAGCGGCGCGCCCACGGCCGCGAGGGCGGGGAGCAGGTCCGGCGATGGGAGCCAGGGACGTGGATCGGGGATGTATCGATCGGCCAACGTGGCGGAGATCGCGATCGTGGCGACCGCCCAGAGGCCCATGACGAGCGTCGGGACGGCACGCAGCCAGGAATGTGGATGCTGAGCTCGCTCGCCGTCACTGAGGATGAGCTCCACTCCGAACTGGAAGAGCAGGGCAAAGCTCAGCGGTTTGAGCAGCAGCTGGAGGACGAGCAGGGCCTCGATCGCGGGTTGGGGCAGGAACCCCGCCTGGATCGGGACGAACAGGTAGCCCCACTCCATCAGGCCGTGCACGATGCCGAACGCGGCCAGCCATCCGAGCGGACGCGCCAGCGGGAGCTGCGAGCGCCGGCGGCTCTGCAGCGCGACGGCCAGGCCCATAACGAAGAAGACCTGTCCGTAGACGGACAGCACGATGATCCGGTTCGTCTCGAACAGCTCGGCCAGCCAGCCCATGGCCGCATGGTAGGTGGTCTGCGGCTCCGTCCCGACGCTGTACGATCGGCCGGATGGACCCATCCAGTGACGACCCTCCGCCCACGCCCGTTGCCGTCCGGCTGTGGTTCGGGTGGGCGTTCGGGCTCCTCGTGGTCACCGGCCTGCTGCTTGGGCGCATCGTCGAGTTCATCGATTTCAGCGAGCGGGCGCCGTTCAGCCTCCTCGGCATCTTCATGATGGTGGAGCTCGCGGCCGTGCTGTTCGGCATCACGACCGCACTCCAGCGGAAGCAGATCGCGCATCGCTTCGCCATCGGCATCGCGCTGCTGCCGGTCCCGATCCTGGCGGGACTCCCGCCCGTCCTGCTCGAGATGCCGGCGCAGGCCGCAAACGGCTGGTACGTGCTCACGGTGCCGCTGGGCATCGCGCTGACCATCGGCCTTCTCGTGGGGCTCCTTCGGGCCTCGGCGCGAGCCTACTTCAGCGAGCCCTGACCTCCGTATACTCCGCCGCGTGCATCTCATCGCCTACGGGAACGACCGCGGAGAGCGACGTCTCGGCGTGCGGCGCGCCGATGGCGTTCGGGACATCACGGCACTCGGCGGCGCGACCGACCTGCGAGATCTCCTCGAGCGAGGGATCGCGCTGACCGACCTCGCGGACCTCGCGGACCGCGCCCCGGCCGTGGAGACGGAAGCGCGGGACCTCCGTGCTCCCATCGCGCGTCCGGGAAAGATCATCTGCGTCGGGCTGAACTACCACGATCATTGCCGCGAGCAGTCCATCCAGCCGCCGTCCTACCCGATGCTGTTCAGCAAGTTCGCGAACGCGGTCACCGATCCCGGGCTGCCGGTCATGCGCCCGACCGCGACCGAGCAGCTTGACCTCGAATGCGAGCTCGCGATCGTCATCGGGCGTCGTACCTTGCGGATCGGGCGAGATGAGGCGGCTGCGGCCGTCTTCGGATACACGATCCTCAACGACGTCACGATGCGCGACCTGCAGCGAGAGGATCGGCAGTGGTTGCGCGCCAAGGGCTCCGACGGGTTCGCGCCGATGGGCCCGGCGGTCGTGACCTCCGACGAGATCGCCGATCCGCAGCAGCTGCGCATGCGGTCGTTCGTGAACGGCGAGCCGTGGCAGGACTCATCGACCGCCGAGATGGTCTTCGACGTCACGACCATCGTCGCGTTCGCCTCCCGAACCATCACGCTCGAGCCGGGCGACATCATCGCCACCGGCACGCCGGCCGGGGTGGGGCATTATCAGAATCCGCCGCGCTACCTCGTCGGCGGAGACGTGATGCGCTGCGAGATCGACGGGATCGGCGCGATCGAGAACCCGATCGTCGACGAGGTGCCGAGGAGCGACGATCACGCATCTGCTGCGGGCATCGGCTCCCGGTGAGAGCCCTCGTGAAGACCCGGCCCGGCCCGGGAGCGGAGCTGATCGAGCGGCCGGAACCCCGACCCGGGCCGGGCGAGGTCCTGCTGCGGGTCGACGCCGCCAGCATCTGCGGCACCGACCATCATCTCTACGAGTGGGACGATTGGGCGGCCGAGAACCTCGTACCGCCACGGATCCTGGGTCACGAGCTGGCCGGCACGGTGATGGAGGCGGGAGCCGGCGTGACGCGCGTCCGCGAGGGCGATCTCGTCGGGGTCGAATCCCACATCTTCGACTGGACCTGCGCGCAATGCCGGCGTGGCGAGATGCACCTGTGTCGGAACCTGCGCGTGATCGGCGTCCACGTGGACGGCGGGTTCGCCGAGCAGGTCGTGATTCCCGAGGCGAACGCCATCGAGTCGAATGGCCTGGACCCGGCCGTCGTGGCGCTCCAGGAGCCGATGGGCAACGCGGTCCACGCCGCGTTCGTCGAGCCGATCGAGGGGCGCTCGGTACTGGTCACCGGATGCGGACCCATCGGCCTGTGCGCGGTCGGCATCGCCAGGGCGGCCGGCGCCAGTCTCGTGATCGCCACGGACACTGAGGCCTATCGGCTCGACCTTGCGCGGGCCATGGGTGCCGAGGTCGCGCTTGACGCGTCAGACCCCGACGCGGATGATCGGATCATGGCCGCGACCGGCGGCGATGGCGTCGATGTCGTACTCGAGATGAGCGGCTCGCCCCACGCCCTCGCGCAGGGCCTGCGGTCCGTCACCAGCGGTGGATCCATCTCGCTGCTGGGAATCTTTGGAGAGCCGCCGCAGGTCGACCTGTCCGAGCTGGTGATCATGAAGGGCCTGCGGCTGCACGGGATCTACGGGCGCCGGGTCTACGACACCTGGGAGCGGACCCAGGCCCTCCTGCGCTCCGGCGCGCTCGACGTGTCGCCGATCCTCACGCATCGGCTCGACCTGGCCGATTGGGAACGGGCCTTCGAGCTCATCGGCTCCCGCCATGCGGGCAAGGTCGTTCTCGTCCCGTAGGCGCCCACGGCGGGCGGACTCGATCGGTCGAGCGAATTTCACCCGATCCATCGAGCGAGGCCACGGACCGCGGACCTCGCGTGCCGGTATCCTTGGCGACATGGCCGATGCACCGTCGCGATCGCGCAACCCGCTGGCGTTCCTCGAAGCCGAGATCGACGAGCTCCGGGCGAAGGGCCTCTATCGGCGCCTGCGGGTGGTCGAGAGCGAACAGAAGAGTCGATGCGTCATCGATGGTCGCGAGGTGATCACGCTCAGCAGCAACAACTACCTCGGGCTCGCCACCCATCCACGGCTGAAGATGGCAGCCATCGAGGCCGTCGAGCGCTACGGAGCCGGCTCGGGGGCGGTCCGCACGATCGCGGGAACCATGTCTCTGCACGAGGAGCTCGAGGCGCGCCTCGCCGCGTTCAAGCACACCGAGGCCGTGCTGACCTTCCAGTCCGGGTTCACGGCGAACACCGGCGTCATCCCGATCCTGGCGCCGGAGGGCGCGGTCATCGTCAGCGACGCGCTCAACCACGCCAGCATCATCGATGGTATCCGCCTCACGAAGGCGGAGCGCAAGATCTATCCGCATTCCGACATGGAGGGCCTGCGCCAGGCGCTCGGGGAAGTTCGCGAGGCCGATGCCAACTGCACCATCCTGGTCATCACCGATGGTGTCTTCAGCATGGACGGCGACATCGCGAAATTGCCCGAGATCGTCGAGGCAGCCGAGGAGGCGGATGCCATCGTCATGGTAGACGACGCGCATGCCTCCGGCGTCCTCGGCCGCAATGGACGGGGAAGCATCGACCATTTCGACCTGAACGGTCGTGTGCAGGTCCAGGTCGGGACACTATCGAAGGCGATCGGCGTGCTGGGTGGCTACGTCGCCGGCCCTGCCGCCCTGCGCACGGTTCTCGAGCATCGGGCGCGACCCTTCCTCTTCTCCACGTCGCACCCGCCGGCGGTGGCGGCAGCCTGCCTTGCCGCGATCGACGTGCTGGAGTCGGAGCCTGAGCTCATTGACAAGCTCTGGGCGAACACTCGACACTTCAAGGCGGGCCTCGAGACGCTGGGCTTCGACACAGGCAACAGCGAAACGCCGATCACGCCGGTGATCGTCGGCGCGGGTGCCCTTGCGCATCGGTTCAGCGATCGTCTCTTCGAGGAAGGCGTGTTCGCCATGGGGATCGGCTTTCCGACGGTGCCGGAGGAGAAGAGCCGCGTGCGCACCATCGTCACCGCCGAGCATTCCACCGACGAGCTCGACATCTGTCTGGAGGTCTTCGA